>JAPSLU010000006.1 GCA_031180405.1 Bacillus sp. (in: firmicutes) | reverse complement strand
GCTTATCGCTAGTCCCAATGACCATAGACTTAGTTAATTTTATACTTTCTTATTACAAAGGGTGTTTTCGTAATCTTTGTTGCTAATAGTAACTTGAAGTAAACAGCCCTGTATCAAGTCTAGCGGCATCCTTTCTTTTAAAAACAGTAAAAACTCTGTATTCCTCCAGAAAATAGCCCTAAAGCAACAATTTCTCAGAAAAGAGCCTTAAACAAAAAACCACTTTCCCGTAGGAAAGTGGTTTTACATACATTAAGGTATCATGCCTGTAAGCCACTTCCCTACGCTGGTATAAACCAGATCAGGTTATAAGGGTCTTAAAGAAGCACTTTAATCTCAGCCCATTGTATAGGGCTCCCCTAGCGGTTTTTCTTATCAATATTTATATCTTACTTTAATATCATACCAAATGTGTTCAAAGTTTCAAGAAATTTCATTTAAAAAATCTTCTAACAGACTTAAGCTATATTAATTCAAGCTCATGTTTTAGTTCTTTTACATACTCTCGTGAACCTGTCACAATGAGACGATCAGAAAGTTTAAGATCTGTGTCACCATGTGGAACAATTGAATCTTTCCCTCTAAATATCCTTACGAAAATAATATCTCCCGTAAATGGAAAATTACGTAATAAAATATTATCATATTTTGGATTATTTAAATTAATTTGATAAAGAGTTGTTTCTTGGTTTGTTAGAATTCTCATTACACTTGGTGCTTCTATAAGAGCACGTAGCATTGTTTTCGTCGATAATAATGTCGAGAAGATGTCGATCCCTTCATCCTTTAATTTTGTTGCTAATTCCGGGGAACCAACACTTGCAATGACTCGATCAACCTGTTCTTCTTTTGCAAACAAGGCAATATCAGCGTTCTTCTGCTCGTCACCAGTCGCAACAACGATCATATCAACTTCAAAAGCATTTTGTTCTTTCAAAGCCTGAACTTGAAATTCGTCAATTTCTTTGATTTCAAACAATGATTCCGCTATTTGCTGATCGATCTTATCCTGTTGTATATGATAAACCGTTGTTTCATAAAGATCAGAATTTAATTCTCTTGTAACAGGTAATGTCATTTGATTTGCCCCAATAAACGCCACCTTAATTTTAGAAGGTTCTCCTTCATTTTTAGGAAAGAGCTTTTTAAAGAAAATTGGCGTGACAATACTTGTGATAACTGCAACCAAAATCAAAGCCCCAGACATTTCTGACGTAATGATCTCCATTCTCTCCCCAATTGTTGCTGCAGCTATAACTAAGGATAAGGTTGAAGTTAAGAGAAATCCTGATGCAAGGGTAGTTTTCATGTCATACCATTTTTTCAAATAGAAAATTGGTAAAATTTTAGAAATTAGTAGAGCAATAAATAGCAAGGGAATAAGAATAAAGATCTTCGGGTCTTTAAATAGAGCCCAAATATCTAAATCGACACCAACCATTACAAAGAAAATCGGGATTAGGAATCCATAGCCGAACGAATCAAGCTTTTGCACCATTTCTTTATTTGGAGATAGAAGTGATACCAATACCCCTGCTAAAAAGGCACCAAGAATATTTTCTGCACCAATTGTTTCAGATATCGCCACTAATAAAATGATTAAGGTGAAAACAGCACGTGTCCCAATTTGAATCGTTCCCTTTGACATTGTCTCAATAAAGGAGCGATTCATAAAAGTCTTTCCTAAGAAATATAGACCAACACCAGCCCCGAACAGTACTAATAAAAGCCATGTGTTGCTTTCTCCGCCTCCATAGATTGAGGCAAATACCGCGAGCAAAATCATCGTAACTAGGTCAGCAATAACAGCAACTAGTAAAATAATTTGCCCAATGTTTGATTTCATGATTCCAGCATCCTTTAATGTTGGAACAACAACACCTAATGAAATCGTTGATATGATCAAAGTCATTAAGAAGGCATTATCCATTAACCCTATCCATACAAACATATATGAAAGCAGTAGGGATAAAGCAAAAATACCTGCAAAAACAATCGATGATACTAAAAATGTATTTGGGGCATTTTTACCTGAAGAAAGCTTCTCTTTCTTTTTTCCTCCAGCAAATGCGGTGAAATCAATTTCCAAACCACTTAAGAACATAAGAAAGATAAATCCGAGCATTGACAATGTCTCAAGCCACATATCTTGATGAACAAGATTAAAACCACTTTTCCCAATGAATAAGCCGATAATGATCTCAGCTACAACTACAGGCATAAAATTCAGCTTTAATCGGTGGAGTAAAATTGGGGTTAAAAATGCTGCGAGAATAACAATAACTAATGAAGTTACAGACGCTCCATGCATCGTATCCCCTCCTTATGCTAATTTTTTTCAATCTGTCAAAATGAAAAGTCTATAGACTATATCATATCCAACATCGTATTGATTTTGTATCAATACGCTCAGAACCGTTTATTCATATTAAATATTGCATAAATAAAGTCGCCATTCCAAAATAGATTAAAATACTAATAATGTCATTAATAGTTGTAATAAATGGTCCTGATGCTACTGCAGGATCCACTTTTAACTTGTGCATGATTAAAGGAATGAAGGCACCTGAGATCGTCGCAACAGTTAATGTTGCTAAAATCGACAACCCGACTAGCATTCCTAAAAAAAGTTTCCCTTGCCAAACAAAGACAACGAGAGCAACAACAATACCACAAATCGTCCCAGTAATAAGTCCTGTACCTGCTTCTTTTAAAACCATTTTACCTAATCGTTGATCTTGAGCATCGCCGAGCGAAATTCTTCTAACTGCTACCGCTAATGCTTGTGTCCCTGTATTTCCTGCCATTCCAGCTATTAATGGAATAAAAACAGCTAAGATTGCCACTTTTTCTAACGTAGCCTCAAATCGTCCTATTAAACTGGCTGTAAACATTCCTAAAAATAATAAAATAATTAACCATGGCAGCCTTTTTTTTGCTGCCCCAAACGGACTTCGATCTGTTGAGTCAACATCTGAGACTGCAGCTAGTTTTGAATAATCATCACTTGCTTCTTCATCGATAACATCAACGATATCATCGACAGTAATAATCCCAAGCAAATGACCTTGGAAATCAACAACTGGAAGAGCTAAGAAGTTATAATCCTTCATTTTCCTTGCTACTTCTTCTTGATCCTCAGCAACACTTACAGAGTATACGCGCTCGTTCATAATTTCTGAAATCATCGTATCAGGTTCACTTATAATCAAATCTCTAAGCGATATAACCCCAGCTAGCTTTTCTTCCTCATCAATGACAAACACATAATAAATTGTTTCAGCATTAGGTGCTTCTTTCTTTAATATGTGCATGGCCGAATGGACCGTTTGATTTGCATGAATTGAGATATACTCCGTTGTCATGATACTTCCTGCAGTATATTCTTCATAATGGAGCAATTCTCGAATTTCTTCCGCTGCTTCATTGTCCATTATTGTTAAATAACTGGCAACTTGATCTTTATCTAATTCATTTAGGACATCAACAGCATCATCCGCATACATATGAGCAAGCATCTGTGCTGCAAATGTTGGATCCATTTCCGATAGATATGTCTCATATTGGCCATCTTCATCTTCTATGTTTTCAAATACTGCAGCCATTTCTTCTGGGGAAAGAAACTGATAAACTGTATTTCGTTGGTCAGGATCAAGTTTGCGAAACAGGCTTGCTTGATCATATGGATGTTGCTCTAAAAAAACAGAACGGAATTCATCCATATTTCTATCTGTTAGACTTGTTCGAAGTGCTTCCTCTTCAAGCTCTACTTGTTCTCTTTCCTCAGACATCATATGTTCCTCCTCTCCTTTGGATGATTTATCTATATAGTGAAAAATAATCCTTCATTTTTTCGACAAGAATCTAAGCATTTCTACATATTGTGCTTCATATTATAATAACTATAATATTCTATATGTAATTGGTGAAGCAATAAGATAAATAGTATTTACACAAATGAAACAATTAAAGTAAAACGATTCTTTGCAAATCGTTCACAATCCTTTAAGATTGTAAATGATACAATGAAGATACACTGATTTCAAGTTAAAAGATTTTAGAAAGGGATCGATTATGACAAACGATAAATCCCCTCAACAACAAATTGATTATACATTAATTTTCATATTATTTTTATTGGCAATTCTAAGTACAATCGCAATAAATAGTGCCGAAACAACCTTACCTGCAACACTGCAAAACATTAACTTCTCGATGAAGCAGATTCAATGGTACATTATTGGTGCAGTTGCTATTGTTGGAACCATGCTCATCGACTATGATCGTTTTAGGCAGCTTGCGTGGTATTTATATGGGTTTGGACTATTACTATTACTTGGTTTAGAGGTATTACCAGAAGGCATCGTTCAAACCATTAAAGGAGCAACAGCCTGGTATAAACTTGGTCCATTAGGAAATTTCCAGCCATCGGAATTAATGAAAATTATCATTATTATTGTTTTAAGTAAGGTCGCAGCAGACCATCGTGAGAAGTATCCACAAAACACAACAAAAGATGACTTTCTCCTTATTGGAAAAATAGCGGCAGCTGCTGGCCCCCCAGTTCTTTTGTTAATTCGGCAACCAGATATGGGAATGACCATGGTATTTTGTGTTATTATCTCCTCTATACTACTGATCTCGGGCATTAAATGGAGAATTATTTTACCAGCCGTCATTACTTTCGTGGTTGGAACTGGAACATTTCTCATTCTGTTTTTTAAATATCCAGATATCCTATTAAAATATGTTCTTGGTGGTAAATCCTATCAATTGGATCGATTTTATGGTTGGTTAAACCCTTATGAATATTCAGGAGAACAAGGCTTTCAGCTTGTTAAATCTCTTCTTGCTATTGGATCTGGAGAGTTACACGGAAAAGGGTATAATAACTTAGAAGTTTACTTACCTGAAGCCCACACTGACTTTATCTTTGCGATTATTTCTGAGCAGTTTGGTTTTATTGGTGGTAGTATGGTTGTATCGTTGTTCTTTTTGCTCATTTACCGAATGATTCATATCTCTCTAGAAAGTAATGATCCATTTGGTAGCTACCTCTGCACAGGTGTTATTGGGATGATTACGTTTCAGGTTTTTCAGAATATTGGCATGACAATAGGACTTCTTCCTATCACAGGCTTACCGTTACCGTTTGTTAGCTATGGCGGTAGCTCATTGGCTACCTATATGGTGGCGATTGGGATTGTACTTAATGTGCGTTCCCGCACCAGAAAATACATGTTTGATTAATAGAAGTGGTACTCTATCAAAAGGGTACCACTTTTTGTGTGTAAGTATGGCTTAAAACAATAGGGATAATGAGGTGGTTACATATGAAGGTAGATATTATCGGTGACATCCATGGTTGTTTTGCAGAATTTCAGGAGTTAACAAAAAAACTGGGTTATGACTGGACATCTGGTATACCAGTTCATTCTGATGGACGGAAGCTATCATTTGTAGGAGACTTAACAGATCGTGGACCAAACTCGATTCGAGTTATTGAGGTTGTTTATCAACTCGTAAAAGAGAACCTTGCCCACTATTCACCTGGAAATCATTGTAATAAGCTTTATCGCTTTTTTCTAGGAAATAAGGTACAAATTACTCATGGACTTGAAACAACCGTTGCAGAATATGAACAGCTTTCGCCTAAGGAACAGGCGGACATCAAAAACAAATTTATGTGGCTTTATGAGTCATCACATCTTTATCAAATTCTTGATAATGGAAAATTAGTTGTAGCACACGCTGGCATTCGTGAGGATTATATAGGAAAAAACACCAATGCCGTTAAAACGTTTGTATTATATGGTGATATCACTGGAAAGAAGAATCCTGATGGAACTCCTGAACGCCGCGACTGGGCCCAGCATTATCAAGGCAAACCAATGATCGTGTATGGTCACACTCCGATTAAAGAACCAAGACGTGTCAATCGAACAATTAACATTGACACCGGAGCGGTTTTTGGTAATAAACTTACCGCGTTTCGTTATCCTGAGGACGAGCTTGTTTACGTAAGTTCCAGCCTTCCATATGATGAGTCAAGGTTTAGAGCGTGAATGTCCCGAAATAAAAGCGTAAGCGCCTTAATTAGCCCCTCTCAGGCTAAAAAAGCATTTGATTAGAAGACGATCTTTACTTTAATTAGTTGTGGCTAGCTCCTCTAGGAGCTAGCCATCTTACTTTTTTTGCAAAAAGTAAGATTCGGAAGTACATAGCGTTCAAGGAATTTCAAAATTTTCTTAACAATAAAAAACCCCACTAATTTCAAACAGTGGGGCTAAGTAAGTTCATCATATCTTCAGGCAGATGTGCCTCAAATTCTAGGTGTTCCTCTAACAAATGGTGCCAAAACGACAACTGTGAACTATGAAGAGCTTGTCTATTAATCTGCCTTTCATTGCCACCGTATAATTGATCACCACATAAAGGATGTCCGATCGATGATAGATGTACACGAATTTGATGGGTTCGTCCGGTCTCTAGCACAAGTTTGACATGCGTTTTGTCTTTAAATGTCTGAAGCACTTGATAATGAGTAACTGCATCCTGGCCGTCCTCACAGACTTCTCTCTCGATAATACTATCCTTTTTCCGTCCAATTGGACTAGAAATGGTTCCTTCCATGTCACTCATTACACCGTGCACAATGGCTTGATAGGTACGATGAATTTTCTTAGTTTTTTGTTGATCTGAAAACAAGGAATGAGCAAAACGATGCTTCGCAACGAGCATAAGCCCTGATGTGTCCTTATCCAACCGATTCACTATATGTATCGTGGAAGGAATGTTATGCTTTTCATAGTAATGAATTAACCCATTAGCTAATGTCCCTCTTATATGGTCCCTAGACGGTATTGATGGAACAAATGGGGGTTTATTTATCACTAAGCAATGTTGATCCTCATAAACGACGTCAAATGGGACGAGATCTGCTTGTAAGCCAGATCCTCTTTCCTCTTTGGGAAATATGACTGTTAAAATATCTCCCTCTTTTAGCTTATGTCTAACAGTTACGTGCTCAGAGTTAACTAGTATGTCTCCGCCATTAAATTTAATATCTGTTAAGGCACGCTTCGAGATCTTCTTCTCTTTAACATAGTCAAATACAAGCATTTCATCTTCTTCCTTGCGAATAGTCCATTGAAGGTGAAACGAAGTGTCCATTATTTTTCTACATCTCCAACGAAAGAATCACGTACTCGTTTCCAAAATGGGAATGGTTTGAAACGAGCAAATCGAACATTTTCATTCGCCACTCTGCATTGAATGGATTTAACATCTTTATGCAACAAAGTAAGATGATCAATTGTAATTTGAAAATCAACATCGTTCACGGGCTTTAACATGCATGTATGATGCTCCGGTAAAATAAGGGGTGATCCGATCGTACGAAAGACGCGATTATTGATTGAGGCCATTTCTGCCAATTGAATGGCACGTAATGACGGGTGTAAAATCGCTCCGCCTAGTGCTTTATTATAAGCAGTACTCCCGGAAGGTGTTGAAATGCAAAGACCATCCCCTCTAAAGGTTTCAAACATCTGCCCCTTAATCTCAACATTCATTACAAGCGTTCCTTCAATGCTTTTGACCGTACATTCATTAAGAGCCAAATACCTCGCCTCACGGCCTCCGTCATTGTGACGAATGATAACCTCTAGGATTGGATATTCCACAATCTGATAAGGTGTTTTCGCAATAGCAATAACTAGCTTTTCAATTTCATCAGGAACCCAGTCGGCATAAAACCCTAAATGACCTGTATGTACACCAATGAAGGCTGTTTTGTCTAATCTGCTTCTATAGCGATGAAAAGCGTATAAAAGAGTACCATCACCTCCAACAGAAATGACAATATCTGGACGATCTTCATCATATTCAAGTTGAAAATCTAATAAATAGGTTTTCATCTTTTGCATAATTGAGTTAGAAATCGGGTCACCCTTTGATGAAATTGCAAATTTCATAGATACTACCCCTTTATCGTTTTATTTTCATAATAAGGCTAGTGTTTGTTCCATCCATCTATTCTTTTTTAATTTTTATCCGTTTTTCTTGAGAAAATAGCTTGTGCTTCTTGGATTTCCCCTCTAATTTGGGACATTTCTTCATCTAATAAATACGCTGCTTCAGCTGCTCGTTTTAACCGAACTTTGATATTATCCGGGATGTTACCGCTATATTTATAATTTATTGAATGTTCAATTGTTGCCCAAAAATTCATGGATAACGTTCGAATTTGAATTTCAACTAATAGCTTTTTTTCTCCTGCTATCGTTTGAACTGGATATCTTGCAACTAGATGAAAAGATCGATAGCCACTATCCTTTTGATTCGTTATATAATCTCGTTCTTCAATAATTTCTAAGTCATTACGACTTTTTAGCATATTAACAACAAACCGAATATCATCCACAAACTGACACATCATTCGAATTCCAGCGATATCCTGAAGTCCTTCTTCTATGTCTTCCATTGCAATATCTTTTCGCTTTGCTTTATCCAAGATACTAGCTATCGGCTTTACACGACCCGTAACAAACTCGATTGGAGAATGAGAATGCTCAAGCTCATATTGGGATCGAATTCCTCTTAACTTAACCTTTAGTTCCTCCACTGCTTGGTTATAAGGAGCCAAAAATGATTTCCATTGTTGACCTTCCATCTATGTATCCCCCTTACGCAACCGCCTGCTGTCCTAAAAAAACTAACTCACGTTTTCTATTAAGATAGAGAAAAAAGTTCTACAACCTTACTTTCCATTTCTTCTCCATAATTAGCATTATCCTTAATATTTTCTAATAAATAGCTTAACTCTTCCATTAGGTTTTCTAATTCTAGTTGTTGATCATTTATTTTCAGCTCGACCTTATAGCTGTTATCCATCGCATCTTTTAATTGTGGCCAAATTTGATGAGGAAGGCTCGCATAAACAAATTCATCCCCTGATTCTAGTATGTAAATAAAAGCTAAATGATCAGAATCAACCAGCATCTGTCCTTGAGCTTTTATATCATTTATCTCATTTAAAGCTGAAGGAAGTTCTACAGGTTCCAAGACTAATGTACGATTTTCAACTTTTGTATCAACTAATTCAATTCTAGTATTCATATAAATCTCCTTCCATAACAATCAAGATTATTTTACCATATTAAAAAGTCACTTGATAACATTGCGGACTATTTAAATTCGAGAGATAATAAATAAAAGCGGAAGGCGCCCGTTCATCTGCATATGCTGGAGCACTTCGTTTGAGATAGAGCGAGGCATGTAGAGAAAGCTTATTGGAAAATTAATTTTATTAGTGAGGTCTAACATATATGTCACAAGAGATTGAAATTGAATTTAAAAACTTATTAACGAAAGATGAGTTTTTAAAAATAAAAGAAACCTTCAACATTAACGATGCTCAATTTTTTCTACAAGAAAACCATTACTTTGATACACAACAATTCTCATTAAAAGAACTAGGTGCTGCTTTGAGAATTAGAAAAAAGCAGGATCAATACGTTATGACGTTAAAAGAACCCGCTGATGTCGGGCTCCTTGAGACACATCAGATTCTCACAGAAGAAAAAGCTCACAACATGTTGAAAACAGGAAACCTTGAAAAGGGACAAGTTACAGAAAGACTTTCACATTTAGGCATTGAAATAAAAGATATGTCATATTTCGGAACATTATCTACATTACGTGCAGAAAAAAGGATCGAAAGTGGTTTACTTGTTATTGACCACAGCCGATATCTAAATGTAGAGGACTATGAACTTGAATTTGAAGTAACAGATGAAGATGAAGGAAAAAAGGATTTTCATAAACTTTTAACTGAACTTAACATTCCAATTCGCGAGACAAAAAATAAAATTCGTCGCTTTTATGAACGAAAATATAGCGAGATGAGGTAAGAGTTTTGGATATTAAAATGAAATATTATAAAACTATGCTTGAACTTTCGGCCCTTCAAAGCTTTAATCAATCACCAAATAAATCAATTGATTCAACCTTTGAAACCAATTTTCAAGATTTATTAAAATCATTTATTAGTTCAACAGCTGGAAATAATAAAGCTGTTACAACAAGTACAACAACTGTCCTGTCTTCTCTACCCAGAATGATACCAAACTCTCCAGGTTTCGGACACGTAACATCTTTTAGTCAAACCGATGCTCCTGTTCAGTCTGATAGTATTGACGATATTATTACAAAGGCAGCTGATAAGTATGGTGTGGATGAAAAGCTAATTCGTGCTGTCATTAAACAAGAATCTGGATTTAATCCTTCTGCGAAAAGCCATGCTGGGGCAATGGGACTTATGCAGTTGATGCCAGCAACCGCCCGTTCACTCGGTGTCAACAATCCTTTTGATGCAGGCGAAAATGTTGAAGGAGGAACAAAATATTTAAAGCAAATGTTATCAAAATATAACGGAGATGTTTCACTCGCTCTAGCAGCATACAACGCCGGACCTGGTAATGTGGATAAATATGGAGGAATCCCTCCATTTAAAGAAACACAAAACTATGTACGAAAAATCACTTCGACATATCAAGTGTAAAAATTTTTTAGTAAAGACCATCAGAACAAGTGATGGTCTTAATCTGTAGACAAATGAAATTTCACACCACTAAAGCTGATTGCTAACGCTTGGCCTTTCGAGGCACGAAGCCTTGTAAGGAGCGGAGTTACCAAGTAACGCTAGGCGTTACCTAGTAACGAAGAAGGCGTTAGTTTGTCAATAGTCTGAGATTACTAAAAATAAGTGATGTTCTTTTACCTATGGCTATATTAACCTAACTTTTTAACAACTAATGGACTAAACATTCGTACATACTAAATTCCCTTCCACATACAATAATGGTAAATATCACATTCGCGAGCGCTTTGTTTGAGATATAAGAGAACGCTTGTTAAAATGAACTTACATAGAAAAACAAATTACTTCTTTTGACAAAGCAATTTTAACATTTATTTTAGTTATAAATGAACAATTGAATTTTTAAAGTTAACCAGCACACCGAAAAGGAGAAATCAACATGACGAATCAACATTTAACACCTTATGAGGCGATTGGAGAAGATACTCTTTCGCAGCTTGTTGATACCTTTTATACAAACGTAGAAAAACATCCACTATTGTCTCCTATATTTCCCGATGACCTAACGGAAACAGCACGTAAACAAAAGCAATTTTTAACACAGTATTTAGGTGGTCCTCAAGCTTATACGGAAGAACACGGTCATCCTATGTTAAGAGCTAGACACCTCCCTTTTGAAATTACCCCTGCAAGAGCAGTAGCTTGGATCAACTGCATGGAGGCCGCTATGAGTGAAGTTGGTTTAAAGGGAGAGGTTAAGGATTTCCTTCTCCATCGTTTAAAGCTTACTGCCCAACATATGGTCAACACAGCAGGTAGTGAAGATGAAAGCAACATTCAGAAAGAAGGCACAAACAATGATGGAACAGCATGAGAAGAAGGACGTCTCTCTCTTTTTCTCCCATTGTAGTGGGCATCCTGATAAGCCACTTGAAATCTATATGTTTGTCGATCCACTATGCCCGGAATGCTGGGCATTAGAACCGATCATAAAAAAGCTACAAATTGAATATGGTCGGCTCTTTACGCTGAAGTATATCATTAGTGGACGCCTTGCAACATTAAATATTACAAAGAGAAAAACCCCTGAAAAACTTGCCCAAGCGTGGGAGAAAACGGCTTGTCGCACAGGCATGTCATGTGATGGAAACGTATGGTTAGAAAATCCATTATCTACCCCATACACAGCGTCCCTCGCGATAAAATCAGCGGAACTACAAGGGAGAAAAGCAGGACTTCGTTATTTAAGAAAGTTACAGGAGCACTTGTTTATTGAAAGTCAAAACGTCTCGGATATAGAGATCTTAGTAGATATAGCTAAAAACGTAGGACTAGATGTATCTGAATTCCGCAAAGATCTTCACTCTGAAAGTGCTGCAAAAGCACTTCAATGCGATCTGAAAATCACATCTGAAATGGACATTCAAGAAATTCCAACGCTTGCCTTCTTCAGTGAAGAGGTTGAGCAAGAAGGCCTAAAGATTACAGGCATATATTCCTATGATATGTATGTACAAGTGCTAGAAGAAATGGTTGGTGACGTGATAAAACCTTCACACACACCGCCATTAGAGGTTTTCATACAGCATTATCAATTTGTTGCATCAGCCGAAATCGCAACTGTTTATAACATGACAATGACTGAAGTTGAAAAAGAATTAAAAAAATTAACCCTTTCTCAAAAAGTTGAAAAAGTAGCGGCAAAGCACGGAACTTTTTGGAGGTATATTGGAGCTAAGTGAAGGAATGACACGTGTCATTCCTTTTTATTATGAACAAAAGCGCAAGTGCCTTGATTAGCCTCTTGTCGAGAACTTATACACGCCTAAGAATTTTATTATGCATTACTAAGCAAAACAAAAAGACCCATTACAAATGTAAAGGGTCTTTTTTATATGTCTTAACGACAACAAAGGGGATGGGAGAAATTTTTCACGGTCAAACAAAGGGGTAAATGTTTGTTTGTGATTAATTTCACATCTATAATATATCAAAATGTGTCGACTTTTGACAAGTAAGATTGCCCCTTTTCACAAAAAATTCACATTAAAATTTGGTGTAAACGCTTAAAAGATTTAACGACATAAAGGAAGCTATCGCCAACTACCTGTCTCATTTTGTATGGATAAATATTCGAATTAGAACATATACAATAAATAGTAAGAAACTACATAAAGGGTGATGTGTCGTGAAGCTTAGATGGCTCATATTGCTTGCCTTTGTGACAATCGGGCTATTTTTTGTGAATATGTTAGGTTTTATGAACCTAATTCCACTTTATATTACATCTCCGCTATTATTTATCGCAATTTTCCTTACACTCTATTTTATTAACCACCGTAAAACATTTAGAGGATTTTGAAAAGGAATGTGCTGCCTAATGCACATTCCTCAGATTGTCGACAAAAGGGATTCGTAATGCAAAACATTCCGAACCCCTTTTGAAATTTTTGACCATTTCATTCAAATATTACACGAATCAGCCTCTCCGAGTCTTATTAGACTGTCACTGGACCTTTCCAAGTCCAAGAGGCCATTTTCTTTAAATTTATGGGCAGCAAAAGTAAGCATTGCCTGCATGGTCAATTTTTTGAGTCCTCTCAAAATTGTCCATCGCATACCATGCTTTTCTTTAGCATCTGTTTCTTTCCGTTTTGCATAAATTGGTTTTACATCCTTATGATGACGGAGGTGATCTGCTTCTTCAACATATTCTTGCCAAATATGGGGTGTCACCACTTTTTGATAATCTTTACGATCTTTACATTGAGCTAAAAAATGGACAGGTTGCGCAAATATGCTTCTAAGATTTGTACTCTCGGTATCCCTTTTAGTCGTTGTAGAGTATTTTAAGATTTCACCAGCCGGACATATGTAACAATCATAGTGTTCATCGTAACATATTCATGTTTACGAAAAAAACCCTTCTTCAGCAGTCTTGTGTAAGGTACTGCTGGGATAATATCGTTTTCTA
Source organism: Bacillus sp. (in: firmicutes) (assembly GCA_031180405.1). Lineage (GTDB taxonomy): Bacteria > Bacillota > Bacilli > Bacillales > Bacillaceae > Metabacillus. Next base: position 50,865 of record JAPSLU010000006.1, on the reverse strand, counting down.
TTAAGTACTTTGTAATTGTTTCACTGGTATAAGTTGATCTAAAGCAATCATTTCAATTTGATCTCTTTGAATGGAATTATGTTTAGAAAGCATTGTAATCACCTCAAGATTTTCTTAATTACACTTTAAAGCAAAGCGTTGTTGTTTTAAATTCAATTATAGGTGAAATTAGTTCTTTACAGTACTTTTTAAAAACTAAGTAGGTTGATTGGAGCGGAAGGTGCGAGACTCCTGTGGGAGCTGTGGGACAGGTGAGACCCCGCAGACGCAAAGCGTTGAGGAGGCTCACCGCTCACCCCACGGAAAGCGAGCATCCTGGAGCTCAAATCAACCATCTCAACACTTATTACAAAGCAAAAAAGACTGTAAACAAACTCAATTTCAATTAGTTTGTCTACAGCCTGAGGAATGTGCTGCTTACTGCATGCACATTCCTTTTTACTAGTTATTTACTTTGGCTAAAAGCTCTTCCATCTCATTTAACTTCTCTTCAAACACTTTGCACGCTTCTTCAATTGGTGCCGAAGATGTCATGTCTACACCAGCTTTTTTAAGCACTTCAATTGGATAATCTGAGCTTCCTGCTTTTAAGAACTCTAAATAACGATCAACAGCAGGCTGACCTTCCTCAAGAATTTGATTGCTTAATGCTGTTGCTGCACTATAGCCTGTAGCATATTGATACACATAGTAATTGTAATAGAAATGAGGAATTCTCGCCCACTCTAACCCAATTTCTTCATCAACCACAATATCTTCACCAAAATATTTTTTATTTAAATCATAATATGTTTTTGTTAATAATTCAGGAGTTAACGGTTCTCCAGCTTGTGCTTTTTGATGAATGATATGTTCAAATTCAGCAAACATTGTTTGACGGAAAACTGTCCCTCTAAATCCTTCTAGGAAATGGTTTAGTAAATATAAACGCTTCTTTTCATCATCAATTGTATTTAATAAATAATGATTTAGAAGCGCCTCATTACAGGTTGATGCTACTTCTGCTACGAAAATCGAGTAATTCCCGTATGGATATGGCTGAGTCTTGCGCGTATAGTAGCTGTGTACAGAATGTCCAAATTCATGTGCAAGAGTAAATAGATTGTTCACATTGTCTTGCCAGTTCATCAAAATATAAGGGTTTGTTCCATACGTACCAGATGAGTAGGCACCACTTCGTTTACCTTTATTCTCATGAACATCTACCCAACGATTCTCGAAACCCTCTTCCAAAATGGAAATATAGTCTTCTCCTAGTGGCTCAAGACCTTTAAGGATATAATCCTTTGCCTCATCATAGCTAACTTCCATTTTGACATCTTTAATAAGTGGAGTGTATAAATCATACATGTGAACTTCATCAAGCTTTAACACTTCTTTACGGAGTTTAACATAACGTTGAAGTAAATCTAAATGATCATGCACTGTGCTAATTAGATTTTCATACACTGCTTCAGGTATATTGTCACTGCTTAGTGCTGCATGTCTAGCTGATTCATAGTTTCTTACCTTGGCACTAAAATTATCTTTTTTAACGGTTCCACTTAATGTGCTAGCGAACGTGTTTTTAAACTCACCGTATTTTTGATATACTGCCTTAAATGCCTCCTCACGTACTCTACGGTCTTCGCTTTCTAGAAAACGGATATAACGGCCATGTGTGATTTCAACCTCTTCTCCATTTTCATCCTTAATTGTTGGGAAAGTTAAGTCTGCATTATTAAGCATTCCGAACGTATTACTTGAGGTATCTAACACTTCTGAAGCTTCCGCTAGCAATTCTTCCTTCTCAGCAGATAATACGTGCGGACGTTGGCGGTTAATTTCGTCTAAAGCATGCTCATATAGCTTAAGCTCTTCTTTCTCTCCTAAAAACTGCTTTATTTTCGCTTCGTCAATAGAGAGAATTTCCGGTACGATATAGGAGCTTATGCTTGATGCTTGTGTGTATAGATTTCTCGCTCGATCGTTCAATGCTTGATATTTCGAATTTGTTGTATCTTGATCATATCTCATGTGTGCATATGTATATAACTTGCCTAATCGTTCCATCACTTCATCCTGATAAGAAAGGGCTTCGTAAAGAGTAGCCGCATTATCACCAAGCTTTCCTTTGAAATCAGCTAATTTCGGCAGAGCTTTTTGTACTTCTTCATACTCTTTCTCCCAAGCATCATCTGTGGAAAAGATATCTTCTAATCTCCATGTATCTTCTGCCTTGATGTCACTTCTAGAAGGTAACTTTTTTACCGCTGCTGTTTGTTCTGACATATCATTTCCCCCTTTTAAGTTAATAGCTAATGCGGAGCTTGTATTCATTGAGCTTATAAGTGTGAAGGCAGCCATAATGGAAAATAGTTTTTTCTTGCTCATATCCAACCCTCCCGAAGATATTTCTCCGCTTGAGCCAATTAAAACTCATCCCTAACATAGTCGAAAGGATTTTCTGTTGGATATGATGGCGCCTTACTATCTCTATCTTGAGCCCGCATAGCTTCTTTTGTCAAATAGAAAGTAGCTGCACCAACACTTAACATAGAAGCCATGAATAAAGCTGAGTTATTTTTTCTTTTCATATTAAACATATGTTCACCTCTTTATGTTAATATCTCCCTTTTAATTTGTTCTAAAAATAAATTGCTATACATGTAGGGCAATCATTTAAAATTTATAGCAAATGACTGACTTTCAAATCATTATTTAATAACTCATCTATATGTTCAAACCAGATAATAGGCTTTTCCTTCTTAAATTGATTATTTTCTTCCACAATAACCGACAACTCTGATAGCTTCATTAAGTACGAATAAATAGCAGAGGTATAAGAGACATCATTTTTATTTATTGTGGACCTAATGGAAACTACCCCATCCTTCACCTTCATTGAAAAATCATCCCAAACTTCTTGGAACTTAAAAGATACATTTAGAGGCATTCGATCAATAAATATAAAGATCCACCCTTGCCACACATAAGCAGGTGAGTCAAAAAGATAATTTTCAGCTAAAGGCAAAAATGCATATGTAGGTAAATAAGATAGTGGTAGGTGTTTTGTTTGATAAAGATACTGATGAAATTTGGATATTTGTTTTGTATTAAATAGTTGAGGACTGAGACGGAATTTTCTTACCTTTTGAAACCACTCTCTAAACAGAATTCTTTTATTACAATAAGGTGGAGTCAAAACTTGTTGAAGAGAAGCTGTTTGAAGGGGATATTGTTTAAGCTCAGCAATAACATAACGTGATGAAAATGGGATCATATTGTGTATAACGATCATTGATTTTGTTTCAGAGCAGTATGAATACATATAGGGCGGGGTACTCTCTTTATATATAGTAAACTTCCATTGAAAGGGAGAAAGGTTAAATGACATGGCACCAATTCTATTTAAAGACTTTGCACCCAGAATCCATAAATAGTGAACCCCAACTTGATCATATAGAGAAGATCTCTTCTTTAGTATCCTTGCATCAATCGTTGAACATTGGTATTCAACTGCTATTCTTTTTTGATTATACTCAATTAGAAGATCAGGACGTTGCTTCGTTTCTTGGAGATAAGATTCTAGTTTTACTGAAGAAATACCTTCTTGGCGTTGAAACCAATGATACAAATCAAGTTTTCCCTTCATATGATAGTCACTTTCAAGGCTTCCTTTTATAGTCGGACATTTTGTAAACTTTTTATGTGCAAAATGTGCTGAGATGATTGTCCCAATTCTCAGTTCTAATTCGCAATTGCAAGTAGGACAGATAAAATCTGTTTCCTCTCTTAGCTTCAGCAACCTCTGTCTTGACCATTTTTTTTCAGCAACATTTATCGTTTTCCCTTCTCGATCATATCCAACAAACAAGACATTCCCTCCTTTTTGCTTTTAATTATCCATATTCGAAAGGGAAATGACAAATGGTTAAAATTTAACTTTCCGTATGAAAAAAGCAACCAAAGGAGAAAAAATTCACCTTTGGTTGCTGATGTTTTACAAGAGTGGTGACATAAGTCGTGCTCCAGATTCAAAAAGTTTAACAGGAAGTGACCGCTTTGAGAATTGTTCAAGAAGGATCTCTCTGGAATGATTAATATCTTTTATATATTCATCAACGAGCTTTTGTGTACTACCTGTTCGATAAAGGAATGCATTTACCTCAAAATTCAAATGAAAGCTTCTCATGTCCATATTAGCAGTACCTATTGAAGCAAGCTCATAGTCAACAATAATAATTTTACTGTGTAAAAATCCTTTTTCGTATTCATATACTTTCACCCCTGCTTCTAATAGTTCAGGAAAGTACGATCTTGATGCGTAGTAAACAATCTTTTTATCTGGCCGCTCAGGGACTAGTAGCCTGACGTCAATTCCACTTAATGCAGCAACCTTTAAGGCAGTTAGGATATCCTCGTCAGGAACAAAATAGGGTGATGCAATCCAGATTGATTCTTTTGCAGAAATAATCATTGAAAAAAATAAGTTCTTAATAACATCCCATTTGTTATCAGGTCCACTAGCAATTAACTGAACCCCACCCGTATCCTCTGAAGAGCTTGTTTGTATTAAATACGTATGTGCTAAAAGCTTTTTATCCGTCATATAATACCAATCCTGCAAGAAAATCATTTGTAGAGTTCGTACTGCCTCACCTTTAATTAACAGATGTGTATCACGCCAGTATCCAAAATAGGAATCCTTACCTAAATACTCGTCTCCCACGTTCAAGCCGCCAACAAAGCCAACTTCTCCATCTATAACTATAATCTTTCTATGGTTTCGGAAGTTAATTTTGTTATTTAAAAGGGGGGTTCGAACAGGTAAAAACGGAACCATTTCTACTCCAGCATTCCCCAACTCCTTTATATACTCCTTCGACAATTTCCAACACCCAACAGCATCATAAAGGAATCTAACCTCTACACCCTCTTTTACCTTTTTAATTAAGACATTTTTAAGCTCTTGCCCAACCTGATCATCTCTGACAATATAGTACTCAAGATGGATATGATGTCTTGCTTTATTCACCTCTTGAAAAATATGTTCAAACGTTTCAATGCCATCAGTTAATGCTTTTGTTTTTGTAGCAAAAGAAATGGGACTATGCCCTAACCGATGAGCTAGTTTAAAGAGTAATTGCTGGTGGTTTCCCATATGATCTATCTTATCTTGATAAGAATTTTGATTTCCCTCTATTTCTAAAAATGCTTTTTCATCAAGCAGTCCTTTTTTTTCAAACAAACGCCTTTTTTTAATATTTCTTCCAAAAAACAAGTAAAAAAAGAAGCCAACTAATGGAAAACCTCCGAGTACAACCAGCCACGTAATTGTATGTGAAGGATGTCGGTTTTCTAGAAAAATGACAATACATATAAAAATAATGGACAGTGTAAACAGCACACTGACAGAACCAACAATCCAATCTCCCCAAAAATTTTTCGTTATTAGGATAATGGAAGCAATTAATGTAATAAAAAGTAGTAATCGGAAAGTAAATTTCATTGTTTTTCACCTGTCTTATTTTTAATTTAACTTCCCTTCATTTATATAAACGAAACATTTTTCAGTTTATTTCATGTAAGATTCTCCTTTGTGTTCTCACTATTTTATTACTTAACAGCTATTTTTACCCCTTAATTAAAAATTTTAATTAAAACAAAGCGCTAGTACCTTGATGTGCTTCAGGCAATAGCACTCAATTGAATAGACTTTCATTCAATCGTGGCCAAACCCTAGAAGAGCTAGGCAGACAATAAAGAAAAAAACCGATTTATAAAAAATCGGTTTTTTCTACAATCTATATTATTTTAGGTGAAGTGTTTTCTTATAACGGTTAGTGCATGGTCTTTCGCGATTAAATTCCCATATTCCTCAAGTCTATGAATAGTAACTCGCGATTCTTGTCCATATTCAAGTAGAATACTTAAATTGTTCTCAATTTCTTCATCACTTACCTCATCTTCAAACTCGATAAATAAATAATATTGCTGGTCGAGCGAGTATAAATGATTCGTCATTCCTGCAAGCAACGAATATTTAGACAAGGAAATAATATGTTCAAGATCATTGAATTTTAGTACAAACTGAAGCTGTTGTTCCATATCTTCAACGTGATCATCTTGTGAATCATTAGATTTATTAAAATGTTGATCTAATAAGGACTCTATATTTTCGTCTACCGGAAGTTCTTTGAGCTTTTCATCCGATATTGGGAGTTCTAGCTTCTGCCCATCCTTTGACACTTGTGCCTTTGTCACAATAACTTCTAAGCCTTTATCAAGTGCCTGAACTTGAATCCAAAGAGGACCTTCAACCATAAATTCCTCTTCCTCATGGACTTCATCCATCATTTCCCAAAAGAGTTCTTCACTTCGGTCACGATTATACCAAATTTCATCACGATCAAATCCACGCTCTTCTATATCTAAATACGAAATATAAAACTTAACAGTATTCTCGTTAATACGTTCAATCTCCATTACTCAACCTTCCCTTCTATATAAGATGTTGAAGGGACAACCCCCTCAGGGTAGTTGTACTTTACTACACTTTACCCAAAATTTCAACTATTTAGCCACGGGTAAAGAGAAGTGTCAATATCCTCTTTTCAAAAAGAGAAATGATTCACACTCGATTCAAAACCTTCAATATTGTAAGAATCTTGTACTCCTATTTTATGATAAAAAATCCTTAAAGGAAATAAAAAAACTCTGAATTTACAAAAACAGTTAATTCACCTATATAATTCTCTAAGCATATATAATGAATGCTTTCATATAATTGTACGAGCATTGAAAAAGCTGAAAAGAGGGTTTAACGATGGAACAAGATTTTTTCTTATCACTTCTTATGATCATAGGGATTGACCTAGTCCTTGGAGGAGACAATGCTGTCGTAATTGCTATGGCATGTCGTAACTTACCCGCTATTCAGCGAAACAAAGCCATTATTATCGGAACTATGCTTGCAATTGTCTTTCGAATTTTGATAACGCTGGTTGCAGTGTATTTGCTACAAATACCGTTTTTACAACTTATTGGTGGAGTCTTTCTTCTCTATATTGCTTATCACCTTATTATAGGAAAGGAAGAAGACACAAACAAAATAAAAAGTCATTATTCATTATGGAAAGCGGTTAAGACAATTGTGGTTGCCGATTTGTTAATGGGATTCGATAATGTCCTAGCGGTAGCTGGAGCAGCACAGGGGCATATGATATTAGTAGCATTAGGTCTAGTTATATCCATACCAATCATTATTTGGGGAAGTAAAATCATTCTTGTCTTACTAACAAAATATCCATTTTTGATTTACATTGGTGGTAGCTTGCTTGCCTTTACCTCAGGAAAAATGATTAGTGAAGAACCTTATCTTCAAAACCTATATGGATCATACCCTATGATTGAAATGAGCATACCTTATTTAACGGTTTCCTTCATTATACTAGCAGGCCTAATTTATCAACAAATTTCCTATCGAAAAGATTAGCTTTTACTAAAGGTAATCGCAAACTTTGTTGATTAATAATAAGTTTAGTAATAATTATTTCCAACAATCGGAAAATTTATTTTAATCAACAATTAAATTAATTAAATGAATCTATTTAAAACTAATCTTGTAGAAATCTTGTAAAAAAGAGCACAACTAAAAATAAACAAAAGAGGTAATTCTAAAATAAGTTCACCAATAAAAAGGTGTATTTATTAGAAACTACCTCTTTCTTATATTTAATTAACTAAGCGCTGTGCTTCTTGTAGTTGATAAGTTCGAACACGACGTGGAAGAAAACGTCGAATTTCGTCTTCATTATATCCTACCTGAAGTCTTTTTTCGTCAATAATAATTGGACGGCGAAGAAGTCCAGGATTTTCTTGAATTAATTTATATAAATCTTGCAATGGCATTGATTCTAGGTTGATATTTAACTTTTGAAAAATCTTAGACCTTGTTGAAATAATCTCATCTGTTCCATCTTCTGTCATTCTAAGAATTTCTTTGATCTCCTGAATGCTTAATGATTCAGAAAAAATATTTCTTTCAACATAAGCTATTTCGTGCTCCTCTAACCATGCTTTTGCTTTTCGACATGAAGTACAACTTGGTGATGTATACAATGTAACCATTATCCTTCACTCCTCTAAATATAGAATGAGTAACATTTAAGCCTATATAATTAAAATTACTTTAATTTAGAACTTCTAAATTGATTATACTATAAAAAAGTAAGTATGCATATAGATATTAGATTAAAAGTATGACAAAACGATTACAATAGTGAAAACTCTAGAAAGAATATGTAAACAGTGACTTACTCTAAGAAAAGGTTTATCTTAATTTGTCTAGTTTTAGTCACTGCTGTCATTCTCAATTAACTTAGCTCATCGAAAATATTTTGTTGTTTACTATTTTCACCAATTGTTAGTACTTCATGAACAGGTTGATATGATTCTCCATATAGTTCCTTATCTTTAAACGTGTGAATAAGACTGTATGTTTGTTTCATTGCTTCAAAGATATTTTCCTCTGATTCATCATTTGGAGCCCAATATAAAATTTCTAATTTATTAATTTCATTTGTCGCAAGGGAGCGTCTCTCATAACCAATTGACTCAGCATGTCTAAAGCCCTGCTTTTGATAAAACTTTAATCGTTTTTCCGTATCAGTATCTTCATAATTAATTGGCTCAACTTCAAGAATAATTGGTTTTTTCTTATTCTTTAGCTTTTTAATTAATTTACTACCTAAACCTTCTCCTCGAGCATCCTTAGATACGAAGAGATAATCAATAAAGATAAAGTCAGGAAGTTCTGCATACATCATTACATGATGTTTTCCTTCATCCTTATGATAGATTTCTTTTCTCTCTTGAAGTAAAGCTTCCATATGCTCTTTTGACTTCATTTCTTCAATGGGAAAATACTGATTTAACTTCTTATACCAGTTCATTTATCTACTCCTAACACAATTTAATAAATTCTCCCATGCTTATGTATACCCTACATACGAATTATTAAACGTTTTAGCAATTAAAACTACCACATTTCCTCAAGTAAAAATAGAACATTTGTTCCTATTTATTTTAACATAGATATTGAACCTTGTCTTGTAGTATTTATTAATACGCTTTATTCTAAATGATTATTGTTTTTAATGATTCCTTTTGAAGCAATGCTTAATTATGTTGTTTGGAGGCGCAAATTCGAGCAACTGTACGGTAATCAACAATACCTAGGTAAAAACAAAAAAGAGACTACCCGAAGGTACTCTCCTATTTCGTATTATTAAGAATGCTCTTTTTGATATTTCTCGAATTCACTTTGAGAACACATAACGAAATGTCCTGGCTTCACTTCTCTAAATTCAACTTCCTCATTTGGTTGATAATTATGTTGGCTAGGATTATACGTTTTTCTTACACGCGTACGCTCATAGTCTGGGTCCGGAAGTGGAATAGCAGACAATAACGATTGTGTGTAAGGGTGAATTGGGTTGTTGTAAAGTTCTTCAGCACTTGCTAACTCCACAAGCTTTCCAAAGTACATAACACCTATACGATCACTTATATATTTAACCATAGATAAATCATGAGCGATGAATAAATAGGTTAAACCTTTTTCTTTTTGGAGATTTTTCATTAAATTAACAACCTGCGCCTGAATTGACACGTCAAGAGCCGAAATCGGTTCATCGGCAATGATAAACTCAGGCTGAACCGCTAATGCACGGGCAATCCCAATACGTTGACGTTGTCCACCACTGAATTCATGTGGATAACGGTTTGCATGTTCTCTATTTAAGCCAACAGTTTCTAAAAGCTCATATACTTTTTCCATACGTTCTTTTTTTGTTTTTGCTAAACCGTGAATATCAATACCTTCAGCTATTACATCTGATACCTTCATTCGTGGGTTTAGAGAAGCGTAAGGATCTTGGAAAATCATTTGCATCTTACGATTAAATGCTTTTAACTCAGGCTTTGATTTTTGCCCGTGAACATTTACACCGTCGTATAGCACTTCTCCATCTGTTGCATCATATAAGCGGATAATCGTTCTTCCTGTAGTAGATTTACCACAACCTGATTCTCCAACAAGTCCCAGTGTTTCCCCTTTATAAATATCAAAGGAAATATTATCTACTGCTTTTACTTCATTAGGTTTCCCTACATTAAAATATTGTTTTAAATTCTTAATTTCTAATAACTTTTCTCCAGCCATTTATTTTCCCTCCTTGTTTACAGGGAACTGACGTCTGCGGCGCTTTACAGCTTCTGGTGGTTCCACTTTTGGAGCATCAGGGTGTAATAACCATGTTGCTGCATAGTGAGTAGGTGAAACCTGATACATTGGTGGCTGCTGTTCCAAATCTATTTGCATCGCGTATTCATTTCGTGCAGCGAATGCATCACCAACTGGAGGATTTAATAAATCCGGTGGTGTACCTGGAATTGCATAAAGCTCAGCATCCTCTGAATCAAGACTTGGCATTGAGCTAATTAATCCCCATGTATATGGATGCTGTGGATTATAAAAGACTTCATCAACAGTTCCAATTTCAACAATTTTCCCACCATACATTACCGCTACTCGATCAGCAACATTTGCCACAACACCTAGGTCATGGGTAATGAAGATAATAGAAGTATCAATTTTCTGTTGTAGATCTTTCATTAATTCAAGTATCTGGGCTTGAATAGTAACATCTAAAGCCGTTGTAGGTTCATCGGCAATTAATACTTTAGGATTACATGCTAATGCGATCGCAATGACAACCCTTTGTCTCATACCACCGGAAAACTGGTGTGGATACTGATTGAAACGTTCTTCCGGTTGTGGGATTCCCACTAACCGTAATAAATCAATTGCACGATTTCTTGCAGCCGATTTACTTAAGTTTTGGTGCTTTACTATCGGCTCCATGATTTGTTTACCGACCTTCATTGTTGGGTTTAAAGAAGTCATTGGATCCTGGAAAATCATTGATATATCTTTACCACGGATTTTTTGCATTTCTTTATTCGAAAGCTTCGCGATATCTTTTCCATCAAAAAGAATCTCACCGGCTTTTATTTCTGAATTAGATTCAGGTAAAAGGCGCATAATGGACTTTGTTGTTACTGATTTACCAGAACCAGACTCTCCAACAATTGCAAGGGTTTCACCTTTTAGTAAGTCAAAATTAACTCCACGTATTGCCTGGACCTCTCCTCCAAAGGTGTGGAACGAAATGTGTAAATCTTTAACCTCTAATATTTTTTCCATGATCTATTCACCTACCTTTTAGTCGCGCATTTTTGGATCAAGTGCATCACGTAATCCATCTGCAATCATATTGAAACAAATCATGATTGTACTGATCACAATTGCTGGGAAAATCATTTGATATGGATACAAACGTAACGTTCTAAAACCAGAATCAATTAACGTACCTAATGAAGCTAAAGGGTCTTTTAATCCCAATCCGATAAAGCTTAAAAATGCTTCAAAGAAAATAGCACTTGGAATCGTAAACATCGTATTAATAATGATGACTCCAACAAGGTTGGGAAGTAAGTGTTTTATAATAATTTTCCCATGACCTGCCCCTAATGTTCTAGAGGCCAAGACAAATTCTTGATTTTTAAATTTTAGTACCTGTCCGCGAACTACCCTTGCCATACCGACCCAACCAGTTATGGTTAATGCAATGGTAATCGAGACAATACCAGGTTCCAATATAATAATCATTAAAATCACAACTACTAAATTGGGGATTCCAACTAAAACTTCAATGATACGTTGCATGACATTATCAATTTTACCACCAAAATATCCTGAAATTGCCCCATATGCAACACCTATAATCATATCAATTACGGCTGCTAGTACCGCAATATATAAGGAAACCTGAGTTCCTTTCCACACACGAGTAAAAATATCCCGCCCTAAGCTATCTGTACCAAACCAGTAATATGAATCTTCAGCACCTTTTAGCTCATAAGCATTATATACTTCACCGTTTTTCTTTGTTAAGGTACCATCAAAAGGCAGCCAGCTAATATCTTCCAACCCCTGCACTCTTGGAGGTAAATTAGCATGTGTTGCCGTCTGGGTACTATATTCATAACCAGAAAAGAGTGGCCCTACTAATGCTAGAATCGTCAATAATATAAGAACCACTAAGCTAATAACAGCCCCAGTATTTTTTCTAACACGTAACCATGCGTCTTGCCAATAGGTTAGACTGGGTTTAGAAATTTCTTCACTTTTCGATGAATCTATTTTAGCGGGTTGAAACAGTTCTTTCGAAATATTACGATCTTGCTGTGACATTATTTTTTACCTCCCGCTAAACGAATTCTTGGATCAATTAAACCGTACAGCAAATCAACTACTAAAATAACAAATATAAATAGAGCTGCAAATAAGATTGTCGTACCCATAATTACAGGGTAGTCATTTACGTTAACAGACTTAACGAATTGTTCACCAAGTCCAGGAATACCAAAGATCTGCTCAATAACTAACGAACCAGTCATTAAGCTCACAGTCAATGGCCCCAAAACAGTAACAACAGGAATTAACGCATTACGTAAGCCATGTTTAAATGCTACTTCAAATCCAGATGCACCTTTTGCTTTTGCCAATGTAATATAATCTGATCCTAAAACTTCGATCATTTCTGTTCTCATAAAACGTGCAGCTATTGAAATAGGGAACATCGCTAAAGCAATAGTCGGTAGGATCGTATACTCAGGACCGCGCCAGAATGCAACTGGTAACCAGCCTAATTTTACCCCGATGTAATATTGCAGTAATCCAGCAAATACAAATGAAGGTATGGATTTTCCGATTACCGCCAGGAAAGTTGCACTATAATCAACCCATGTATTCTGTCTCAGTGCACCTATTACACCGAGTACAATTCCTATTAATGTTCCAAAAAACATCGCTTGAAAGCCTAGTATGGCAGAAGGCCCAATTCTATCCATTAAGATATCTGTCACATTTGCATTGTTAAATTGGAAGGAAACACCAAGATCCCCTTTTGCCAAATTAACCATATACGTTACGTATTGAACTGGTACAGGCTCATCTAGTCCATATTTATCTTTCATAACCGTTAATTGCGCTTCTGATAACTTACCTGCATTTGTAAAGGGAGTACCAGGGATTAATTTCATGAGGAAAAAAGTAAATGTGGCAATTAATACTAGGGTAAGTAGCATATAAAACACACGTTGAGATATATACTTAACCATATTCAAGCACCTCCTAAAAATCTTAATTTTCTACATTGTTCGACAATTCCCCTACAGGGAAAAAGAGAGTATATGAACTATACTCTCTTCAAGCCTTTAAATTATACCGACTCTAGGTCTATACGTAAACTATTAAGCACTCTCCAACAGATGGTACTTACCAAACTGTCAAAGAAGGCATAAAAGTGAATGTTATTTATTTAATTTTAACCCACTTATAGCTATACTCAGGACCAATAAAGTGATATGTGAAGCCTTCTACTTTATCTGCTACCAGTACGTTAGATGAACGTTGGTAAACCGGTGCAATTGCCGCATCTTCTTCAAGAAGGATTTTTTCTGCTTGTTGAAGTGCTTCAAAGCGCTTAGCTGGCTCAGTAGCATAAGTATATTGTGCATCTTCTAACAATTTGTCATATTGCTCGTTAGAATATGCCATTTTGTTGTTTCCACCGTCAGTGATCCATAAATCAGAGAATGAAATCGCATCTTGATAATCTGGACCCCATCCAGCAAATTGTAAATCATAATCCATTTTCACGTCACGGTCTAAACGTACGCTAAATGGAACAGATTGAACATCAACTGTTAAACCAGGTAGATTCTTCTCAAGCTGATCTTTAATGTAAGCATCTGTTTTCTTAGATGTTTCAGTGTCTCCACCAAGGTAAACTAATTCAACAGAATCTTTACCAATTTCTTTTAAACCTTGCTCCCATAATTTCTTAGCTTCTTCAACATTGTAAGTTAAAAGATCGCCATTTGCCTTACGGAAGTCTTCATCAGTATCAGGGTGTGTAACGAATCCAGCAGGTACAGCATAGTTCGCAGGAACAGAACCGTTATTTAAGATACTCGTAGCTAAGTCTTCTTTATTGAATGCAGTAGCAATCGCACGACGAATGTTTTCATTTGCTAATGCTTCATTCTGTTGATTCATTTTAATCCAGAAAATTGTTGGCTCTAACCATTTTACAAGATTAGGGTCACCTTCATATTGTGGAACGATATCAGATGCAAGCTTGCCTGTGATATCAGCTTCACCAGTTTCGTATGCATTTGCAGCAGCTTGTGGGTCTTTTAATACATTGTATTGGATTGATTCTAAAGATACAGTTTCAGCATCCCAATACTCAGTGTTTTTAGCCATAGTCCATTCTGTTGCAGTTGTACCGCCCCATTCAGTCATAACGAAAGGACCGTTATATACTAACGTATCAGCTGAAGTAGCATATTTGTCGCCTTGCTCTTCAACAAATTTTTTGTTTTGAGGATAGAAAGTACCAAACGCCATTAATGACTCGAAATAAGGTACTGGCTTCTCTAACGTAATTTCAAGAGTTTTTTCATCAATTGCTTTAACTCCTAAAGAGTTAAGATCATATTCTTTCTTTTCAGCTGCAGCAGCTATAATTTCTTTTGCTCCTTTGATTTTACCTTCCATCATGTATGGACCGTATGGAGAAGCGGTTTCAGGATCAATTGCACGTTGCCAAGCAAATACGAAATCTTCTGCAGTTACAGGGTCACCATTAGACCATTTTGCCTCTTTCAATTTCACCGTGTAAACAAGACCATCTTCACTTACTTCAGGCTCACCTTCAGCCATACCAGGAACTGCTTGTTGGTCTTGGTCTAAACGGTATAGACCTTCCATAGTGTTAGCCAATGCTGTGAAAGATGCAGCATCTTGAGCCATTACACTATCCATTGTTGGAATTTCAGATGTTTCTAAAACTTTTAGTTCTTGTGGCACTGATTCTTCAGCCGTATCTGTATCGCCTTCAGATTCAGTAGTTGTGTCACCACCGCCGTTACATGCTGCTAAAAACATGCTAAGGACAAGCGACAATGCTAAAAGTAAAAATAATCTCGACTTTTTCACAAATTTGACCTCCCTTTTTCTTTGAACAAGTTTCCTTTACACGAATTTATTATACAAGTATTCAGTCAATTGTGCATTTACTTTTTTAAAAAAGTTTACAAAAATGCAATAATATTAAAGATTTTTTTTGAAAAATAGTTAAAAAGACTCACTACTATCACTTTAATTTTCTTCATTTTCCCAGTAATTTTTTTCACAATGCTTTAACGCGTCGACTTGGAAAGGGTTACAAAATCTAACGTGCTTTTTTGCAGAAAATGTATATAGCTGACGAATACAATTATAGATTTTATATTTTTCATACCAATAAATATTCTACAATAATAATATCTCTCTTTTTTTTTTCTCCTCCCAGCGATCTGATATAATAGATTTAAATAACATTGACAAGAATGGAGTAAGAAATTTGCCCAATAACCGATCTGCTACACTCATTATTGTTTCTTTATGCTTAACAATTTTACTTTCTTTTATCATTTACCATAAAGTAACTATTTTATCATTCATCAATATTTCTTTCTTTTTTGCTGCCGGGCTACTATTTATTTCGTTTTTTACTATAACTATAAAAGGTGGTTTCTTTGATGGAATTACTTATGGTTTTAGAAGAATGTTCATATCTAAAGGTAACGAACTTTCAAAACAAGAAGTCGATGAAATGATTCCCGTTTCAGAACTTTTACCATTTGATCACTCGCCATTCTTAACTAGTGGCCTTATCATGACTGTTATTGTGGTTATAGGAACATTGCTTTATTATCAATTTTGATCTCTAAAAGGATTTGCAAATGCCTTCATGATTTCATATAATTAAAAAAAAATAGTCGGCTATGATGAAGAGTAGTACATATATGGAACATTTTTAGAGAGCCTGTGGTTGGTGGGAACAGGTAATGACCAGTATGGAATGGACTTCTGAGCTTCTGTGCAGAAAATAAGTACGTACAGACGTTATCTTGCGTTAAAGTTTTAAGTGATTTCAACTATGAAATAATTAGGGTGGCACCGCGGTCCATCGTCCCTATCTTTGGGACGAGTGGGCCTTTTTTGTTTTTTATATGTAACTTATTTTTAGGAGGACAAAATGAAAACTATTTTTTCGGGAATTCAACCAAGCGGTTCAGTGACATTAGGTAATTATATTGGTGCTTTAAAGCAGTTTGTTGATTTACAGGATGAGTACAACTGTTATTTTTGTATTGTTGACCAACACGCCATTACTGTTCCACAAGATCGATTAGCTTTAAGAAGCAATATTAGAAGTCTTGCGGCATTATATGTTGCTGTCGGACTAGATCCAGAAAAAATAACTTTATTCATCCAATCGGAAGTACCCGCACACGCCCAAGCAGGATGGATGCTACAGTGTGTTTCCTATATCGGTGAACTCGAAAGAATGACACAGTTCAAAGATAAATCTCATGGAAAAGAAGCTGTATCTGCTGGATTACTAACATATCCGCCACTTATGGCAGCCGATATTCTCCTCTATAACACTGACCTTGTCCCAGTAGGAGAGGATCAGAAGCAACATTTAGAGTTAACAAGAGATTTAGCTGAGCGTTTTAATAAAAAATACAATGATGTTTTAACCATCCCGGAAGTACGAATCCCAAAAGTCGGCGCTCGAATTATGTCCCTTGTAGATCCAACGAAGAAAATGAGCAAATCAGATGCAAATCAAAAAGCATTTATTACTTTATTGGATGAACCGAAACAAATTGAGAAGAAAATTAAAAGTGCAGTCACAGATTCAGAAGGAATTGTTAAGTATGACAAGGAAAATAAACCTGGAATTTCAAATCTATTATCTATTTATTCTATCCTATCAAATGAAACAATTGAACAAATTGAAACTAGGTATGAAGGAAAAGGCTATGGTGATTTCAAGGCTGATGTTGCCGAGGTTGTGATTAACGCTCTAAAACCAATCCAAGAAAAGTACCATCAACTAATGGAATCTGATGAGTTAGATAGAATTTTAGATCATGGTGCGGAAAAAGCAAATGCAGTCGCTAGCAGAACATTAAAGAAAATGGAAAACGCTATGGGACTTGGCCGTAAACGTAAGTAATAAGCAAACTACTTATTTTTGCAAATCATTTTCACAATAAAAACGATGTGTCGAATGGAATGGACCTTTTTCTTCACATCGTTTTTATTTTTCTATATAGCCTGTGCAAATCAATTTACCTTTGATTCATGTTCCATGTCCCAAAGTTTTTCAAAGAAAGGTTGTCCTTTTATGAGGCGTTCACATAGTTGAATATGCTTTGGCGACCAACCGTGCAGAGTTTCCTCATAAAGTTGCTCCCATACTTCATCAAATTCTCTTTGCTGAATATCCTCATACTTTGTAGGATTCCATTCAGTATACCAGTACTTAACTTCCGCAGCATTTTTTGTCGCCTGTAATTGATCAAGTGCCATAAATAAGAGTTGCTTTAATTGGCGTTCTTTTCTAGTTAAACCTCTCACATGTTCTGGTGCTAAAGACAAAATATGATACTCTTTATTCGCTTCTTCATTAATAATCTCAGTCGAATACTTTTCTGCCTCAATATCTTTGACCATTTCGAATACAAGCTGCTCTTGTCGAGGTATAATGCGACTTTTCCGAATTGGAATGGTATAGCCAATTGTATCCACAGCCAAAATCCCAATTCCATCTGTAACGACAAAACAATAATCAAGTTGAATTCTTTCATGATTTTTACGAATATAAGCCTTTTGAAAAATATCTTTTAATAGACCAGGTGGTAACTCCGATAAGTTGTTTTCTATGTAGTCGAATAATAAGGAATTTACCTTAAGTAAAGGAACCTGATCAAGGAGTTCAACACTGTCATCTTTTCTCCATTCATGAAAATGACAGACATTGTATCCATTCTCTTCACCCTCAAACCAATTTACCCAAACATCATGAAGAAATAACATATTAAAACCCCTCACTTCAGTACCATTTGTCAAACAGTATAGGCAAATCCCAGAGAATTTATTCCATTCTAAGAAGAATATGCATTGTTTTTGAAGTCATTTTTTAAGGGTCAGGTTCCTATGTCATTCTATGAAATATATGTGGGATTTATGAAAAATTCTTTTTTTCTGCATACTGTTTGAATAATTCTTCTGTAGATTCACTTAACAACTGCTTCGTCTTCTTCCCTGTTTTCTGCATTATTGTTTTTACAATATGATAACCGACAGAATAGCCTAACATTTTAGGATAGAACCCTGTTCCAAACATAATTTGTGAAAACTTTAAACTATCTCTAGTTACATCTTTTTGTGGAAGGATGATTCTTTGATAGAATCTTTCACATTGATATGGTTCATATAACTTCGTCCAATCAGATACAGCATGATCACCAAGTTTTTCTCGGACAGCATTCTCAGCCAAGCCTTCCATTATGATCGTATCCATTATCGTAAACTCTTCCTCAGGTTTTGTTACTGAAGATAGTCGGCAAACATGATGATACTCATGCAAAAATAAAGAATGAATATCCCCTCTCTTTACGTCTTTTGAAAGAAATAAAAATAATTTATTATAAAACGCTAAGCCTGAGCGCCCTCGATATTCTCTCTCTATTTTTCGGTTTGTTTGGTCAATTGGAAAAACAAAGATTGAAACATCCGGTCCCTTCCACTCGAGCATATATTTCTTTTCTATTTTTTTAATATAACTTATAATTTGGTTTTGTTTCATCTGTTCAATCCACTCATCAAAATTGGATGTATGTTTGAACATTCCAAATGAATGTAGGTAGTCAGCAATTTCCCTTTTCTTCATTTTATCGAAAAAAGGTACTAATTTTTCACAAATTTCTAATTGGTTTGATGCTTTATTTATCCATTCAATTGTATTTATTACGCTCATTTCATCAGCACTCCTTCCCATTTATTCTATGAAAAGGAAGAAGAACTGTTCTTTCTTAGTGAATGTATGTAGATATATACACTACTTTGAGTGAGATTAAACCATTTTTCAATTTGTTTCAACCAATTCATTCGATGATTACGCTCTCTTTTTATTTAAGGCTCTTTTCTGAAAGATTGTTGCTAACTGGCCTAATCATTTATTAGAAAACAGTGTTTTATAGCAGATAAGGTACTCTACTCTAAGAAGAAAAGATGCCACTAGACTTGATACAGGGCTATTCCTTCAAGTTAATAATAGCAACAAAGTTTACGAAAACAGCCTTATTTAATTAAACCAATTTAACCTTTTATTAAACCACTCTCCACCATTATTGAACCATCCCTCTATTTGTTTACCTACCCTAAATTGCATGTGTACCCAAAAATAAAAACCTGACATTAAAATGTCAGGTTTTTTTATTAAGCATCATATTTCTTAAATATAATCGTCGCGTTATGGCCGCCAAATCCTAATGAGTTACTTAGTGCTGATCGAATATCTTGCTTACGAGCTTTATTCGGAACATAGTCTAAGTCACATTCTGGATCTGGTGTTTGTAAATTAATTGTTGGTGGGATTATGCCTTCTTTAATTGCAAGGACACTGAAAATGGCTTCAACTCCACCTGCTGCTCCTAATAAATGTCCAGTCATAGATTTAGTAGAACTAATCGCAAGTTTATAGGCATGGTCACCGAATACTTCTTTAATCGCTAAAGTTTCAAACTTATCGTTATAAGGAGTACTTGTACCATGAGCATTTATATAATCAATTTCGTCTATAGCAAGGCCGCTTCCTTTAATGGCCTGCTTCATCGCTCTTGAACCACCTTCACCATTTGGTGCAGGTGCTGTGATATGATGAGCATCACCGGTTGCTCCATATCCAACGATTTCAGCATAAATTTTTGCACCGCGAGCTAAAGCATGCTCTAATTCTTCAAGAACAAGGATACCTGCTCCTTCTCCCATTACGAAACCATCACGATCTTGGTCAAATGGACGGCTTGCCGTTTTTGGATCTGGATTTGTCGATAATGCCTTATTTGCTGTAAATCCTGCAAATGACATTTCTGTTAAAGGCGCTTCTGCACCACCAGTGATCATCACATCTGCTTCACCACGTTCAATAACACGATACGCATCACCGATTGAGTTTGTTCCAGTTGCACAAGCTGTTACTGTACAAGAGTTAAATCCTTTTGCCCCTAATGCAATTGAAACTTGCCCCGTTGCCATATCAGGAATAAGCATTGGTACAAAGAATGGACTTACTCTTCTTGGACCTTTTTCTAATAGAATTTTATATTGTGTTTCAAATGTTTCCATACCACCAATACCAGAGCCAATCCATACTCCAACTCGAGGAGCGATTTCGTCTGTAATTTCCAGGTTCGCATCCTTTACTGCCATGAAAGAAGCTGCAACCGCGTATTGTGTAAAGCGGTCCATTTTTCTAGCTTCTTTTTTATCCATAAATTGCTCGACATCAAAGTCTTTTAGCTCTGCTGCAACCTTGGCAGCATAAGGTTCTGAATCTATCCTAGTAATTGGCCCAACGCCTGATACTCCGTTTAATGCATTTTGCCAAGTTGTTTCTACATCATTTCCAATCGGAGTTAATGCACCTAATCCTGTTACTACCACTCGCTTTTTTTCCATGATGACACACCTCTTTTTTAAGAATAATTCTTTCTTTTATCAATAAAACCTTGATCTTTTTATCGACCCCAACGAAGAGCAATTGCCCCCCATGTAAGTCCTCCACCAAAGCCGACCATAACAATTAAGTCTCCATCTTTAATCTTGCCTGCTTCAACTTCTTCTACTAAAGAAATCGGGATTGATGCTGCAGATGTGTTTCCATATTTATGGACTGTCTTAGACATTTTTTCAACAGGCAACTCTAGGCGCTCTCTTGCTGCTTCCATGATTCGAATATTTGCTTGATGTGGAATTAAGAAGTCGACATCTTCTTTTGTTAAGCCTGCCTTTTCGAGAACATTTACGCTTGATTCTCCCATTTGTCTTACTGCAAACTTAAATACTTCCCGACCATTCATAATGATGTATTCATCTTGGTAGAGGTGTTTTGCACCTGTACCATCTGCACCTAACTCAAAAGAAAGAATGCCTTTTCCTTCACTTACAGGACCAATAACCGCTGCCCCTGCTCCGTCCCCAAAAAGAACCGCCGTGTTACGATCATTCCAGTCTGTAATTTTTGAAAGTTTCTCTACTCCAACCACAAGTACGTTTTGATAAGCTCCGGACTCAACAAATTGTTTTGCTGTAACCATTCCATACATAAAGCCTGCACATGCAGCACTAATATCCATTGCAGCAGCTTTCTTTGCCCCTAATTTTTCTTGTAACATACATGCTACTGAAGGGAATGGTTGATCTGGTGTTACTGTAGCAACTAAAATCAAATCCAAATCTTCTGCTGAGATTCCTGCATCCTTTAACGCTTTCTCAGATGCGAAAGCAGCCATATGTGAGGTATCAATTGAATCATCTGCAATTCTGCGTTCTTCGATACCAGTTCTTGTTCTAATCCATTCATCAGATGTATCCATTACTTTTTCTAAATCAGCATTTGTTACAACTTTTTCAGGTGTGTATCGACCGATACCTATTATACCTGCGTTCATTTGTACAACTCCTTTTATCCATTAATAGTTCATGCGTGTAGCAGTCTATATATATTCATTTATTTATCTTATTTTATATCAAATATTATGACTTGGTACTAATTTTATCTTATTCACTTTTTTTTTTCAATATTAATGTTTTAGTGCACATGTCTAGAACCTGCTTATCAACCGTACATAAACTAACAATAGATAAACATTGCTACTATAACCTTCTAAGGAGGTGTAGACATGAATTTTAATGAAGCAAATGATGAAACAGCTAATGTGAATGTAGAAACAGAACCTAGTTCCCGCTCGACTGACCGCTTTACACAACTCATGTTCGGAAATAGGATACCCAAAAAATACAGTGAACAATATCAGATTCCTGAAGATGAGGGGGAACAGCAAAAGGATGAGGTTAATTACTTTATGTTAATAGAACAGATAGATGATATAATGGTTTCCTTAGATAATCTTAAACCTATCCTAAAGGAATTTGCGCCGATTTTGGATTATATTAAAAAGAAAATATAAAAAAGCTACCAAATGGTAGCTTTTTATTGAGCATCCTTCTTCCCTAACTCATATGCCTCACCCATAACCTTTGTAAATAGCTCAAGCATAGGTTGAATCGTTTCCATTGATAATTCAATACCTGCACCTTCAAGCTTTTGCTTTGCTTCAGGGAGATATTTCATTGCAATTTGCATAAATTCCATTGTCTTTGGATGTTGTTCCATCTCACTTCACTCCTTATATTAATGTTACATATCATAATTATTTAAAACTGACTTTTCCATTATGACTGATTAGGTAAAAGCCCGCTCTCCTTATACTCTTCGATTGAATCCATTATCAAAGATTGAAATTCTTCATCAACAAGAGGACTGAACTTCCCAAGCGAAATAACCTCATCTTTAAAGTCATAATAGAGTTCCCCATTTTCAAGTATACCATTATCAAACTCTTTTGCTACAACCTCATATAATTCGTCAACATGTTGAACAGTACTCGTTAGCACGGTTCCTTTACCTAAGTCTGATTGATCTGATACAAAGCCTATGGCAAACAAGCCCTCTTCTTTTAACTTTTCGATAACGGGTATATTATATCCGTCCCCGGCAACATAGACAATGTCAACACCATCCGCAATCATGCCATCAAGCAATTTCAATGCCGTTGTGGAGTCATTCCAATCTTGTACGTATTGAATATCTACATCAACATCTTCATTTTGATAATAGGAGCCTTCAAAAAAACCATTAATCTCTGGTTGCCACTCAAATGCCGCTAATATAGCAACTTTATTAGTCTTTGTCATTTCTCCTGCTACCATCCCACCGAAAAATCCCATCGCATGTGAATCAAAATTTAAACTTGTGACGTTTTCACCATCTACTTCGCCATTAAAAAGAACAAAATGAATGTCTGGGTATTCACTGCTTATCCTGTTAAAATAGATAGCATATTCACTTCCATGGCCAAAGATTAAATTAACATCATTTTGATGAAATTCTTCTATTGCTTCACGTATATTTTTTTCATCGTTCATTCCTTCTTTGTAATATACGTCAACATCTAACTCAGATTGGATTTTTAATAACCCTTTATAACCCTTCGTCCCCCAAACCTTGTCATCAATTGTTTCCGGAACTAGTAAACCAACCTTCTCGAGATTTCCTGATGTTCCAGGTTGTCCACAACCAAAAAGCGCAAGAAGTATGATAAGAACAAAACCTAGCTTTAAGTACATGGCAACCACTTCCTCATATGCTTTTTCCTTCGCTATTATTTTAGCCTTACTTGTTTTAAATGTTCAAGTATATTTTCTTAAATCTGGTAAATCTCTTTATATGCTTTTATACAGGAAAGTTGTTCTATTAACCCCATCTCAATGGTCGTTTGATTTTTTATTGAACATCTAATCGATTCATCATCAATTATCCTCATCGCATTCATTTTTAACTCAACTGAAAATGCTTCAAACTCCTCGTTCTTCAGTTCACTTAGAAACGAATACACTTTACCTGTCTCAAACTTTCCTATCATTTCAATGATGGCATTTACAGCATCCTTAATAAATAGAATCGGCTCTTCAATGACGAGCGTCTCCTGTTTATTAGATAAATAAGAGATTAAAAATTGATGAATTGGTTCTTCTGGAGGTTGAAAAGGACCAAAAAGCTTAGGAAGCTTAATGATTGAATATGTTTTTAAATGGTTTTCCAGGTATCGTTGGTTGTTAATATGCAAGGTGTCAGAGGTTATTAACACGAACTGTCTAGTCAATTCAGTCGCTATTTCAACTGACTTTTTTAAACATCCTCGTTTTCTTTCTATTAACGTTTCATCTTGTCCACTATCCATACAATAAATCACTATATCAATTTGTTCAGCTTGCCACCTTTCTTGTGAAAAAGATCCTTGAAATAGTGCGTTTCTTCCAACTAACATAAGTCTTTCTTCCAGAAGACGTCTGTTAATTTCTGTTGGAGGGTCTAAAAAGAAGGCCATTACCTCGACTCCCTCTTCAAGAAGTCTTTCGCAAAGTGCAAATCCAATATGTGACTGTGCTCCAACCACCAACACGCGCATACTTTTGTTCCCCCTTTATGGACGATATCTTAAAATATGCACGAAAAACAAAGAATAGTCTTTATTTTATAAAACCATCATTAATTGAGAAAAAGACGAACTCAAAGCGCATGGACGTACCTTGCACTTTGAGCCACATTTATCATTATAAAACCTTTTCGTTTTCCTTAAAGAATCTTACAATAGATTGATTTATACGATATGGGTTATCACCAAGATGATAGATCAGTTGAATTGGAAACCCTGCTTTATTTCTTCTCTCTTCATATTTTTTACTGTGATGTTGAGGGGAATAGGTTGTGCTATTCATTCTTTGCCATATTCTTACTGGTAAGTGTGAATTTATTTGATCAAATGAAGGTAGCTTTAAACATGGAATCTTTTTCCGATCTACACCATATGCTGATGAGATTTCCTTTATTAATCGTTTATAAAAGAATTTATGTTCTTTTTCATTTTCAAGATGGGCTTGGAGGTCAAGGCAAGGATTAAGCATCGCGACAGAACGAATCTTTTCAGGTACTTCCTGCATTAATTGTAACCCCGTCAAACCGCCCATA
This sequence comes from Bacillus sp. (in: firmicutes), assembly GCA_031180405.1. GTDB lineage: Bacteria > Bacillota > Bacilli > Bacillales > Bacillaceae > Metabacillus. The sequence goes on along the minus strand of JAPSLU010000006.1, from coordinate 26,035 downwards.
CCATCAATTAATAAATGAATGCGTGAGTTTAAAATTTCTCTCTTCATTACTAAATGATAAAGCTGCTTTGCCATTGTGACTGAGCCAGGGCTACCCCAATGGTTACCATAAAGATTCGAATGAAAGAGCGTATAACCTTGCTTCATTAAATCTGATATCAATTGTTGTCTTCCATAATGTTGATGCCAAAAGCTAGAAGATTCATCAACAAAATCAGATCGATCACCAATGATCATGATTCCAAACCCATTTGGTTTAAAAGGTAAATGGATCACATTCCATTCCGTTTCTATCTGAAAAAAGCGTTCCGTAATCGTCATCACTTGCCCACCACCTTTCTCTTCTTTGATTTGTTTCTTTATAATGTATGTCTCTCTTTTTAAAAAGCATGGGACTGTATCACGATTCCATTAAATATGGACACATAAAACAGTTATGACAAGCCCTATATAAGCGCGCATTAAATGTCAATTTAAATTGATCTAGTTTTATTATTTCATGCAGGTTATGGAGAGTTTATGAACAATTTAAAAAGGTTCTTTTAATCATCAAATATTTTGTGATAATATATAGTAAGAATTCGTCTGGAAATAGAGGTGAATGGTTTGCGTTTCTTTTGGACATTTTTTTGGGGCTTTTTATTAATTCATATGGCGTCATATGTAATTAACAATATGACAGGTGGTCACTATGACTTTATGGCAGCTACGGTTTTATCCGTGATTGCAATCGTTGTCATTTTTATCATTGCTGAAGTTATTCCTAACGAGCCTGTGGCTAAGCACGATCATCATTAAAAATGATTCGACAAAAAAACAAAAAAACCTACTTTTGATAGTAGGTTTTTTTATTTAAAAACAATTTTTAAAAAGCTTGAAATCGGGCGACTCAGCTCAGCAGGCTTACCTTTTGCAGAAAAAGTAAGATGCCTGTCATCTGCGCTTTTCTTATGGCTCTTTCTGGAAGATTGTTGCTAACTGACCTAATTATCTGTTATTAAAACGGTGTTTTATAGCAGACAATGTATTACCTTAGAAGAAAAGATGCCTTTAGATTTGATTCAGGGCTATTTCCTTCAAGTTAATAATAGCAATAAAATGAAAATAGCCTTTCTAATTATGGTTTGCGTTTATATGTCCATTGACGATTGTGATTAGCTGTTTCCGGGAAACGGTCTCCTGCTTTTAATTTTATTTGACCAGGATTAGTGACGTTATCTCCAGTCTCACCTATTTCTACATAAATACCGTTATTCGGGGCTTTTTGTCCTACGCGAAAACGATGCTGTTGTCCCATTGTCATCCTCCTCCCTTCACTTACTATTATTATCTCCAGACAGACTATTTTCATGAGTGTTGACAATGCTCTTTACATGATTCCAAACCTGTAGTTAAATGGAAAAGGATTGTAAATACACATACGGGGGAGAATAAACCATTGGATGTATACTTAATCATAAAATATTTTCTTTTAGGATTATTTCAAGGCTTTACTGAGCCTATTCCGATATCTTCTAGCGGTCACTTAGTATTTGCTCAGCATTTTCTAGGTGTAGAGATTGAAGGCTTATCATTTGAATTACTTGTAAATGCAGCTTCACTAATTGCTGTCTTGATCATTTATCGGGAAGATTTGGTTCGATTAACAATCAACGGAATTCGATACATATCAACGAGGGAAGAACAATCAAAAAACGATTTTCAGTTTATTCTATACTTAATTATTGCTACGATTCCAGCGGGAGTAATTGGCGTATTATTTAATGATGTTATTTCAGAACACCTTAAAACTATTAGAGTAACAGCAATCACTCTCATTATTACTGGTATTGCTTTATGGATGATCCGTAATTTACGTGGTCGTAAAAATGATGGGGATTTAACATTAAAGGATGCCATTATTGTTGGATTTGCCCAAGCAGTAGCATTAATTCCTGGAATTAGTCGTTCCGGTGCTACGATTGTTGCAGCAATGGCTTTAGGTATGAAGCAAGAAACAGCACTAAAGTTTTCGTTCCTTTTATTTATTCCTGTTAGTTTTGGAGGGTTAATCTTAAGCATAACCGACCTAATTAGTGACCCTAACCTTGATACATTACTTATTCCCTATAGTGTCGCGTTTATTGCCTCCTTGGTGACTTCGTATTTTTCTTTGAAGTGGTTTATGAATATTATGGCAAAAGGGAACCTGAAGTATTTCTCTTTTTACTGTTTAATTGTTGGGATCGCAGTTTTACTTTTTGCATAATTAACGAAACGAGGGGACAGGTTTTCTCGACCCATTGGGTCAGGAAACCTGTCCCCTCGTCCCTTTTTTGTTACGAGAGTAATTTTTTGAGTAATGCCTTTTGGACATGAAGACGATTTTCTGCTTGTTCAAAGACAGCAGAGTGTTCTCCATCAATGATTGATGCTGTTACTTCCTCTTCACGATGTGCAGGTAAACAATGTAAGAAGTAATAATCAGCTTTAGCATGCTGAACAAGTTCTTCATTTACTTGGAATTCTTTAAATGCTACAAGACGTTCTTGTTGTTCACTTTCCTGGCCCATGCTAGCCCACACATCTGTATAGACGATATCGGCATCTGTTACTGCTTCAATTGGGTCATATGTGATTGTAATTTTTGCACCTGTCTCTTCAGCTAGTTTTTGGGCTTTTGCAACAATCTCTTCATTTGGTTCATAGCCTTTTGGACAACCTAATGAAAAGTCCATACCTACTTTAGCTGCTGCAATCATTAGTGAGTGGGCAACATTATTCCCATCTCCTAAGTACGCAGTTTTTACGCCTTCAAACTTTCCTTTTAAACGATAAATGGTTTTTAAGTCTGCCAGTGCCTGACAAGGGTGGAATAAATCTGTTAATCCATTGATGACAGGAATGCTTGCGTGTTTTGCTAATTCTTCAATTTTATCATGACCAAATGTACGAATCATGATGGCATCGACATAACCCGATAGCACTTTAGCAGTATCAGAAACAGGCTCCCCTCTCCCTAATTGAAGGTCTTGACTACTTAAAAACAGAGCATGCCCACCTAATTGAAGCATTCCTGCTTCAAAGGATACACGTGTTCTTGTTGAGGACTTTTCAAAAATCATCGCCAATGTTTTTCCTTTTAATACAGGCTGTAGAGGGTTTTCCTCTAATTTAAATGCCTCTTCAATAAACGCAAGAATTTCTTCCTTGCTATAATCAAGAAGGGTTAAAAAATCTCTTTTTTCAACAGTTACCTTATTTCCTACTTCTATACTCAAACCGACCACTACCTTCCTAGAGCAACGAACTTATTGATTCTTTACCAAAGGCTTTGTATATTCTTGAATAGAAGATACTTCATCATCTGGTGCAGTAATTGCTGCTACACAAGCATAATACGTTGCAAGATTTGTAAACAATAGCATTCCTTTTTCAAGTGCTTGTTGACGTGCTAATTTCGCTTCATCACTATCAACTAAGGATACAAAGATTCCTTTATCTCCTTCAACCCATGTTTCATAGTCAGAAGTTACAACATCAAGTCCTGCTTTCTTAGCTTCTTCCTGTGCTTTTTTATCTTTCACATCAAAAAAGACACTGCCGACGTTTTCTAGGTCTTTCTTAAAAATTTTACGGTAGACGGCATTAAGACTACTTCCAACACACATACCTTCACCCGTAGCTTTCATTTCAGGCCCTAGTGTAATATCAACATCATGTAAGGCATGACTAGAGAAGATTGGATATTTTACAGCAATCATATTATTTGGCTGTGCAGGTTTAATGTTTAACTCAGATAACATTTTACCACATAGTAAGTGTGTAGCATGCTTTATGACAGGAATGCCTGTTACTTTACTAATAATTGGTGCAGTTCTACTTGCACGTGGATTAACTTCAAGTACATATATTCCATTCCCGTTTACTAAGAATTGGATGTTCATGATCCCACGATAATTTAATTTTTTCACTATTGCATTTGCATATTCAGCAATTACCTTTTTATTGTCATCTGTTAGATTTTGAGATGGAAGGATTGCTAAACTATCTCCTGAATGAACGCCTGCTGGTTCAACATGTTCGATGTAAGTTGGAATAAAGGCGTCTTGACCATCTGAGATAAGATCAATCTCACCTTCAACTCCCTGAACAAACTGATCAATAAGAATAGGATAGATCATATTTGTATTCTCCGCTAGCAATTTCTCTAACGTATCATCATTATGGACAACAACCATGCCCTTTCCACCGATAACATAAGAAGGTCTTAGTAGCATAGAATACCCAATTTCTTTCGCACCCTTTAGAGCCTCTTCTGCATTGTTTGCCGTTAACCCAGCTGCATGGGGAATCGACAATTCATCTAATAAGTGGTAGAACTTGTCGCGGTCCTCTAACCAGTCTAGTGTTTCAGTATCTGTACCTAATAGTTTAACACCTGCATTTTCTAATTGTTCAGCAAGATTAATCGCTGTTTGCCCACCATATTGGACGATGACAGAATCAATGCCTTCTGAATCAACGATATTTAGCACATGTTCAAGTGTAATTGGTTCAAAATAAAGTCGATCAGCTGTTTCAAAATCCGTGCTAACCGTTTCAGGGTTATTATTAATCATAACTGCTTCATAGCCTAGTTGCTTTAATGCCTTAATTCCATGAACAGCACTATAGTCAAATTCAATTCCTTGACCAATACGAATTGGTCCAGAACCAATAATAAGGATCTTTTTCTTATCCGATAACTCAGGCTGCTCATTTTCTCCGAAATAAGTGGAGTAGAAATAGTTTGTACGTGCTTCAAACTCAGCAGCACAAGTATCCACATATTTATAGGCTGCTTTTACTCCTGCCTCTAGTCGAACTTTACGCACTTCTGCTTCTGGTGCTTTTAATAAAGATGAGATGGTCTTATCTGAAAAGCCCTTTTCCTTCACTTTCGCAACGAAGTCTGCATCAAGTGTTGCCACTGTTTTATCTTGTATTTGCTTCTCAAGATCAATGATTTGCTGAAAGCTAGATAGGAAATAGAGATCCATTTCTGTTTGTTCATGGATTTCCTGAATCGTCACACCTCTTCTTAATAGCTCCATCACTGCAAAGAAACGACGATCATCTGTCTTATTCATTAAAGCCTTTATTTCTTCTGTTGATAAGTCTAACAACTCAGGTAAATGTGTACCAATATTGTCTAGTTCCAATGAGTCACAGGCCTTTTGAATGGCTGCCTCAAGGTTTCGTTCAATTGCCATAACTTCGCCTGTTGCCTTCATTTTTGTTCCAAGCTTACGATCAGCTTTATTGAACTTATCGAAAGGCCATCTTGGGAATTTTACAACAACATAATCAAGAGCTGGCTCAAAACTAGCATACGTACTCATTGTTAATGGATTTTTTAGTTCCTCTAATGTATAACCAACTGCAAGCTTAGCAGCGATTTTAGCAATAGGATAACCGGTTGCCTTTGATGCTAAAGCAGATGATCTGCTGACACGTGGATTAACTTCAATCACATAATATTGTTTGCTGTTAGGATCTAAAGCTAATTGAATGTTACATCCACCTACCACACCTAGTGCTGAAACGATCTTAACTGCTGCAGTTCTTAGCATATGGTAATCCTGATCAGTTAATGTTTGTGATGGTGCAACAACAATTGAGTCTCCTGTATGAACACCAACTGGGTCAATGTTTTCCATATTACATACGGAAATACATGTTCCTTTATGATCTCGAATCATTTCATATTCTACTTCTTTAAAACCAGCAATACTTTTTTCAATTAAACATTGGGTAATAGGACTAGCCTGTAATCCACTTTTCACGAGTTTTTTAAACTCATCCAGATTTGAAGCAATTCCGCCTCCTTTACCACCAAGAGTGTAGGCAGGACGTATAATAATCGGAAAGCCAATTTTATTAGAGAATTCAAGGGCTTCCTCTAATGTCGTAACGATTGAGCTTTCCGGAATAGGCTCATGTAAGTCATACATTAACTGGCGAAACTCGTTACGGTCTTCACCCTTACGGATGGATTCAATTGAAGTTCCTAATAATTGAACACGATATTTTTCTAAAACCCCTGCTTCATGTAGCTCCATCGCTAAGTTAAGTCCTGTTTGACCACCTAATGATGCGAGTAAGCCATCTGGTTTTTCTTTTTCAATGATTTTAGTTAAACTTTCAACCGTTAATGGCTCAAAGTACAGAACATCTGAAAATTCTTCGTCTGTCATGATGGTTGCCGGATTGTTATTTACAAGAACAACTTGATAGCCCTCTTCTTTTAATGCTAGACAACCTTGGGTACCTGCATAGTCAAATTCTGCAGCCTGCCCGATCACAATTGGACCGGAACCGATTACGACTATTTTTTTGATTGATTTGTTTTTAGGCATAAAGTATATCTCCTTTTGTCACTGCTGCTACTAGCTCTAAAAATTCATCGAATATCCATTCACTGTCAGAAGGTCCTGGATGTGCCTCAGGATGAAATTGTGCTGTTAAAATTGGTAAACTCACGTGAGATAACCCTTCGATAGAATCATCATTTATATGATAAAAACGCACTGATAAGTCTGTTTTGTTTAAACTTTCTTTTATCACAACATAACTATGATTTTGAGATGTCATGAAGACTCGCTTTGTTTTCGTATCAAAAACAGGCTGATTTGCTCCTCGATGTCCAAATAGAAGCTTTTTCGTCTTAGCTCCGAAAGAAAGAGCGATTAATTGGTGTCCTAAACAAATTCCTAAAGTTGGGAATGCAGATACTACCTTTTTAATCTGAGTAAAATAGCTTGATAATTGTTCGGGATCCCCAGGTCCGTTTGATAATAGGACTCCGTCTGGATTTAAGTCAGCGACTTGATCGATCATTTTAAACGGAACAGTCGTTACTTTGCAGCCCCTACTCAATAAAGAGGTTAGTATCGATTTCTTATATCCGAAGTCTACTAATGCAATATGCTTTTCACCATTACCATAGGTTTCAAGCTTATCTGAGACAACTTCGAATACTCCATCCTCAAAAATTGTAGAAGGTCTTTCCTCTAGAATTGATTTTGATGTGATCGCTGCTGCCATCGAGCCATGACTACGTATTTTTTTGACAACTGCACGTGTATCAATGTGATGAATAATTGGTATATTCCACTTTTGCAAATATTCTTTAAAGCTATATTGCGCTTCATAATGAGAATAATTTGTTGTACACTCATAGATCACAACAGCTTTAACCTGTGGTTTTTTACTTTCATCATCACTTATATTAATCCCGTAGTTCCCAATAAGCGGATACGTAAATACCACAATTTGATTTTTATAAGAAGGATCCGTTAACACTTCTTGGTATCCTGTCATTCCTGTAAAAAAGACGATTTCTCCGTTTATATTCTCGGAAGATCCGTGTTCAAGTTCTCCTGTATAAACTGAACCATCCTCTAAATGAAGATATCCTTTCATCTGCCTACACCTCGTTTGTCTTTAATTCTTCTCTATCCAGACTTGGATAATTATTAGAATATCAGTATTTTTATTCAACTATTAGTAAAAAAAATGCTCAACTTAATGAGCTCTTACAGAATGATCCACAGTTAAAAATACGCTCGCTATCGTTTTAGCTGCAAGATCAATTTCTTCAAATGATACTGTTAATGGTGGAAGTAAACGAATCACATTAGGTCCAGCTGGAAGGACTAGTAATTTTTGTTCTCTTAATTGGTTAATAAGATCTGAGACTTGTACTTTACATTCAATTCCAACTAATAAGCCCTTACCACGAATTTCGTTTACCTGTGGATGCTTCCCTACTAAACTATTCAACTTCTCAATTAAATAGTGACTCTTTTTTTCAATTTCTTTTAAGAATTCTTTTTCGAAAATTTTCGTTAGTGTAACTTTCGCTGCAGCCATTGCAATTGGATTTCCTCCAAATGTAGAGCCATGACTTCCTGCTTGAAATGTTTCAATAAGTGCCTTTTGCCCAATCATCGCACCGACCGGCAAACCGCTACCGAGTCCTTTAGCTGATGTAATAATGTCTGGCTTAATTCCATAATGTTGATAGCCAAATGGTTTTCCAGTTCGCCCAATACCTGTTTGAACTTCATCTATAATAAGTAGTGCACCAATTTTCGCGCATGTTTCTGATACCTTTTGAATGAATGCTTCCTCTGCAGGAACAACACCACCTTCACCTTGAACAACTTCAAGCATTATTGCTGCTACATCATTTCCTAGCTCATCTAATTCTTCAAGTTTGTTGTAAGGTAAATATTGAAATGTTTCGAGTAGAGGTCCGTATCCTTGATGAATTTTCTCTTGCCCTGTTGCTGACATTGTTGCGAATGTTCTTCCATGAAATGACTGTAGAAACGTGACAATCTTCGTTTTACCTGTGTGTTTTCTTGCTAGCTTAATAGCAGCTTCATTGGCTTCCGCTCCACTATTACAGAAAAAAACAGCATCTCCGTCACTCGATTCAACTAAGAGCTTCGCAACTTCTTCCTGTATCGGCTGATGAAAAAGATTTGACATATGCCAGTATTTTGTTAGCTGTTCTTGAACAGCATTTGTAACATCTTCATTTGCATGGCCTAGGTTACACACAGCAATACCAGAGATAAAATCTAAATACTTTGTATCATTTACATCTGTAACCCAAGAACCTTTTGCTTCCTTAATTGTCACGTCCCATCTCGCATACGTTGGAAATAAATAACTCATGATGACAAGACCCCCTTTTCACTCACAATTTTTGTTCCTTTAAATGCGTCATTTTCGATAAATGCTTGTTGACCACTTACAATCATGACTTCCTGACAAATATCTGAAAGAGTTGCCATAGCAGATTCAACTTTTGGAATCATTCCACCTGTAATAACTTCACTCTTAATAAGTTCAATAATTTGAGGTGGTGTAATCGTCTCAATCACTTGCTTTTCTTCATCCAAAATTCCAGGAACATCTGTTACGAATAGAAATTTCTCTGCACCTACAGCATTTGCTATAGCTGCAGCTGCTAAATCGGCATTAACATTAAGAGTCTCATGTGTTACAGTGCATGCAAGTGGCGCCACAACAGGAATATAGCCGTTATCCATCAATAAATTCACAGCCGCTGTGTTAACTGATGTCACTTTCCCAACCATCCCCAAATGGTCTTGATCTAAAAAGTCGGCTTGTAAAAGGCTGTCATCTGTACCAGACAAACCAATAGATTTTAGTCCTTTTTGCTTTAAAAGGTTTGTTAGCTTCTTGTTAATCTTTCCAGCTAACACCATTTCAGCAACCTCTAGTACTTCTTCTGTTGTTTTCCGTTGACCATTGTAGAACTCTGTTTCAATTTTTAAAGCTTTCAACATGTTCGTGATATCAGGTCCACCACCGTGGACGATCATCACTCTCCAATTAGAAGAAAGCAATGCTTGTAAGCTTTGAAAAAATGACTCCGACAATTGATGAACAGTACTTCCGCCACATTTTAATACAACTGTTTTTGACATAACAATCTCCCTTACGTTCGATAACTTGCGTTGATTTTCACGTAATCATAGGTTAAATCACAGCCCCAGGCTTTTCCTTGTTCTTCTCCAACCCCAAGGTTTACTGTAATTTTCACTTGATCTTGTTTCAGGTAAGTAGAGGCAATTTCCTCTGAAAATGATTGTGGACGATTATTAGTAAATAAACATAGGTCCTCTAAATAAATATCGATTTTGTCAGGCTCAACCTGCGCTTCACTATATCCTACTGCACAAATGATTCTTCCCCAGTTGACATCTGCTCCGTATACAGCTGTCTTGACTAAGCTAGACCCAACAATCTTCTTGGCAACAATATTAGCTTCTTGTTTTGTCTTCGCACCTGTTACTTCCACTTCAATCAGCTTTGTTGCTCCTTCTCCATCTTTAGCGATTTGCTTTGCTAACTCTTCACTAACCAAGCGAAACGCTGCTTTGAAGTCATTCCATCCTGGATGCTGTTCAGTCAATAGTTCATTTTCAGCCTGACCATTTGCCAGTACTAAAACCATATCATTTGTTGATGTATCCCCATCAACAGTAATTTGATTATATGTTTTATCTGTCGTTTCACTTAAAAGTGCTTGAAGTGATGCTGAATCAATATTCGCATCTGTTGTAACAAAAGAAAGCATCGTTGCCATATTAGGGTGTATCATGCCTGAACCCTTCGCTGCTCCACCAATGGTTACAGTTTTTCCATCTATTTGAACTTGATAGCATGAGTTTTTCATCACTAAATCTGTTGTTAAAATTGCTGTTTGAAAGGCTTCTGCTGCTTCATCCGTGCCTTCTGGATTTAACTGTTCAATACCAGCTCGAATTTTATCCATTTTCAAAAATTCTCCGATTACACCTGTTGAAGCAACTGCAACGTAATTTGGTTTTATGTTAAACAAGCTAGCTGTTCTTTCTCTCATCTCATATGCGTCTTTTAAACCCTGTTCACCTGTACATGCATTAGCATTTGCACTATTGACGATAATCGCTTGCAACAACCCTTCTTTCGCAACACTTTCCTGTGTTACTTTTAACGGAGCTGCTTGAAAATGGCTTTGTGTGTAAACAGCTGCACAATTCGCTGGTACCTCACTGTAAATAACCCCTAGGTCATTTCTTGAATACCTAAGCCCTGCATGAACACCGTCAGCTAAAAATCCTTTTGGTGTCACAACAGATCCAGTTTCAATTTTAGTAATAGCAGATGTTTCTTTTGCTTGTAGCACTTCTTTTTCCTCCCTAGTTGTCATGATCAAAACTCTTTTACAATGACATTGGTTTAGTCAATCCGTTACTCCGAGTCTGACCTTTCCATTCATCTGCAAAGTAGTATTATGGATAAATAGGTGCAAAATATAAGCCGGTTGTTTCTTCATATCCGTTCATTAGGTTAAAGTTTTGTACCGCTTGACCTGCTGCACCCTTCATTAAATTGTCAATTACTGAAACAATTGTGATCCTTCCTGTTCGTTCATCCACCTTCAACCCGATATCACAAAAGTTTGAACCGTATACTTCTTTTGTTGAAGGGAATTCATTTTGCTCGCGAATTCGAACAAAAGGCGACTCAGCATAAAACTCTTTATATAAATCTAGTAATTTCTCAGTTGTATATGAATCATTTACACTAGCATAGATAGTCGCCATAATTCCGCGTGTCATTGGAATTAAATGCGTTGAGAAAGAGATCGCTCCAACCGCTTCATTCAATAAGTGTAGAGCTTGCTCAACCTCTGGTACATGTTGATGTTCATGTACTTTATATATTTTCATATTTTCATTAACTTCAGAGAAGTGTGTGGCTTGGGATGCATTACGCCCCGCTCCAGACACTCCTGTTTTTGCATCAACAATGATGGACTTAACATCGATCATATTATTTTTGACAACAGGTGCCAAACCTAAAATCGTTGCGGTTGGAAAGCAGCCTGGATTAGCAAGGATATCAGCTTTCACAATATCTTCTTTATTTAGCTCAGAAAGTCCATATACAGCTCTTTCTAAAACATTATCTGCCACACAAGGACGCTTATACCAATGTTCATACTCTAAGCGATCTTTTAATCGCAAGTCACCGGATAGATCAATGATTCTCACGTTTGATCCTAGAAATTGAGGTGTTAAGTTCCTCGAAACTCCAGGAGGTGTCGCTAAAAACAAAAACTGTAGCTCTTTTTTTATTTCATCGACATTAATATCTCTTAATATCTGATTACTTAACTGATTTAAATGCGGGAATGAGTTACTATATGGAACATCCATTTCTGAAGATGAGTAAAGAATACATTCTTCTATATGTGGATGATTGGATAATATACGATATAATTCGACTCCACCATAACCTGTGGCCCCGATAATTCCTACTTTCACCAAATCACCTTCTCTTCTTGTAAGTTCGTTTTCTAAATTTATTTCTCAATTATAAATATGTATAAAAATAAAATCAAGTGTATAAATAATATTTTTGTAATTTTTTCATAAAAATCCTACAGTAGATAGTAAACTCAGGACAACAAAGGGTTTATAGAGACATAATATATATACATTTAATTGCATAAAAAATTTGAATATTGTATAGAGATAAGAAAAGCGAAAGGCGAGCAAGAAAGAAGGGTTTTTTCCCCTTAGAGCTGTTTGGTGCCTGGAGTAGTCACCAATATTAATTATAGAATTTTCCGCCTATTGATCTTATAAAAAAAGAGCAACCCCTTCTACACCTGATACTTACCTATGTAAAAATAGGTTAATTTGTATCGATTGTATAAGAGTTACTCTTACTTACAAATATTACTGAATACCTAAAGCAATTTTTGCGATTCTTGACATTTTGTCCTTTGTCCATGGTGGACTCCACACAATATTCACTTCTGTGCTCTTCACTTCTGGAATATCAGAAAGGGCTACCTTAATTTGTTCCACAATTGTTGCTGCAAGTGGGCATCCCATTGAAGTTAATGTCATTGACACAATTGTATGACCTTCTTCATCCATTTCCACATCGTACACTAGACCTAGATTGACAATATCTACACCAAGCTCTGGATCTACAACCGTTTCTAATGCACCATAAAGATTATCTTTTAATAATTCATCCATTATATAAACACTCCTTTCATATCATTTAAGAAGTTCGTACTTAGAGTATAGTAAATATGCGAGTACAATGAAAGCATTCTGCTTTTTATTAAAGGCTCTTTTCTAAAAGATTGTTGCTCTTTGACCTAAATATGCTGAAAAACCGTGCTTTATCGTAAAAAAGGTTCGATACTAAGAAGAAGTAAAGATGCACTAGACTTATATCGTGCTGTCTCCTTCAAATTATTAATAACAACAAATTTTCGAAAATTGCCTTATAAAAAAATATGCTTGTCAGGGTTGCCGAAGGGCTTGCGCTTTTTTCGTTTAAAGATGTCTTTCAAACCATTCAACTAATGCTAAAACACCTTCTCTAGACACTTTATGATCAGCTAATGGATCGGTAATAAAACAAAGTTTTTCTGGTTCTTTTTCATATAATGGGACAATATCCTTATAAAATTGATACGTTGGAGCAAATGGCACAACTTGATCACGCTCACCATGCCAAAACAGCAATGGTCGATTTTGAAGCTTATCTTTTTGAAGGTTCAAATCAAAAGGCTGCAATTGAGCATACAGTTGTTCAATTTCTTCATTAGAAAGTGGAAGCTCGACGCCATTTTGCTTTAACGCATCAAGCTGGCTTTTTAAAAGATCGGTTATTGCTGGACTTCCCATTAAGCTCACAGCAGCTTTGATCCAATCATATTGAGTAAGAGCACCTAAAGTGGTAATCCCGCCCATTGACGTACCAGCAAGGCCGATATGATCAGAGTCAATCAGTAGCTTTTGAGTAAAGTATTCCTTAATTTTGTTCAATTCATTTATTTCATTTAAAACGATATTCCAAAATTTGAAGTTAAGTTCCTTTGGATCATGTTGTTCACTTCTCTCGCCGTGATACAAAGCCTCTGGTAATGCAACCCTTATGCCTTTTTCAGCTAAATAATATGCAATATGAAGATTATTTTCCTTAGCACTTGTAAAACCGTGAACAAACATCACGAAAGGAGTTCTTGTCTCTTTTAACGACTCTTTTACAACATGTAATGTTGGAATGCTCTCTATATGTAATTTTTCAACAATAATCAATCAAAAGCGCCTCCCTAGTTATTTTCCCACAAAGTCAGTGTAACATGTAGACATAAAACTTGGAAAAAAGATACACTAATAAAGAAAAGCGGAAGCGACCCGGTTAGCGACGTATGAACTGGAGCACTCCGTATGAGATAAAGGGAACACGAAGAGCAACTGCGATTTGATGTTGACTTATCGTAAGGAGGAGTGTGAAGTTCACTAGGCGCTGGTCGCTGGAGCTAGACAATAAACTTTGTAAGAACCGTTTGGCGACGTGAACTAGAGTAACAAAATTTTAAAGTGAAAAAGGAGACGTTATGGATACAAAACCTTATTTAATCGCTTTAGATTTAGATGGGACACTTTTAAAAGACGATAAGACCATTTCAGCTTTTAACAAAGACATGATAAAGAAAGCGAAAGCTGCTGGTCATATTGTTTGTATCGCAACAGGAAGACCATTCCGTTCAAGCTCCATTTACTATGAGGAATTAGAGTTAACAACACCCATCGTTAATTTTAACGGTGCCTACGTTCATCACCCAAAAGATCATAGTTGGGGTACCTATCACACAACATTAGATTTAGACGTCGTAAAGGAAATCATCACTGTAGCTGAAGAACACAAATTACATAATGTATTAGCAGAGATTATCGATGACGTGTATTTCCATTATCATGATGAAAAGCTTATTGATGTTTTTAGTATGGGACATCCCGATATTAAAATTGGGGATTTACGTAAAAATTTAGGTGAAGATGTCACAAGTATTCTCATTCATGCCGCTGATGAAGATGTTGAAAAAATAAGAACATACTTATCAGACGTTCATGCTGAAGTCGTTGACCATAGAAGATGGGCAGCACCTTGGCACGTGATCGAAATTATTAGAGCCGGTATGAATAAAGCGATAGGATTAGAAAAAATCGCTTCCTATTATAAAATTCCGACTGAAAGAATTATTGCATTTGGTGATGAGGATAATGACTTGGAGATGTTAAAATATGCAGGCCATGGAGTTGCTATGGGAAATGCCATCGATAAACTTAAAGCAGTAGCAAATAAAGAAACGTTGACAAATGAAGAGGATGGAATTGCACATTACTTACAAAAGGTCTTATCTCTTTAATACTTACATGAAAATCTAAAGCAATTGAGATACATATTGCCATTTATATAATCCATTGTTTCGCACAAAATAATCTTGACGCAAATAAAGCGTCATTATTTTAAAGGGGGGCTTTTTCAATGGGTAAACGTAACAAATCAAAACGTTTTGTACAACAAGGCAAAGATTCAGTTACTAAGCACGATGAGAGGTTCCCTTACCATGCTACACTTTCTGAATCAGAACAACAAAAGATGAGTAAAACTGACGACAGTATGCTTGGAGGGATATAAATGAGCAATGCATTATTCCAACAAGCACGTGAAGCTGTCGCATATGCAAAT
This sequence comes from Bacillus sp. (in: firmicutes), assembly GCA_031180405.1. Classification (GTDB taxonomy): domain Bacteria; phylum Bacillota; class Bacilli; order Bacillales; family Bacillaceae; genus Metabacillus. The sequence goes on along the minus strand of JAPSLU010000006.1, from coordinate 10,922 downwards.
TCAGTTGCCTCTGGTTCTCAGCAAGGTGATAAAGATGAAGCACTGATGAAAGCTAAAAATGCATTATCTTCAGCATATGCTAATTGCACTGATGCCGAGAGAGCACAATTAAGAGAGTTTCAACAAACAATTGAGTCGATCTAAAAATAGATGGACTGCCCTTCAGTCTAATTGTCTGAAGGGACAGTCCATTCACTTTCCATTGTAAGGTTTTCAGACTGATGCGATAAAATGGTTACTTTTGCCTTATATGGACCTGGCGGTAATTTTTCATGTTCCCAAACTTCTTCCCACTCCATACTTTCACCTGACTTTATTAATGCAACGTCAAGAGCTTGCGAAAACATCTTCCCCTTTGAATAAGTAAACACTTCTTCACCTTTATCATTAGTAACGACAATTTCATATTTTTGACTGCTATGAAATTCAAGCTTTTTCATCTCATCTGATTGGTTTGTTAAACTAATAATAAATTGTGTTTCTTTCAATGAAGGTATAACGCTGAAATTTAATTCAAGCTCCTCGCTCATAACTTCATGCACCTCTACTTCTTCTTGATTGATTTCTTCTGCATTACCTTTGTTCTCAGTAGAGCAGCCTGTGATTGTCAGTAGAGAAATTAATACGATTAACAATATGGCTATTTTCATCTCTTACCTACTCCTTTCTGAAGAAGCCAAAAATACCTGTTGTTTGAACAATATTTGTAAAAGCATTCGGATCTTCTTCCTTAATAATTTTTTCAAGGTCATAAAGTTCATATCTGGTGATTACGATAATAAGCATATCTTTTGGTTCATTCGTAAATGCACCTTTTGCAGGAATCATTGTAATCCCTCTGACTAAACGGGAATGAATGGCCTTTTTTAAAGAATCCGCCTTCTTTGTTATGACCATCGCCGTTAATTTTTCATGTCTAGTGTGAATCGCATCAATCACCCTTGTTGATACATATAAAGATACTAATGTGTATAAAGCCTTCTCCCAACCATATAATAAACCCGCTGTGAGGATAATAATAGAGTTAAACAGAAAGAAATACGTCCCTACTGGCTTATCTTTCATTCGTGAAAGCACCATCGCAATAATATCAAGTCCCCCTGTTGAGGCACCATATTTTAAGGTCATCCCAACACCAACAGCAACGATCACTCCACCAAAAACAGCATTTAATAAAATATCTTCTGAAAACGAATGTAAAGGAACTAATCCTAAAAAAACAGTTGTTGCCGCTACGCTAAAAAAGCTATATAAAGTAAAGGACCTCCCTACCTTTAACCAGCCTAAAATAGCAACAGGAATATTCAAGAGTAATAATAACACACCGGTTGAAATAAAAAACGGTGTATTATCCATGATAATACTTGAGAGAAGCTGAGCAATCCCTGTAAAACCACTTGCATATACATTTGCAGGTATTAAAAACATATTTAACCCAACAGCATTTAAAAATGCCCCAATGATGACGACAATAACTTTCATTGTTTCATTTTTTAGCATCTATTCTCCTCCTTGATATATAAAGTCCTTTTGTTGTGAACGTAAAGGTAATCAAATTTTATTACTATTTATAAGTTTCTGTTCTCTAGTTTTTCCCAACTTCCATGAATTGAACACAAAGATTGTTTTTTACCCTTAGAATGATAAACTAAACATATACAGCTTGTTTTGAAGATTACAGCATATATATCTATATATTGAGTTTAATGAGGTGTTAAAATGAATGTTCACATTTTAGCTGACAGTGCTTCAGATTTACCATTTGAATTTTTCGAAGAAAATTCCATTACGTTTCTGCCTTTAAGTGTTGAAATTGAAGGAAAACAGTTAGAAGACCAAAAAGAGATTAAGCCAAAACAACTCTATGATTCAATGCGAGAGGGTACTTTAGTAAGAACTTCTCAAATTTCTCCATCCTTATTTAAAGATGTGTTTACAGACCTTGCAAAAAAAGGAGTTCCTAGCGTATACGTTTGTTTTTCCTCTGAGCTTTCCGGAACATATCAAACCGCGATGATGATTCGAAATGAGGTGCTAGAAGAATTCCCTGAGTTTGAATTATCAATCATAGACACAAAATGCGCCTCACTAGGATGTGGATTAGTTGTTAAATATGCCGCTGAGCTTGCTAGTAGCGGGAAGTCTCTTTCAGATATAGATGGAGCCGTAAGAAGTTATTGTCAAAAGGTCGAACATATTTTCACTGTCGATAACTTAGAATACTTAGCCCGCGGGGGTAGAATAAGCAAAGCCTCTGCCTTTGTCGGCGGTTTATTAAATATCAAGCCACTTCTTCATGTTGAAGATGGCAAACTTGTGCCACTTGAAAAAATTAGAGGTCGTAAAAAAGTGTTTAGAAGAATCATTGAAATTATGAAAGAACGCGGGGTAAACCTTGAAAACCAAACAATTGCCATTAGCCATGGTGATGATGAAGAAGCTGCAAATGAAATGAAAGCCATGATTCAAGAGGCATTTTCACCAAAAGAGGTTTATGTGAATCTTGTTGGAGCAGTAATTGGTGCCCACTCTGGACCTGGGACACTTGCGATATTCTTTTTAAATGATGAGCTCTAGCACATAGGAGCATTTTTATTTGGGAATGATAAGCTTACATTCGTATGAAAGGAGCTCCATCATGCCACATACAAGTGATAATGATAAAAAAGCACAAGACAACAATGCCAAGCGTCATGAAAAAAATATGATGCGTGAAAAGAATCGCCAAAAGGGCGAAAGACAATATTCTAAGAAAACAGATCATATTTGATCAAAGCGCTAGCGCCTTGATTGCCCCACGCGTACTTGCCTTCAATTCTAAATCGTCTTATGCCTAGAGGCAGTTAAAAGCGTGACGTGCTGTGCTTCGGGGCTAGGCGCTAGAGCCAAAACGTTACTTAGTTAGTAAAGTTAAACTTACTGAAATTCTAAGAGGATGACTCGTTTTTGAGCCATCCTCTTCTTTATACAGCACTTAATTTTTTTCATTCTATCTATTTAATCTTCTTTAAAGTAAGTCCAACCATCCTTTTGATACACTCGACCATTTTTCATTAAATGGCCTAATGCTCTTTTAAATGCTCCCTTACTAAGGTTAAACCTTTCTTTTATATCATCTGGGTCACTTTTGTCCGTAAATGGCATCGCACCATTTCTTTCTTGCATGTACGCATAAATTCTTTCGGCATCTCCACCTTGTGCTTCATGCTTACGCGGAAGGAGTGAAACATTAATGGTTCCATCCTCTTTCACATCAATGACTCTCCCAGTAACCGTCTCACCTAGTCTTGGTTCCACTTCACGCTGAGATGAATGAATGAACCCCTTATATCCTTCTTCTGTTAAAATAAAGGATCCAGCCACTATCATTCTGTAAACCGTTCCTTTTACCTCTTTATTAAATGAAGAACGATCTGCTTTCTTCATAAGTGGCTCGACGATCTCTTCTGTTGCTAACCTAACAAAGAAGCGACCATTTCCTGAAACCTTTAATGTGCAATAGAGCTTGTCCCCTACATTCGGCCAAACCTCTCTCAAAAAAGGAAGGTGATCTTTTGCAACAAGAGCATCTTTACTTAACCCGATATTCACAAATGCTCCCATATCTTCTACGATGTCTACAACCTCTACCCACCCGTATGTGTCTTCTGTAATGTATGGTTTTTTCATCGTGGCATACAGTCGATCTTGTGCATCAACGCCAAAAAAGACCTCGACCTTATCGCCTTCTTCGACTTCTCCAATCACTTCATTATTATGTAAAAGCACTCGCTCTTTTCCATCTGTTAGAAAGTAACCGAAATCAACCTTTTCATCTATTGTTAATGTTGCAAATGTACCTGGGATCATATATGTATCCTCTCTTTCTTCTATAAAGTAGACTGTTTTCGTAAACATTGTTGCCATATAACAAGTATAGGGAATGGTTGATTTCCGCTCCAGGTTGCTTGCTTTCCGCGGGGCGGGCGGTGAGCTTCTCCCGCAGGAGTCTCGCATATCCGTCTACAATCATCCTAAAAGTGGTTTTGTTCAAAGTAAAGAACAACAATCTTTCGAAAAAAGTCTTAAAGTAAAACAACTCTTACAAGATTTCACACATTCACCAATGTAAAAGTTGTGATCATTGTTTTATTTTACTATAATCAACCTATATTATATACGTAATGGAGGATAATTATGGCCAAAGATAGTTCATTTGATATTGTATCAAAGATTGAGTTTCCTGAAGTAACAAATGCAATCAACATAGCAATGAAGGAAATTGCCACAAGATATGACTTTAAAGGCAGTAAAAGTACGGTTTCATTAGAAAAAGAAGAGCTTGTTCTAGTTTCAGATGATGAGTACAAGCTTGAACAATTAAAGGATGTTCTTATTTCAAAACTAATTAAACGGGATGTTCCAATAAAAAATATCTCATACAAAAAAGTTGAGAACGCTTCAGGTGGTACTGTTCGTCAACGAGCTGAATTAGTTTCAGGCATTGATAAAGACAATGCAAAAAAGATTAATGGCATTATTAAAGACAGTGGATTAAAAGTAAAAACCCAAATCCAAGATGACCAAATCCGTGTCACAGGCAAGAGCCGAGATGATCTTCAGCAAGTAATCGCTGCTATTAAAGGAGCAGACTTACCTATCGATGTCCAATTTATTAATTACCGATAAACTAATTTCACAGGGGCTAGAGCTCACTTAGTCTGGCCCTAGCTAATTTCTACTTGGCTCCGCAACAAATAGCTTAGGTTTTACAAAGAATAAGAAAATACACAAAAACGGCTTCGACTTACTAGAAAACCTTTTGCAATCAATTGAAATCAGGACCTAATCAAATTTATCAAGAGGAATAAATTCATTTTCTCTTCATAATCATATAAAGGTCCAAAAATGGTAAATTCCACCATCCCACCCAATAAAAATTCTGCCAATTATCAGTTATTTTAGCCAAATTCCTATTTTACTATTGATATTTTTCATAATATTAGATAAATTAGTTGTAATACTTTTTAATGCGTTAAAGTTATTCTGAAAAATTCATATCTTATCAAGAGAAGCTGAGGGACTGGCCCTATGACGCTTCAGCAACCGGTTCATAACGAGTGAAGATCTGGTGTACATTGTTTGACTATTAAGTAGATTACCCTAAGTAATTTTCCTTTTGCATAGAAAAATGATGAAAAATGACTCCGAACAAAGCCTACTTGTTTTTTCGAAGCATTTTTCATTATTTTTCCCTGGCTTGCAAGTGCTAAAGGACAATACACAACACTAATTTAGGGTCATCTTTTAAAAAGACAGTTAATCAATTCCTACACCCCACTAAGACTTCTGCGAGTGCCAAGGTGCTAATTCCAGCTAAGCATGTAAGATGCTTGAAAGATAAGGAGAAGCTTATGACGTTTTAGCCTTCTTCTTGAGAAGGCTTTTTTTTATTATTCTGTCCTTCATTTTAAAAACTTACTTTACTATCATTTCCATAGATCGGGGGCTATTCAAATGAGTTTTTTAGAAGATTTAAAATCTAAGATTTTAATTGGTGATGGTGCGATGGGAACGATGCTATATGCCCATGGTGTTGATCGTTGTTTTGAAGAGTTAAACTTATCTAAGCCAGACGATGTACTTGCTGTTCATCAAGCATATATCGAAGCGGGAGCAAACCTAATTCAAACAAACACATATGGTGCTAACGACATTAAGCTTTCTCGTTATGGATTAGAAGATGAAATCAGACAAATTAACAAAAAAGCAGTAGAAATTGCGAAAAAAGCTGCTGCCCAATCAACTTATGTATTCGGAACAATTGGTGGAGTCCGAGCATTCAAAAAGAGTGCTCATAGTCTTGAAGAAATAAAGAGAAATTTCAGAGAGCAGCTTTATATCCTTCTTAATGAAGATGTAGACGGCCTTCTACTTGAAACCTATTATGATATGGAAGAAATGAAGACAGTACTTCAAATTGCTCGTAAGGAAACGAATAAACCGATTATTGCAAATGTGTCCCTTCATGAAGCAGGTGTCCTGCAGGATGGGACATCACTGAAAGAAGGTTTCACTATTCTTGAAGATCTTGGTGCAAATGTTGTGGGGTTAAACTGTCGTCTGGGTCCATACCATATGATTCAATCATTAGAAGAAGCTCCGATACCTGAACAAGCTTTTCTCTCTGTATTCCCGAATAGTAGTTTACCTTCACTAAATGAAGGTCGTCTTGTTTATGAATCTGATGAAACCTATTTTAAAGAAAGTGCTCTAAAGTTCAGAGAGCAAGGTGTGAGATTAATAGGTGGATGCTGTGGCACAACCCCTAAACATATAAAGGCAATGGCTGAAGCTGTCTCAGGTTTAGCCCCAGTTACGACAAAACAAGTGAAGATACCAAAAGCTGCTCAAGTAAATATTCGTGAAAACCAAGCAAATTCCTTACCTCCACTGGAGGAAATTGTACTAGAAAGACGTTCTGTTATCGTAGAATTAGATCCTCCTAAAAAACTAGGAATGGAGAAATTCCTTAAGGGAGCACAAGCGCTACATGACGCAGGAATTGATGCATTGACACTCGCTGATAATTCATTAGCATCACCAAGAATTAGTAATCTAGCAGCTGGAATTCTAGCAAAAGAAAAAACAGGTGCAAGAACTTTAATTCATATTACATGTCGCGATCGAAATTTAATCGGTCTTCAATCACATCTCATGGGCTTACACTCTCTTGGTATGTCAGATGTATTAGCGATTACTGGTGATCCATCTAAAATTGGTGACTTCCCTGGAGCTACATCTGTTTACGATGTATCATCTTTTGACTTAATCAGTTTAATTAAGCAATTCAATAAAGGTGTATCCTATTCAGGAAAACCACTTGGACAACAAACTAATTTTTCTGTTGCAGCAGCGTTTAACCCAAACGTTCGTCACTTAGATAAAGCAGTCGTACGGCTTGAAAAGAAAATTGCTCATGGTGCAGATTACTTTATTTCCCAACCATTATACTCAAATCAACAAATTATTGATGTATATGAAGCAACTCGGAATCTACAAGCTCCGATCTATATCGGTATTATGCCATTAACGTCTAGCCGAAATGCCGAATTTATCCATAACGAAATACCAGGTATTAAGCTATCTGATTCAATTCGTGAAACAATGGCTAAAGCTGGAACGGATAAAGAGCAATCACTTCAAGAAGGCCTTTCGATTGCAAAAGATTTAATCGATACAGCCTTTGATCTATTTAATGGAATTTATTTAATTACACCATTTTTACAATACGACCTTACAGTGGAATTAACAAATTACATCCATGAAAAGGAAAAACAGCGTGCTGAAAGGAAGATCACACATGTGTAGCATCAAAAAAGAGCTAGAAAAACGAATACTTGTACTTGACGGTGCAATGGGTACAATGATTCAAGCTGCGAACCTGTCACCTGAGGATTTTGGGGGAGAAGATTATGATGGATGTAATGAATATTTAACTCTTACTTCTCCAAAGACAATTGAAGCTATTCACGAAGCTTACCTTGAGGCTGGCTCAGACATCATTTCTACCAATACCTTTGGTGCTACAAGTCTTGTTTTAGATGAATATGATCTTGGACGTTTGGCATTGGAATTAAATATTGAATCGGCTAAAATTGCCAAACGTGCAGCTGAAAAATTCTCAACCATTGAAAAACCAAGATATGTTGCCGGTGCGATGGGACCAACAACGAAAACTCTCTCTGTTACTGGTGGAACAACCTTTGATACATTAGTTGAAAATTATGAAGAACAAGCAAGAGGATTAATCATCGGAGGAGCAGATTTGCTCCTCCTTGAAACAAGTCAAGATATGTTAAACGTAAAGGCAGGATTTTTAGGTATTCAGCAAGCTTTTGAGACCACAGGTAAAGAATTGCCACTAATGGTTTCTGGAACGATTGAACCAATGGGTACAACACTTGCTGGTCAAGATATTGAAGCCTTTTATGTGTCTTTAGAACATATGAAGCCACTTTCAGTCGGATTAAACTGTGCAACAGGTCCTGAATTTATGACAGATCACATCCGTACCCTCTCAGGATTAGCCAATACTGCTGTTAGCTGCTATCCTAATGCAGGATTACCTGATGAAGAAGGTAACTACCATGAATCACCTGAATCTTTAGCCAAAAAGTTAGTTGCTTTTGCCGAGCAAGGCTGGTTGAATTTAGTTGGTGGTTGTTGTGGTACAACACCGGAACATATCCGTGCAATCACTGAGGCTGTTTCAACGATTTCCCCACGTAAAATGGAAGAAATCTCAAGCGGTCATACAGTATCTGGAATCGATGCCCTCCTTTATGAAGAAGATATGCGCCCTTTATTTGTTGGAGAACGTACAAACGTTATTGGTTCTCGAAAGTTTAAACGCCTAATTGCAGAAGGAAAAATCGAAGAAGCATCTGAAATTGCAAGAGCACAAGTAAAAAGTGGAGCTCATGTTATCGATATTTGTTTAGCGGACCCTGACAGGGATGAGCTTGAAGATATGGAAGCCTTCATTCAAGAGGTAGTAAAAAAGGTTAAAGCACCTCTTGTTATTGACTCGACAGATGAAAAAGTTATTGAGCGAGCATTAAAATATTCTCAAGGTAAGGCCATTATTAACTCGATCAACCTTGAGGATGGAGAAGAACGATTTGACGCAATTGTTCCCCTTGTCAAAAAATATGGCGGAGCACTCGTTGTTGGAACAATTGACGAAATCGGGATGGCATTAACTGCTGAAAAGAAACTTGAAGTAGCGATCCGCTCTCATGATCTCCTCGTTAAAAAACACGGTCTGAAAGCAAGTGACTTAATTTTTGATCCATTAGTATTTCCTGTGGGAACTGGTGACGAGCAATATATCGGTTCAGCAAACGAGACGGTTAAAGGTATTCAACTTATTAAAGAAAAATTACCTGAATGTTTAACAATTCTTGGTGTTAGTAACGTTTCCTTCGGTCTACCACCTGTTGGTCGTGAAGTGCTGAATGCTGTTTACTTGTATCACTGTACACAGGCTGGTCTTGATTATGCGATTGTAAACACAGAAAAATTAGAGCGATTTGCTTCGATTCCTAAAGAAGAAATTCAAATGGCTGAAGACCTTTTATTCAAAACAACCGATGAAACATTAGCAAAATTTACAGCTTTCTATCGCGGAAAGAAAAAGGAAGACAAAAAGCCTGTTCAAAATCTAACGTTAGAAGAAAGACTGGCAAATTATATTGTTGAAGGTACAAAAGAAGGTCTTATCCCCGACTTAGAGTTGGCTCTAAAAAAATACGCTCAGCCACTTGATATTATAAATGGCCCGTTAATGGAAGGCATGGCTGAAGTTGGGGTTTTATTCAATGATAATCAATTAATTGTTGCTGAGGTTCTCCAAAGTGCCGAAGTGATGAAAGCATCCGTTTCTTACCTAGAGCAATTCATGGAAAAACGCGATGATAGCGGAAAAGGAAAAATTCTTCTTGCAACAGTTAAAGGTGATGTTCATGATATCGGAAAGAACCTTGTAGATATTATACTAAGTAATAATGGTTATAGAGTCGTTGACCTTGGGATCAAAGTAACGCCTCAAACACTTATTCAAGCTGTAAAAGATGAAAACCCAGACCTTATTGGTCTATCTGGTTTACTTGTTAAATCTGCCCAACAAATGGTTATCACCGCTCAAGACTTACAAAAAGCAAACTGTGATGTACCAATTTTAGTTGGTGGTGCAGCATTATCAAGGAAATTCACGAGAATGAAAATTGCACCTGAATATAACGGACCAGTTGTATATGCAAAGGATGCTATGGATGGTTTATCTTTAGCAAATCAATTACGAACAACACCTGAATTATTCGCTGCCAAAGAGGCTGCTGTAACAGAAGAGGCCAAACCTAAGACAGCACAAACACAAGCTGTTACAGACTTATTAATTAAGCGCGGAAATGTAAGCGAGGCACCTATTTTTACGCCAGTTGATACTAAGCGCCACATTATTAAGGATATGGACCTTACACAAGTAATTCCTTATGTAAACATGCAAATGCTTATAGGTCATCACCTAGGATTAAAAGGAAAAATCAAAGAACTTGTACAAAAAAAGGATCCTAAAGCAGTTGAACTTGTAGAGCTTATTCAGGAGCTTTTAAAAGATGGTGCTAAACAAAAATGGTTTAAACCTGCAGCAGTATATCAATTTTTTCCTTCCTATAGTGAAGGCAACAAACTGCATATATTAGATCCGGAAAATACAAATACGATTTTGCAAACATTTGATTTTCCAAGGCAGGAGAAGCTTCCACATCGTTGTATCTCGGACTATGTACGTCCAAAACAAAAGGACGGCTTTGATTATGTTGCGATGTTTGCCGTGACAGCGGGAAGTCAAATTCGTGAGCTTGCCCAAGGCTTTAAAGAGCAAGGTGACTACCTAAAGAGCCATGCTGTTCAGGCGCTAGCATTAGAGCTCGCAGAAGGATTAGCTGAACGTACACATCAGCTTATTCGTGATCGTTGGGGCTTCCCTGACGCGCCAGACTTCACAATGGATCAACGCTTCTCGGCAAAATACCAAGGGCAACGCTACTCCTTTGGTTATCCAGCATGTCCTGATCTTGAAGATCAAGAAAAGCTATTTAACCTTATTCGTCCAGAAGACATCGGTATCCAACTAACTGAAGGCTTTATGATGGAACCAGAAGCCTCTGTTACAGCAATCGTTGTTGCTCATCCAGATGCAAAATATTTTAATGTTATGTAATAATTGGGCCCTAAAACATCCTGTTCTAGGGCCTCAGACTGTTGACAAACGCTCGCTTTCTTCGTTACTCACCTTGCTGCGGTGCTCATTACCAACCCCGGTAACTCCGCTCCTCTCAAGGCTTCGTGCCTCGAAAGGCAAGCGTTAGCAATCAGTC
>JAPSLU010000152.1 GCA_031180405.1 Bacillus sp. (in: firmicutes) | reverse complement strand
GGGAGAAATTTCTCCTTCAGGTCAAATTTCATTAATTAAATTTTATCATTAAACCTTTACTAATAAAAAACATTTTCAGAACATAATTTGTTTGCTGTTCTCGGTAAATGGTTAAAAATAAATATTCAAATTGGGAGTGAAGAATATGACCGATGTAATGTCAGATGAACAAAGAAGAAAAAATATGCAGGCAATAAGATCTATCTCAAAACTTGAAGGAATAGTAACAAAGGAATTATGGAAAAGGGGATTAAGATACAGAAGAAACTCCAAAAATCTGTTTGGAAAGCCGGATATTTCATTAAAAAAGTATAAAGTGGTTATTTTTATCGACTCTTGTTTTTGGCATTGCTGTCCACAACATGGAAATATGCCGAAAACAAATCAGGAGTTCTGGGAAAAAAAATTAAATCGTAATAAGGACCGTGATAAAGAGGTAAACAAATATTACATTGAAAGGGGTTGGAATATTAAAAGGATTTGGGAACATGAAATTAAGGACAATCTTAATAAAACTATAGATGATGTTATACAATTTATAAAAGAAGCAAAAGGAGAAAATAAGAGAAAATAACCAGCAGCAGATTTTATAAAAAGAGTTTTCCGGTAGGCAATTTTCCTATTAATAAAAGGATTCGCAGACTTTTTGTTTTAATCGACGAATCCTTTTATTACACTGACGAAATTGATTTTAATACAAATCTTCTCAACCTATGTTATTTCATTACTTGCTTTAACAAAATTATTTATATAAGAAAATTTTTCAATCCCTATATAGCACTTCATCATTAAAAAAGTATTTATCCTAAAAGCCTTTATATTACCTAACTGATTATTTCCTTCAACTTCAACTTTTCCTGCATAATTAATAGCTTCTGATTCACTTGACGGAAACAAAAAGGCATTATAAACCCTGGTTATATTGTTTAATTTTAAGTGAGGCATTAAGTTTTTATTTGACTGAATGTTTGAATAAATTGTATAGGCGTAAAATAACTGTTTAACAATATCACTCCAACCCGGAAGATTTTTTTCAATGTTATAATACTTTGCATCAAGTATATATAGAGTTTTATCTCTTAAAATCATTAAATCGGGTCTTTGAAGCTGTACTGTTGCATTACTATCAATTTCCCAATTTAACTTTGGAATTATTTGCTTCAGTACATGATATTGATTCTTAAAGTTAACGCTGCACATTGTTTCCCAAACATTTTGAAAGTATGGAGTAGCCAAAGTTTCAAGTTTCTCTTCGGGATTTTCAGGGGTCATTCCAGATATATATTGGATAAGTAAATTAATTACTTTGATTTCTCTCTCAACAAAGGTATTATTTAATTCCCTTGTCAAAAAGTTAATTAAAAAATTTAAATCATAGTTACTTATCAAATTATTTACCGGTTCCACAAAGTCTGAGGAAATCCCCAGTAACCACCCAAATTCTTCAATACTTTTATAAATACAAAATTTGTGCAGTTTTATCAATAAATTTTGTTGGTCGATTACTTTTTTTTGAAAAATAGGATCAACATAAACTACAGATCTTTCAGAAAAAACAGGCTGTTTTTTCTTTATAGTTGTGGGCCAATCAACTTTTCCAGAATAGTTTGTTGACTTGATAAAGGTTTCCTTAATTAAATATCCATTCTGGGTAAAATCCTGAATAAGGTGATAAGTTGTAATTAAATTTTTTATATTTTCACCATTCTCCCCGCCTAATAACTCTGACTCAATCGGGTCTAAAACAGCCTCATTTTTATATTTTATTAATACTTTAGTAAGTACCTCTATATGTTTTCTTATATCAATTTCGGTTGTAGGCAATTCATATGATTTTGGGAAAATCATTAAAAATTTGCCCCTAAAAATCAACAGACCTGTAACTTCAAAGGTTATCAGATCTCCCTTCAAACGGCATATTCCCTTTTTTTGCCATATATCTGTAATTTCTGTTGAAAAGATATTTTGGTATTGTTTGTTTTCAATAAATGTTTTGTAAGAAGGTTGTTTACTCACAAATTCCACCGCCATTTTAAGTTCTTATTCAGATACCACATCTTCTTCAAGGCGGCTTTCTTGCTCTGCTTCAATTTCTTCTTCTATTCGAAGTTCTTGTTCACCATTAAGCAAATCATACATTTCTTCTTTAATACCCATAATATCTTCACCTGCAAAGAATTTGGCAACTAAATCCGAGTATGTTTTTATGTAGGGATTGAAAAATTCATTTCTTTTATATCGTACAACATCGTCCCACAAGTAAATTAACAATTTTGAAGAGAAATTATTACTATCTTCTATTTCCTCCGGACTAATGAAAAATGGGCCAATCAGTCGGTCTTCATTTATTTGAAGATCTTTTAGTTTATTATTAACAACAGAAAGTATTACTCTCCAAGGAAAATTTTCACCTGCATAATTAATTAAGTGATTTTCATGCGCAAATCCTCTTTCTCTTATTTGCATGTATTTAAATTTCCAACGGCGTTTAAACGCAGAATCAAGGACGTAAACCCCTTGATCAGCACTATTCATGGTAGCAACAATATTCATATTTGCAGGTAGATATAAACCATCAACAATAAAATCACGAACATCATGAAATGAAAGTAAATAATTGTTTAAATCCTGATTTGGCATAATTCTATATTCACTACTGCCATCTAATTTTCTGTCTAATAATTGGAATATATCTCCAAACACTGCAGGTGCATTGGCCCTATTTATTTCTTCTATTAATAGAGTAAATGATTGTTCAGGGTTTCGAATAGCATTTAGTAAAACATCAATAAATGGACCTGAAACAAATTGATAATCAATACGTGGTTCACCTTTGTCGAATCCCCCGCCATCTGCTCGTTTCAAAGGCGTATCTGTCTGTAAGTACAGTGGAACTGGTTTATAACTACCAACAAAATCATAGTAAGAATACTCAGGATGAAAGACAACTCTAGTAATATTACTAAAATTCTCCTTTAGATAATGACTCTTTCCTGTTCCCGGTGCCCCATAAACAATTAGATTTTCTCCCGGAGAAACTAAAGATTGCCTAAACTCTTGTTCCTGCAAATGGAGCGCACTGTTCATCAGTTCTGAATTAGAAGCTAAAAACCAGGCAATATCAGCAACATAACTTTGACTTACATTTACCACACCCAATAAGTTAAGCACTGGGGAATGAAAAAAGTCCCCCCTATCAATCGTCTTATTTCCCAGCCACCATTCATATTCCGTTAAAAACTTACATAAAAAACCCACACTCTCTGTATCTTCACCAAAAAAACTAATAATAGCCTCTTTTATTTCAGGGGCAGTATCATTAATATCCTTTCCCTTTAACACCTTCACTTTTTCCATAAATTTACTTCTGCTCATTCCATCTACGCCACTATTAGAAAGTTCTTCAATTACTCTTTTATATTGAATTAGCTCTCTAAGATAACTTACTACGAATGTTGCCAAGTAAAACCATTGATTCGGACAGAAAATTTTATTACCTGTATTGATTGTTATCTCTGCAGAATAGTCAAAATACTCTACAGTATTATTTTTAGCCTCTAGTGCTTGGCTGAATCTTTCTTTAAAATCTCTGTTCAGTTTAAAATCACTATTGGTAAATGTATTATTATAATTTTCTCTTGTATTTCTGGCTAGTTCATTTAAATCCCTAAGCACAAATATCCCTCCAACTGTAAAAGATATTTCCATTATATAGTTTTTTGGGAATAGTTCATATAAACTATTATTAATAATAATTTTGTGGTCGGATGTTCTTACAATTATAATAATTTTTTATGACTTACAAAGGGATGTAATTTAGAGAAGGTTTCCCTCTTCTACATTACAGGAAGCTCTACAAAAGGGGTTGTTTACACATGGAAAGGGCTGTAATTTATTTACAACAAAGGGTAAGTGAAAGTTTAGAATGCTTCATTAACAATTCAGAGAATTACATTCAAGATGTAAAACAAAATTATAAAATAGTCGATATTATTATTGATTCTTATCGGGATAATTCAAATTTATATAACTTTGTTAATGATCCTCCAAATGATTTCGATTTACTTATATTGGATATTACACTAGAAGATCAATTTGACCAAATGTTAATAAGCGAGCTGGCAAGAGCTAGAAATTTTGCGATTAACTACATTAAAAGAGAATAATTTCTTTGATTCTTTCAAGGTGGTAAGACATATAATGAAATTAAATTTTAACGATACAGATAGCATAAAAGGGTTCTTAAAACGTGATAAACATAAACTGCTTGAAGGTATGGCTGTTGAAGAAATATTTATTCAGGATATAGCTAACCCAAATAATTGGAATACATGGATGAGTAAAGGTTGGTGGAGTATTCGAAACCCTTTAAACTATAATCAATACATGCTTTTTCATGTAACCAGCCATCTTCCTTTACAGGCTGATATTGAAATCTATAAGTTACTACAAAAGAAAAATATAGTCAGTTACCATGTATTATTAGTTGAAAGCAATTTATTATTTTTAGATTTAACTGTACAAACCTGGCAGGCTCCTGTTCAAAGAAATTACATAAGTGAATCTGAATTTCTTAAAAATTATTCGACAATTTCAAGAGATAGAGAGATACTCAAGGCTGAAGACAGTTACAGGGTTACTTTTAACCAGGACAGGGCAATTTCTTTTTTTGAGTCTCAGAGTCTTCTAGAGGAAGTTGCTTTACAACGTTACTTTGCCAATTACTTTTTAACTGTTTGTCTTAATGCTTACCCTGTTAATATTGATGCATTCATGTTTTTTGATGATGGTCCTGCGGTTTTGGAGATAAAATATAAATATCCCGACAGTAATGAAAATTATGGTATAAACAAAGGTCAGGCAGCATTATTTAGATGGTTATTGGAGGTAGGTTTTAATGTCAACCATTATATTGCGGCTAATCCTACTAAGAAGAAAAAATATGGGGTATTTGACATAATTTCGAGTGATAAGGTTCGTAAGGAATTTTATTGGAAATACAAAAAACTGACAGTTTCTGAATTGGAAAATAACCATTCGGTTGCCCCTAAAGAAACTAATATTGCAGGTAAAGAACCTGTTAAATATATACCTATCCCAGCTAGTAATTTTTCAAACACATTAGTACCAGTAGGCACACAAATAGATAGCAAAATAATTCCAAAAGAATCTTGCCCAAGAACTAATTGCAACGGTTATAAGGTACTTAGCAATGGGCGAAACGGTTATTTTTGGGGATGCACTAATTATTTAAATCATACAAAATAAAAATAAGAAAAGGATTCCTTTATTAGAATCCTTTTCTTGTTTTTATTAGTTTTTAGCTAATTCCTCTTCCTTCGAAGCATAATGAAACCCGCCGCTCTTTTCTATAGCATCAATCATATTTTTTGCAATTAATTCTACCACCGGCACTGCTACAGAATTTCCAAATTGTCTATAGGCTTGGGTATCTGATACCGGTATTACATATTCCTTTGGAAATCCCTGTAATCTCGCACATTCCCTCGGGGTTAACTTTCTAGGGTTCTTATCTGGTCCTTGGTCGATTAGTATTTCACTACCATCTTTATAATAACGGGCGCTCAATGTGTTAGTATAAGGACTATCCGAGTTAAATAGGGAGAAACCAAAACCATTTCCTTTTTCTTTATGCTCTTTCTTTCTTCTTAAATGCCCTTGATATAATTTATCCGAAATAGTATATTTTTCATCAACGCTTTCGTCTAATATATCTCCGAGTCTAGTAGGTGCATTTGTAGGATCGGGGAAAGAAAAAGGCACTGATTTTCCACCTAGGGGATTATAAAATCCAACAAGATATATACGTTCCCTGTTTTGAGGAACTCCAAAATCTGCAGCACGTAATACGTTATAATAAACCGTATAGTTTAAATCCTCTTCTAAAACTTCTATTATTGTTTTTAAAGTCCTACCTTTATCATGGCCTCTCAACTGTTTAACATTCTCCAATAAAAAAGCCTGTGGTTTTCGCTCTTTTAAAATCCTTGCAATGTCAAAGAAAAGTGTTCCTCTGGTATCCTCAAATCCTTTTTTTAATCCTGCCTGCGAAAATGGCTGACACGGGAACCCTCCCAAAAGTATATTATGTTCAGGAATCTGACTTACTGGCACTTGAGTAATGTCGCCTTCCGGTTCGTCCCCAAAATTCATCTTATATGTTTTTGCTGCAAACTTGTCCCACTCCGAAGCAAATACAGATAAACCTCCCTGTTTTTGAAAGGCTAATCTAATCCCTCCTATCCCAGCAAATAGATCAATCATGGTAAATCGCGGGGTTCCTTTAAAGGCAAAGGGTGGATCCTCCGGAAATTCCATTAAGGATTTATACTCCAATGGTGAAGGAATTGATTCTCCATTTTCCCATCTCCTTAATGTTCTGTCTCCGTTTTTCCCCATTCCTAATGCATCTGCAAACTCT
This sequence comes from Bacillus sp. (in: firmicutes), assembly GCA_031180405.1. GTDB lineage: Bacteria > Bacillota > Bacilli > Bacillales > Bacillaceae > Metabacillus. The sequence goes on along the minus strand of JAPSLU010000152.1, from coordinate 4,405 downwards.
TTCTGAGTCAGACCTAATCGTTCTCGTTTCTCTTTAATTGCTTGTGTGTTCATATTGTGTCTCCTTTAGGTCATTTTGTCCTTATTCTGACACATATTATACCGAACAAGCATTCCTTTTGTCTACTATCTTATAGAGAATTAATTGTAGAAATTTAATCTCGTAGTAATTTGAATGAAAGAGGGGTATCCTGTAAAACTTTCATCCTTTAATGTTTAGAAAATATAACGCCTTAATCTTATATGCCTTCTTTAAAAGAGTGGTAAAATCAAACTGAAAAATTAATTAAAAGGTCAGAAGTTGATTTTTAAATTTTTATAAAATTCAGGAGGATATATATGGAGATTTGCAATATTTGCTGTAAAAATAAAGCTACTTTTTCTTGTAACATTACTAATAAATACATTTGTAAAGAATGTTGCAATGATTTTCAAACATGTCAAACAATCAAATGGGAAGAACATCATGAAATGGAATCAAAAGAAATCATTGAAAAACTAAGTGAACATTGTTTGAGTTGTCAAGGATTAATAAGAGATGTTTCAGAAAGTGTATCTGCAAATAATATATTTTACTTCTCATATAATGACAAAGTTATCTTTCATGGTAAATACGATGATATTTATCTATCAAAAAAGAGAGTACTTTTAGAACAAGTTGTCGATAAAACCTCTATAGATGATTTATATCATTTAGCAGAATGTTATTGGGAAACAGGTGAAATTGATCTAGCAATTCAAACTTTAGAACCTATTATTGAAAAAAATCAGTATAAGGAAGTTCCTCTTCTTTTAGGTAAGTTGTATAAAAGAAAAGGAGATTTGCGTAAAGCGGAAACTCACCTCAAAAACAGCTTAAAATTAGATAGTACCTATTCCCCTACCTATAAAGAACTTGGAGATCTGTATGCTAGAGAGAATAACCATATTAATAGTATATTCTATCATGAACAAGCGCTCGAGTATTTGGATATAGAAGAGGGTGGACAACTCAATGATATCTTTTTTGACATAAATTATATTGGCCTAGCTTCCTCCTATTTACATATTAAACAGTATGAAAAGGTTATTGAGTATGCACAGGAATATCTAAAAAGAGAACCCACATGGGATGTTTTTAGAAAAAGAGTTCAAGAACATAAAAACGGAATAATTTCATACTCAAACCATGATTTTGATTTATTTGCCCATTCCACTTTATATCATTTAATGTCTTTAAGCTATTTAGAACAGGAAAATATCAGTTTTGCCGAGACTTATATCGATCAAGCATTAGAATTGAATGAACATGATAGAGATTTTAATAGATTAAAAGGAATAATAATCGGATTAAAACGAGGTTCTGGACAAATAAAGCAATACGAAGATCAATTAATGATTCTAAAACAATCTGCAGAACTAAGAGCAGGCAGTTTTAGTAAACTTAGAACATTAACACCCCATGAACAAGTTATTCTTCTTACGAGTAATTCAAATGAAACAGTTCAAAACTATATAATACAAAAAGTATTTAATATACTTAGAATTGTGCTTAAAATATCACCTACAGTTACTCCCTCTGCTGGTAATCCCGCGGAAGAAGATCGTTATACTGACTTATTCAAATCTCATATGGATGCAGCCATACTCGATACATTAGGGTGGACAACTCACTCTCAAAGTAGAGCTGGTTTTACCCAAAAAGAAACTGGGGAGCATGGAGGTATTGGAGAAAGAGATCTAGTGATTCAATCTCAAGAAGGAAACGAACTAATGATTGGTGAAGCTCTAATTCTAAAAGGTGCTCATTCAAGTAACATTAATGTTCACACACAAAAAATTTTCGGATATGACATTACAAGTTGTAACTTTCATTTAATAATTAACTGGGGATTTGCAAATAATCCGGATAAGGTATGGACTGCATATAAAAAAATTGTAAATTCTAGAAGAAGTGGTGTCTTTCCTATAATTGATAGTGGAGAAACCGAGGACTTGTTCCCAAATGTGTCTACACAAGGTCTAAGAACATTCTATACTTTACATAAAACGGAACAAGGTGAAAATTGTGCCACAGTGGTTCATGTTTACGTTGACCTTAGAAATGAAGACAAACGTACAATGGCAGAAGAATCTAGAAATAATTAAACATTATATCAATTATCTATTTGAAATTGATATAGCAAAAAACCTTGGTTACAAGCCAAGGTTTTTGGTATTTCATTGTTTTAAATTTTTTAGCACAATTGGTTAAAATGGCAGAGAATTGCAGGTATCATACTTACACACATACCCCACAAGGGATTACAAACTAGCATTGCTTATCCCCTAAACATAATTATTAATATTAAACGAGTAAATGGAAAATCAATGGCGTGTGAGTCACCATACTTTACCCGTATCAAAAAAATATGAGGCTAACAATGTTGAAATACACCCCTTATTAAAGTCCGAGTCATTATAACTGTTATAAATTATTTAATCTGTCTTGTATTTTCTTTTTAAACTGTCCCATCTCATTATATCTAATTCTTAACAATGGGATATTGTTATCCTCACAAAAGGCGGTTTTTATCTTATCCCTATATTGCACTTCTCTTAATTTTTGTAACATCTTTTCCTTATCTTTCGAGAATCGAGCAGGCTTTTCATGCTGTTCCCCATCTACCTCTATCAGTAGTTTTATACTTCCGTCATCATTTAATATAGCAAAATCAAATGGTAACACCTTTTCATTCCTACATTCATCAATTTTATACTCTCTCCTATAGACAAAATTGTTCTCTTGTAGCCAGTACTCAACTGCCCTAGACAACTTAGAATTTCTAGCATCGGAACATTTGGGGCATCTACGTTCCCCATTTAGAAATTTGTCTGGAGAAACTGGATATACAAAATTACATATAGTATGCTTCATTTGTATGTATTCATGTGCTTGGATGTATTCTGACATAGGAGTATATTCATCACTTACCATCTCAAATACTTCCTGCAAGAATTGTTCGTTTGTTTTCTTCGTAGGTAAATTATTCAATATCTGCCCACATTCATTACATTGCCTTTTTCCATTATTAACAAAGAAGTCCCACGTTGTTTCAAAAAGCTTTCCACATCCACATATAAAAGACATGTATTGCTTACAATTGGAATATTCAGTACTTATTAAAATACAATTGTTTTCTAGAGCCATTTCACGTATCTGTTCAATTGTATACTTCCTACCAGCATTACTTCTTTGCTGTCCACACTCATTACACCATCGCTTCCCTCTATTATGTTCAGCAGCCAAAGGTCTTTTGAATACTTTAAAAGTCACTTCAAATGGGTTTCCACAACCACATATCATTGAGAGTGGTACGAGTTGCCCATTGTATTCTTCACTTACAAGAATACAATCACTATTATTTTCTACAAACCCTTTAACATCATCATAAGTTAACTTTTTCACCTATTTCACCGTTTTCTATTACAATTTTTTAGGTTGACTCTCTGCCATTTTCATTCTTTCTGCGAATTAGTGTTCTCTTATTAATACCTGGCATTGCTTCTACTTCCTGTATGAATGATTATTTACAAAAGAAGTCCGTTTTCATCACTTGAACCTTGATTATAGTGCAAAAAATGTCTTGTAGCGAATCAAAAATTGCTTTGTTCCTGAAGTCTAAAACTCCGCTTCTTAAATATGCCTATAATAATTTTTATACCATATTTCAACCCCCAAAAAATGATGTCACTTCAAACTTTCCGAAAAAAGCCTCTAAAATAGCTGACAAACCCACCTCATGGTAAAATACTACATATACACTCTAGTAAAGGAATGAATCCCTATTAATCTCCCTGACAAGGTAAAAAACCTGCCAATTACTCCAGGCGTCTATCTAATGAAGGATTCCCAGGGCCAGATTCTGTATGTGGGGAAGGCGAAGAAACTTAAGAATCGGGTTCAGTCTTATTTCCGGAACTCTACCAACCATTCACCAAAGATAAAAAAACTGGTCAAACACTTAAGGGATTTTGACTATATCCTGACAGATACCGAATTCGAGGCTTTTATGCTTGAATGTCAATTAATAAAAACCATTAAGCCGCTTTATAATCGGATGATGAAGAGTCCGCAGTCATTCATTTATATATCGATCGGCCTTACCGGCAATCACCGTAAGATTGATATTGCCTTTGATCCTATTGAAAATGACAGCAAGGTTTATTTTGGCCCTTTTACAAGCCGAAGAAGAGTGGAAAGAGCTATCCGGGGGTTAAAGGAATGCTTTAAGCTGAGTTGCAGCAATCCCAATGGAACTACGAATTCTGCCTGCCTGAATTATTCCTTAGGCTCATGCCTTGGCCGGTGTCTTGGGGGGCCTGCGGAACAGCAGTACAATGACATTCTGGACAGGTTTATCGGTTTTCTGAAAGGCACTGATAGG
>JAPSLU010000151.1 GCA_031180405.1 Bacillus sp. (in: firmicutes) | reverse complement strand
TGAAATTTGGGAGAGAAAGGTTCTTCATAAGCGGTGTGAAGGCCAAAGTAGGTGGAATTTGAGAGGGAAAGGTTCTTCATAAGCGGTGTGAAGGATAAAATAGGTGGAATTTGAGAGGGAAAGGTTCTTCATAAGAGATATAAAGGACAAAACGATTCAAAAGAAGAAACTAATGCCCTTCATACCTCTATTTTTTAGGGAACAAAGAGGGTTAATACTCTATTTCTTCATAATCCTTTGGTTGAGGTAGGGGTTGGTCAGAGAGAGTCATGTTATATTCTGAAAGAGCTTCAGATTTTCGTTGGTATACTTTTCCCTTATAAGAATTTTGCTTGTTTTTTTCATTGTTTTCTCTCTTCATGCTGAAGTCATCTCCTTATTCATGATGTTAATTTTAGTCTATCCATTATGAGATGAGTTAGAAGGTTTTTTATTTGTTAAAAATTCACACATGATATCTTTTTAGTGCATTGTATTGTGTTTACAGTTTGGTTAAAAGATAAAATTTTTCCAATTTGTACATCTGATCTGATCATTTTTGTACATACTAAGGACGAATTATTTATCGATCGATGGAAGGAGTAGTAAAATGAAGGAGCTTCACTCTTTTGCATGGTATGCAGCACAAATATCCCCTAAATTACCGAAAAAGGTATTTAAACCTGTTCCAGGACGCCTTTGGGGAGGGTTGGCTTATTTATTGATTGTGATCACGGGATTTTTAACAATTGGTTTATTTCAGCTAAACCCATTAATTTATTTAGCGATTGCATTTGTCCTTGGTGCTAGCTTTGCGGCAATGGGCTTTCTAGGGCATGAAATATTGCATGGAACAGTTGTAAGAAAGGCTTGGCTACGAGATCTTTTAGGTGCTATTGCATTTTGGCCGTTAAGCACAGGTCCAAGGCTATGGAGAAAATGGCATAATCTCACTCACCATGTTCATACACAGCATGAAGAACATGATCCAGACTCATGGCCGACTCTCGAAAGGCTTTCTAAAACAAAGTTGTTACGTTGGATATATCGTCTGCCGCATGGTGTCCGGGCATTTGCAAGCTTTAGCTCATTAACCGTTATGTTTTCTTTGCACTCAGCAAAAATGTTTTTTGCTTATATTAAAGAATTTAATCCTAAGCATCAGCGTTCAGTCTGGATGCAAATGATTTTACCTTGGGTATTTTGGATATCCCTTTTGTTTATTATGGGACCGTATAAATGGTTTTTTGCCTTCTTTTTACCGTTACTAATTGCAAATGCCATTGTTATGGGGTATATCTCCACAAATCATCGGTTAAATCCAATTACAGATGTAAATGATCCTTTGGCAAATAGCTTAACCGTTACGGTTCCGAAATGGGTTGATGTTTTACACTTTAATTTTTCCTATCATACGGAACATCACCTTTTTCCAGGGATGAGTTCGAAGTATTATCCACTTGTAAAACAACATATTAAAAGTATGTGGCCCGAACGTTACCATGAAATGCCGTTAAGTAAAGCACTGGTTGCACTTTGGAAAACGCCTCGTGTTTATTTCGAGGGAAATAAATTAATTGACCCAAGAGAAGGACATGTATATGCAACACTTGGACATGGGCTGGATATATCAAATATTACCTATCGCAAAATCAGTAAAGAAAATACGTTAGTACGGATTATGAAACGTTCGAATGCGAAAATCGGTAAAGTGATCAAAGAGAAGTGAGTTATTGTTACAGCGAGGGGCATTCCTAGTTCAAAAGTGGAATGTCCCTCGTGTTTGTTTTACAAGTTCTAGCATTTAATTGTTAAAACGTAAAAAAAGACCAGAAGTATTCTGGCCCCAAATCTTACATATCCACTTTTTTCAGAGGTTTTTTTGCAGGACCTTCAATAACCTCGCCCGTAACAGTATATCTTGATCCATGACAAGGGCAATCCCATGAGCGGTCACCGCTATTCCACTCTACTTCACAACCCATGTGGGTACAGGTTGTGTCAACAAGGTTAATATTTCCTTCTCTGTCTTTATAGCATCCAGCTCTTTTTCCATTCACAACAACGACTGAGCCTTCATCATTTCCAATGTCCTCAATGCGTTTATCAGCAATATCAATTTTTCCTTCAATTAAATGACCTGCGACATCAAGGTTTTGCATAAGGAATTTTTTTATACTAGGATCAGCATAAAAGCGAGAAGGACTATACAGTTCCTTGTATGGATTTTCTTTTTCTAATACTAGGTCTGCGAGTAGTTTTGCAGCAGCTGTTCCGTTTGTCATTCCCCATTTTCGGTACCCAGTTGCAACAAGAATGTTTGGTTTGTTAGAAGTAATGGGCCCAACATAAGGTACTTTATCTAGCGTATATAGGTCTTGAGCTGACCATCGATATTTGATTTCTTTGATACCTAGTACCTCTTCAGAAAATTCCTCAAGAGCCTTGTAATGCTTGTGAGTAGATGTTCCCTGACCTGTTTTATGACCGTCACCACTGACTAAAATTAATTTTTCCCCATTCATTGGAGTATAGCGTAAAGAACGGGTAGGTGAATCGGCACTATAGTACATGCCTCCTGGGAAATCATGCTTTGCGAGAATTCCTAAGATATAGGAGCGCTCAGCGTGTAGACGTGAAAAGTATAAGCCTTTTCCATCAAAAAATGGAAAGTGGGAGCAAGCGATCGCGTATTTACATGCAACTCGACGTCCTTCGCGTGTAATGACCATTGGCTTAGGTGTTGTTTCATCGATGTCGATAGCGGTTGTTTGTTCATAAATTTCACCACCAGACTTTACAATTTCATCAACAAGCACTTTTAGGTATTTTAGCGGATGGTACTGACCTTGTGCCTTCATCACGACAGCGCCTTTTACATCAATGGAGAAAGGAATGCTCTCAACAAACTCACTATGTATACCAAGCCTTTGGTAAGCCTCGTATTCTTTCATGACTTTTTTTGCATACTGATCACTTACTGCATAGATATAGGCATCTTCTTCTGTTAAATCACAATCAATCTGATGCTCCTTTACCGTTTGTCGTACAAATTCAAGTGCATCAGCGTTAGCTTGATAATATTGCTTGGATTTTTCTTCTCCCATATGCTGAATAAACTCGTCATAGATTAGCCCATGCTGTGCGGTAACTTTAGCTGTCGTATGTCCAGTTGTACCATTAAGAATTTGATCGGCTTCTAATATTGCGACTTTCATGCCTTGCTTTGATAATAAGTAGCCCGTTGTAATTCCTGTAATACCTCCGCCAACGATCGCAACATCTACTTCAGTATCAATCGTTAAAGGAGAAAAAGAATGTACCTGGCTAGACTCTCTCCAAAATGGCTCTGGCTCATACGGCATATTTCCTTGTGGGAATTCCTCTGTCATCGAACGACCTCCTTTGATTCAAGTTGCTTTATTCCTACTTATTTTTTCCAATCCGAAGAAAAACATGTATCATCATGTGCGAAATATCAAGAGCCTTATATTAACTAAGCCTCAAGACGTAGATGAAAATAAAGCTAACGCTCGTTTTGAGAAAACTGGAATGTAGGTAAGATATAGACATAGATACGGAATACAAGATTAACTAAAGCATAAGAACAACAAACAACTTGTGCTGGTTAAAAAAGGAGGAAATAACGATGAAGAAGTTAGGTTATGTATTACTTGGTGGTGTGGCTGTTGTGGTGCTGCTATCAAATCTTGCACCGATGATTGCCTTAGGGTTAAGCCTTCTCATCATGTACTATGCGTACAAAGGGTTTTTGAAAACTGAATCTAAGTTTACAAAAGTCATTTGTGCAGTCATCGGAGTAATTGCTATGTTTGCTTCAGCTTCAAACCTTCCAGCCATCTTAGGTGTTGTTGCAATCTATGTTTTATATGTAGTGTATAAAAACTGGAACAAACCATCTAAGAAGGTAGAAGAAAGTGCAGATCCATTCACAAATTTTGAAAAGGAATGGAATGAATTAAAAGGTAATTTGTGAGAACGAAATAAAATCTATCAAAGCATATTAAAAGGAGAGATTTACTATGGCTAACATTTTTACTAGATTAAAGGAAACTATTTCGGCAGATTTACATGAGGCATTAGATCAAAAGGAACAAAAAAATCCAATTGCTGTGTTAAATCATTATTTAAGACAATGTGAAAATGAAACGGAGAAAGTTCGTAAGCTTGTAGAACGACAATATTTATTAAAGAATGAATTCACTCGTGAATACAAAGAAGCTGTTCACCTAGCAGAAAAACGTCAGAACCAGGCTGAAATTGCTTTAAAAGCAGGTGAAACAGAGCTTTATGAATTTGCTTTAAGAGAACAGTCACACTACACGGAAAGAGTGGCGCGTCTAAAGGAATCCCGTCAGCAAACGAGTCACCAGCTTGAAGAGCTTGAACAAAAATATGAGGAAATGAAGCATAAGGTAAAAGATATGCAGATTAAAAGAATGGAATTAATGGGCAGAGAAAATATTGCACGAGCACATCATCGCATGAATAAAGTTGTAGATGATGGGAGCTTTTCGACAAAAGCATTCACTAGATTTGAAGAAATGGAAAGCTATTTAGACCGATTAGAGCAAAAGGTCAACCAAGCATATCACCGCAGTACGATTGATGCTCGAATTGCCCAATTACAAAAACAATTAAAATCAGAAGAAACAAATGCAATCTCATAAGACAACATGTTATTCTAAAAAGGCGTAGATCTCTACGCCTTATTTCATATAAAAAACTTCGAAACTGCTCTCAATATAATTTCTTCTAAAAATAAAGTAGAAGGAGGATGACACTTGCTAAAAAATATAAACTCAGATTATTTAAATTGGATCATTCTAATAGGGATTCTCCTCCTTCTTTTAGAAATTCTATTTTTTAACGGTGGATTAATTGTCACGTTTCTCCTATCTATAGGCTGTATATATTTGGGGCGTAAAAGGCGGCCTCGTTTTCTCGGTAAGACATTGTTTTGGGGTGGATGGATATGGCTTGTCATAACCGTACTAAATATGATGACCTTTCGCTACTTATTATGTGTGCTTCTGATTTACTTTATTGTTCAATTTTTTAAAACACAGAAGAATCCTAAACAGATAAAACCTGTTATAGGTGACCCTCTTGACACAGAAGGCAATGGAGATTTTATTCACCGCAATAAAATCTTTGACAATAAGTTTTTTTCCAGCCAGAAAACACCTGAACATGCATATGAATGGAATGATATTAATATTCAAGTTGGGGTAGGTAATACAATCATTGATCTAAGTAACACTGTTTTGCCAAAGGAAGAATCGATCATTTTTATTCGGAGCTTAATTGGTAATGTTCAAGTTTTGGTTCCTTATGAGGTAGAGGTCCATATCCATCACTCAACAATGGTGGGAGCTATTACGATTTTCCAAAAATCCGAACAGAGGATAGTGAATGAAACCGTTGTGTACGAAACCGCTCAATATAGAGAAGCCGATCAGAAGATAAGGCTTTTCACTTCAGCTATTTCAGGAAAGCTTGAGGTGAAAAGGGTATGAATGTGCTTCAGCGACAAATTATCAGCAGTGCTATTTTTTCGCTCATTTTATTTGTTCTTCTTTCCCTCCTTTTTTTTATGGCATTTCCTCTAAACAATTGGGGGGAATTATGGAGTCGTAAAGTGATGGATTTACCGTTTATTTATATTGTGCCAAGCTTCAGTATTTTAGCTGGTGTATGCTTTGGTTTTGCTTCTGGACTTATTTGGAAAAAGCATCTTAGCACGATCGATTTGGCTATTCAAGAGGTTGCAAATGGTCGAACGATTTCTAACGAGTACTATCCTTTAGCAGATATACATGAAATAAAAACAAAATTAACAAAGATCCAAAAACAAATGATGGAGCAAACGAAGCTCTCGCAAAAGCTTGCGAATGAAAAGGCAGAGGATCAAGAAAGAAGAATTCAAGAAATGGTCTCACAGGAGAGAAATCGACTAGCTAGAGAGCTACATGACTCGGTAAGTCAGCAATTATTTGCGGCATCGATGATGATGTCGGCTGTCACCGAATCTAAACCACGCTCAGATGATTGGGAAACAAAGCAATTAAAATTAATTGAAGCAACAATACATCAATCACAGCTAGAAATGAGAGCGTTATTACTTCATTTAAGACCAGCTGCCTTAAAAGGAAAGTCACTTCAAGAAGGAATTCAAGAGCTTTTAGTAGAACTAATGCAAAAGGTAACAATGAACATAAAATGGAAGGTCGAACCGATTCCTCTAGATAAAGGTGTAGAGGACCATTTATTTCGAATTTTACAAGAGTCAGTTTCTAATACACTTCGTCATGCAAAAGCCACTAGTTTAGATATTCTTCTTATAGAGCGTGATGATTTTGTGATTATGCGTGTAACTGATGACGGAATTGGATTTGAACATGAAGAAGAAAAAACAGGATCCTATGGACTGCAAAATATGTATGAAAGAGCACTAGAAATTGGTGGCTCAATGAAAATTGTCAGTTTGAAAAATAAAGGGACACGATTAGAAGTAAAGGTCCCTGTCCTTGCAGGAGAGTGTGACGAAAATGATTAAAGTGGTATTTGTAGATGATCATGAAATGGTGCGAATTGGGGTTTCTTCTTACTTGTCAGCACAGCCGGATATTGAGGTGATTGGGGAAGCGGATAATGGACGAAAAGGTGTGGAACTATGTCTTGAGCTTCGTCCTGACGTTATTTTAATGGATTTAGTAATGAAGGAAATGGACGGAATTGAAGCAACAAGGGACATTATTAATGCTTGGCCAGAGGCAAAGATTATTATCGTCACAAGCTTTCTTGATGATGAAAAAGTATACCCTGCACTTGAAGCGGGCGCAACGAGTTACCTTTTAAAAACGTCAAAAGCAAGTGAAATTGCAAATGCTGTCCGTTTAACCTTTCATGGGCAATCTATATTAGAACCAGAAGTCACAGGGAAGATGATGATGAAAATGCGCCAAAGGGATGCCGTTCACCCACACGATCAGCTCACCACAAGAGAAATGGAAATTTTAATGCTCATGGCTGAAGGAAAAACCAATCAGGAAATAGCAGACGAGTTATTTATTGCGCTCAAAACAGCCAAAACACATGTGAGCAATATTTTGAGTAAGCTAGATGTGCAAGATCGGACACAAGCGGTTATTTATGCTTTCAAACATTCACTTGTAAAATAAATTTATTATTGGGGGGATATCAGATGCACAGAAATCAAGAACTATATAATTACCTAGTTGAAAACTCCTGGCAGATGACGGAGGAATGGTATAGTACGATTGAGGATCAAGACGCTAATTCAATCTACTCTACGAAAGATTCTAACGTCATTCAAACCTTAAAGGAGCAAAATCAAGATTATTTTCTTCACTTACATATGCTATTTATTGAGGAAGAGGGAAAGTTTTTCGCTGAATTTAAAAATTGGTCTGAGGAACTAGCCAAAGATCAAAAGCATTTAAATACACCTGTTCATTATGTCGTAAGGGAGTTTTCAAGAACAGAAGAGATTTATTTACGCTACATCAAAAACTTTTATAAACAAAATATAGAGAAAATCGATATTGACCAACTTTTCCTTTGGTTCGACATGGTGAGAAAGATCTGCAATCTGTCTATATATATTTATATTGATGAAGCACATAAGAACACGTTGAAACAGATTGCTGCTCAAAAGGAAGTCATTAACGAGCTTAGTGCACCTGTAATCTTCCTCCAAAACAAAACGGCCCTGCTTCCGCTAATAGGTGATATTGATACTGCCAGAGCTAAACTAATCATAGAAAATACACTAAAACAATGTGCGGATTTAGAGGTCGAATACTTATGTATTGATCTATCAGGTGTCATTATTATTGATACAATGGTTGCCCACGAAATATTCAGCCTTATTAGAGCACTAAAATTACTTGGCGTAACATCGATCTTATCCGGTATAAGACCTGAAATTGCCCAAACAGCGATTCAGCTAGGTCTCGACTTTGGCGAAATCAAAACAACGGCTTCTTTGGCTAGTGGATTAGAACACTTATCTACATATAAGTAAAAAGGCAAAAAGATACATTCCTGCGTTTTTATTTAGAGAAAATGAAAGAAGTACGGACAATAAAAGAGTCCGTACTTCTATATGTCTATTTAGTTAGTAGCCCAATCCTCAATATCCCAAACTTTTGTTACCCAATCTTCATAAAAGTCAGGTTCGTGACAGACTAACACAACGGTTCCTTTATATGCCTTAATAGCACGCTTTAATTCTTCCTTTGCAACAACATCAAGGTGGTTTGTTGGCTCATCAAACAGTAACCAGTTGCTCTCGTTCATTTGCAATTTACATAATCGAACCTTTGCCTGCTCTCCACCACTCAATTGTGTTAAAGGTCTTGAGATATGTTCATTTTTTAACCCAGCACGAGCAAGTAAAGCTCTAACCTGGTGCTGATCAAGATGTGGGAAAGCGTTCCATACATCATCGATCGGTGTGATTGAATCAGCTTTTACTTCTTGTTCAAAGTAAGATGGGAATAAGAAATCTCCGCGATTAACTTTTCCACCAAGAGGATCGATCTTACCTAGGATGGTTTTTAATAGTGTTGATTTACCAATACCATTACAACCAACAATAGCAATTTTTTCACCGCGCTCAATTGTCATTGATAATTTAGGTAACAAAGGTTTATCATACCCAATTTCAAGATCATTTGCTTCGAATACGAAACGGCTACTGCCTCTGGATTCTTTGAATTCGAATGTAGGCTTAATTGCTGTTTCAGGACGATCAATTCTTTCAATCCGATCAAGCTGTTTTTGACGGCTCTTTGCTCGACCAGTTGTAGAATAACGTGCTTTGTTTTTCGCAATAAAGTCCTCTTGTTTTTTAATAAATTCTTTTTGTTTTTCATAAGCATGCAGATGTTGATTTTTATTAATTTCAGCAAGCTCTAAGAACTTTTCATATGACGCAGTATAACGAGTAAGTTTTGAAAACTCTAGGTGGAAAATAACATTAGATACACCATTCATAAATTCGGTATCATGTGAGATTAAGAGAAAGGCATTTGGATAATCTCTTAAATAGCTGCTTAACCAACGAATATGTTCAACGTCTAGATAGTTAGTCGGCTCATCTAGTAAAAGAACATCAGGCTGCTCAAGTAAAAGCTTAGCAAGGAGGACCTTTGTACGTTGCCCACCACTTAGTGCAGTAACATCGCGATCAAGGCCAATCGCATCAAGTCCTAACCCGCGGGCTGTTTCTTCTACTTTCATATCTAATAGATAAAAGCCACCTGCATCAAGCCGATCTTGAATTTCTGCCATTCTTTCTAGCAATTCTTCAAGCTCTTCAGGTGTAGCGGTTGCCATTTTATCTGTAACTTCATTTAACTCTTTTTCTTTTTCAAACAAAGGAAGAAAAGCGTCGTTTAAGATGTCACGAATTGTTTTTCCTTTTGTTAAAACTGTATGTTGATCAAGATAGCCATAGCGAACTCCTGGAGTCCATTCAACACGACCATCGTCATGTATAAGCTGCCCTGTAATAATATTCATCATCGTAGATTTTCCTACGCCATTTGCCCCAACAAGACCAACGCGTTCACCAGCTAATAAGCGAAATGACACGTCTTTAAATAATGTACGATCACCAAAGCTGTGACTAAGATTATCGATTGTTAATAGACTCATATCCTTTAAACCCTCCAAGAGTAAAACAGTATCTTGCATCATTCTACTACTGTTTCATTTAATATGCTACTGGTATATTGATGAAGTGGGACACAGGGACAGGTTCCTTGTCCCGATGGGGACGAGGAACCTGTCCCTGTGTCCCTGGATTTACGAAACAATACGATCTATAATAGGAACAGAATGTGAGTTACGAAAGGATGTTACTATGAGTAAAACAGTCGTTCTAGCTGAAAAGCCTTCTGTCGGAAGAGATTTAGCTAGAGTGTTAAAATGTCATAAAAAAGGAAATGGCTTTCTCGAAGGTGATCAGTACATCGTTACATGGGCGCTTGGGCATCTGGTTACATTGGCTGATCCAGAAAGCTACGGAGATCAATATAAATCATGGCGCTTAGAAGATTTGCCCATGCTTCCAGCACCCCTAAAGCTTGTTGTCATTAAAAAAACAGGCAAGCAATTCCAAACAGTAAAATCTCAGCTTTTGCGTAAAGATGTTCGTGACATTGTCATCGCAACAGATGCGGGTCGTGAAGGTGAGCTAGTGGCTCGCTGGATATTAGAAAAGGTTCATGTGAATAAGCCTATAAAACGACTTTGGATTTCATCTGTCACAGATAAAGCAATCAAAGAAGGTTTCCGTAAACTTAAAGCAGGTAAAGAATATGAAAATCTATATGCATCGGCTGTTGCGCGGGCAGAGGCAGACTGGATTGTTGGTTTAAATGCAACACGTGCGCTCACAACAAAATACAATGCGCAGCTTTCTTCAGGCCGTGTCCAAACACCGACACTAGCTATGATTGCGAAGCGGGAAGAAGAGATTCGAAACTTTAAGTCCAAAAAATACTATGGTATAAAAGCCGTGACAGAACATGGACTTTCCTTTACTTGGCAGGATGCTAAAACAAAGGATGCAAAAACATTTGAAGAGGAAAGAATTGATCAAAGGCTTGGGCAGCTAAAAGGTAAGAACGCTATAATTGTGAATATAAAGATGACACCTAAAAAGACGTACTCACCTGCTCTTTACGATCTAACTGAGCTACAGCGTGATGCCAATAAGCGTTTTGGATATTCAGCAAAAGAAACACTTTCCATCATGCAAAAGCTTTATGAACAGCATAAGGTATTAACATATCCACGAACAGATTCACGCTTTAT
>JAPSLU010000150.1 GCA_031180405.1 Bacillus sp. (in: firmicutes) | reverse complement strand
ATGGGAACCGGAAATGATAGGCGGAAGATCTGGATTTTCGCCAAGCAGTGTACCAAATACATTTCCGGCTCCATCTTCAATTACTTCTAGCCCAGCTTCCTTCATCCACTTTTTCACCAGTTCTTTAGCTTGCTTTTCTTCAGTTGAAAGGCCTAGTCGAAAAGAGCCGCCGTCAATTGTTTGACCGATTTGTGCTAGCTGGTCTAAACGATCTGCAAGTCTTTCACCGATTACTCCTGACTTGTTCAATGACAAGTCATATTGCTCTAGCAATGTCTCTTTCAGACGTTTGTGATTGGAAATCATTTGCTTCTCCTTTAGGCGTTATTGCGGTTAATATTTTGTATAACCTCTTCTGTTGAATTGACGCGGCAATATACTCCACTTAGTATCTCAATTGATGCTTGATGCAGGGACTCATGGAATGCTGCAGTCGAATCCTCTACAAGCACAACTTCATAGCCGCGGTCTGCAGCGTCTCTGACTGCTGTGTCAACACATTGGTTAGTTACAACACCAACAACAATTAAATTTTCAATTTTTAAGTTACGAAGCAACTGATCAATATTCGTTCCGTTAAAAACACCTGAACACGTCTTTCTAAGAACAATTTCGTCTTCTAAAGGTTTAATTTCTTCGATAATCTCTCCACCTTTTGAGCCCTTTTCAGCATGTAAATTTGCGTTTTTATGCTCAAGGCTTCGGTCACGGCCGTCTTTCGTAAGTGATTCAATTGTACAATATAATACTTCCAACCCTTTTTCTCTAGCAGCCTTTAAAAGCGTTTGGATATTTCCTGTTATAAGCTTTAGACGCTCTTCATAATATGATGTATCAATTCCTTGTTCACGAGCTGTTTGGACTAATCCGAAATCCGGATGTGCATCAAGATACTGCATATCCACAACTAATAGAGCTGTTTTGTTACTAACTAATTCAACCTCGTTTAATGGTGCAAGTAGTTTTTTTAACGGGTCTGTTACATATTGTTTCATGTTCAAATCACCAATCCTTACCAGATATTTTTTCTTTTCAATTCATAGATAAAATAGCCGAAGATATAAAACATTAAGGCAGCAGAGCCGATAATGCTTACCCATATTAAAATTTGAAAAGCACTTGGTGAAATTATCATTCTACATTCCTCCTTATTGTGGTTTTCCTACTTTTCTTAAAATCTCCCAATCGTAATCAGCAGGTTTTACAATACTGCCAATCCAGCAAACAAGGAAAGAAATCCACCCGCTTGCCACTACACCTTGAAGACTGCCAACCGTGTAGTATACGATGTAACCGAAGATAATGGCTAAAATAGCAGCTAGGAAGCTTGTGTTGGAATGAAGCTTTTTCCAAAACAATCCATAGATAATTGGAAACACAAATGCTGCATTAATAACACCTAAGAAGATGAGCATTTGCAGCATCGTTAGCATCTTAGGCAAGCTAAGAACAAGAGCTAAAATACCAATGGCAATCGTTAAGGCTCTGCCGATTTTTAGCTTTTTCTTATCATCCGCTTGCGGGTTAATATGCTTATAAACATCATTTAAGACAAGGGAAACAAGTGCATTTAAGATGGCTGCAATTGTTGATGCCAGGGCTGACCAGACACCTACTAAAAATACCCAGCTTACAAATTTCCCGCCGTAAATCTCTGCAATATATGGTGCTACTTGGTTTATTTGTTCTGGTGCTTGATTTGTCCCAATTGCAATAAATGCCAATGTTGCTACTGCTAACGGAACGAAAAACCATCCGATTCCAGCCAAAGAAAAGATTTTTACGATGCTATCTTTTCGTACAGCATAAGCTCTTTGCCAGAAAGTGTTATCCATAAAGACCTCTCCAATACCGAGAATAGCACCGG
This sequence comes from Bacillus sp. (in: firmicutes), assembly GCA_031180405.1. Lineage (GTDB taxonomy): Bacteria > Bacillota > Bacilli > Bacillales > Bacillaceae > Metabacillus. The sequence continues at coordinate 9,133 of JAPSLU010000150.1, read as the reverse complement.
CAAACATAAAGAGGATTCCTGCTGGAAGGAATAAATCAAGTTTTTCTGGAGCAAATTCAAGCATACCTTCATAGATAGGTGATACACCTGTTGAAAAATAAACTATTGGCGGTACGATAATAACAACCAAGAAAATTAGCATAACTTGGAAAAAGGCAATTCCTGTAACAGATGAGAATCCTCCCATTGTTGCATATATAATAACTATAACAAACGTTAGCGCAACTGCCAGTTCATAAGGGATGGAAAAGACCTGTTCAAGCAGCAGCCCGCCCCCAATGCCCTGTGTCATTAGTAAGCCAAACACATAAATAAAGCACATCACTAAAAAGAAAATATAATTCTTCTTATCAAAGCGGTATCTAAAGAAGTCTCCAACCGTTTTTCCGTTTGGTATAACTTCATGGATGCGTTTCCCTAATGGAGAAAACGCGACAACTGCCACCCCGCCTAAAAAGGAATAAGCAATAGCACCTATTACTCCCATACCATAGGCAGCCTCAGGTGCAGCCATAATGGTATTACCAGTCACCCAGAAAGCTAATAGTGAAGTAGTTCCAAAGGCAACGCCTAATTTACCATTGCCGGATATGTAATCATCTGCGGTTGATACTTTACGGGAAATATACCAGCTTGACAGGATGAATACGGCTCCAAGGATTAAAATAACTAAAACATTTAGCCAAAGTGTGTTCAACGGACTTCCTCCTTCTCTTTATGTTTCATTTCCCCGTATACTCCTAACATTGGACCAAAGGTAGAAACGAGGACAATAATGAACAATGTAATACTTGCAATAATCCAGAAAGTCATGAAAATTCCCCCTTTTCAAATATATTTAAAATTATAGAATAATCTGAAAAAAATAATATGTTTAAAAAGGACAAATAGAATTACAATTATTTGTCCGAATTAGCTAAACTATTTTTCCTGTAAATATTCATATATATAGATAGACAAGAGTAAATCAAACGCGATTTTTCCTTTTAACTCAGGTCTTGGAAGTAATTTCTTTATTTTTTCCAGACGATACTTAATCGTATTTAAATGGACAAAGCATTTTGCTGCCGTTTCAGTCACATTTTGATTACACTCTAAATATGTTTTCAGCGTATTAAGTAATTCGGTTTGATTCATGTCATCGTACTCAATTAAACTGCCAATTTGCCCATAAGCAAAATCATGCAGTTCTTTTTCTTCTAAATTTAGAAAAAAGCGTTTAATGCCAAGATCTCGATACGAATATACGGACTTTCCTGTATCAGCTTTTTTTAAATATTCCACACATTTTATGGAGTCATTTAGTGATAAATGCAAATCTTCAATCTGTTCGAAAACACGGCCTATACCACATCGAACGGGGAGCTTCCCCTTATCTGATATTCGATTTAGCAGATTTGTTACGATTAAAACAATCTCTTCTTCGTTCATCACTTCATCTATCATAAACAGAATTTTATATTGGGAGGTATGTTCAGCAACTAATGATTTGTATTTAAAATATTGTAGCTCTCTGTAGATCATCCTGCTAAAGGTTTGCCTAATCTCTTTTAGTTCCGAAAAGTGAAGATTGCGGTCAGACATTTCTAAGTAAACAAATAAGTATTTCTGGTTCTGTGAGATCTGGAACTTTGTATTTGCTACTTGGTGAATACTGTCTGAAGGATTTTCTAATAAGTGCTCAAGAATATATCCTTCGTATTTAAAGTAATCTGAGATATGTCTATCCTGTGCCATCATTTCCAACGCAAAGACAATGGTTGCTTGCTCAACAGCAAATAAATCTAGAGGATCCAGTACCTGATCTTCTTCGAGAAAGATTGTAAGGATGCCATACTTAACCTGTTCTGCTTTGATTGGGAAAAAGTATACTTCATACGCCTTTCCTTCTACTTCTATATTTTTATGACTGACTGTATCCTTAGAAAAGGATTTTCTGAATATAGAAAAATGGCTGCTCTTTGCATGGCCAGCCAGAAGATTTACCTCTGTAGATGATGCAGCTAGTAAATCAATAAACTCATTGTAAACACATACGTGTTTTTGAATTAAGGTAGATAAGGTAGATGTAATTTCTGGTAAACCCTTTTGTGAAATATAGACATTGGTCAACTCTTGGTGAATATGATTAGATCGGTTATTTTGTGTGAATAATTTAGCATTTTCAATAGCTATAATGGCTTGATTTGCAAAGGTTTGAAGCAGGCTCAAGTCAAGATCTGTAAAATGAACATTATCTGAAAAACTGTCGATAGTCAAAACACCGATGCAATCCTTATTGCTTAATAATGGTGCACATATTGTACTTGTCGGATATTGGAGTTTACCAAGCGCCTTTTGATAGAGTTTTTGATTCTCCGTATCAATATTTGACATACCATATGACGTATCATTCTCCGTAGTAAAAACTTGAGGTCTTTTTGATGTAAAGGTTTTTCCTGTCATTCCTTCATCGGGGTTAAGATGAATGTACTTTAAGTAATTCATGTCAAATCCTGCTGCACTTTTGGGAATCAACTTATTCGTTTTATCATCATAGATAAAAAAGACAGCACCATCTGCGCCTTCAATTACATGGGTAACCTCATTAATTAAAACATTTAACACTTCGTCAAGATCTCTTGTTGAAGTCAGTACTTTTGTTGCTTTAATTAAACTTCTAAGTCCTTTTTCTGAATTCAATGCGCTCACCTTTTTCTATTACAAGTATGAAAAGTATATCATTATTTCATAAGTAGAAGGTATTACCTTATTTTAGGGGGTGTTCAATCAAAAAAAGCCAGCAGACAGGCTGGGTCTTGGCTATAAACTTCGCTTACAAACGAAAAATTACGTAACCTAATTAGGACTTTCGAGAGGATGTAAGATGGACAATAGGTTTTGCTAATTCTCCTAATTAATCAAAAATTGAGCTTGCGGGAATGACTCAGTTAAAAGCTTTCTAGTAACTGTTCCTGGCATTAAAGTAAAGAAGCTAAAATGAGGGGTTGAATGCAAATTGGAGGTTCTATTGTGTTAGGGATGAAAGCAGCCCAAGCTTGATTTTAACATTGCAAGAATATCTTAAATTCATATTGACGAAAAATTTTGTTTAGTATCACAAATGCAATGGGTCTTGGAATTACACTACCTGTTATCGTTTGTCATTTTCTCTAGTTAGTCAATTTAATGATTGTTTCCGAAGTGAATAGAAAAGGAGCTATTACTTAGTAATAGCTCAAGTTAAGGAGACATAAGGGTTTGCTTCTTACAATACTAGTTTATTCCTTAGTCAACGTTTTGTATGAGGCAAATAGACGAGCTCATTCGCACATTTTTTCAAACAGGACGTCAGCTGTATATACAATATAAAAACCGATTGGACGAATTAGTTCCAATCGGTCAAATTTGTTTTTTAGAGTATAATCAACTCTGATATCGATTCCAGTGGGAATAATGAGTAATTAAATTAATTTACAGGCCACCACTGATTTCCATCTTTTTCAAGAAGTTCGTCAGCTTCTTTAGGTCCCATAGAACCAGAAGGATATGTTGCAAGTACAGCTTTGCCGTTTTTCCATGCATCTGAAATTGGATCTACAAAACTCCATGAGAGGGAAACTTCATCCCAATGAGTAAAGTTTGTCGCATCGCCACGCATACAATCGTATATAAGTTTTTCGTATGCTTCAGGTGTATTTATTCCATCGAAAAAGTTATTAGAAAGATCTAATTTTACAGGTTTTGAATAACCACCATCTGCTTCATCCTTTTTCGCATTCAACTGAAGTGTAATGCCTTCTTCTGGCTGAATGTGGATAATTAGTAAGTTAGGTGGTACTGTTTCACCTTTGTTGTAGTAAAGATTCATTGGAATATCTTTAAATTGCACAACGATTTTTGTTGATTTAGCAGCCATACGTTTCCCAGTACGAATGTAGAAAGGAACACCAGCCCATCTGAAGTTATCGATAAGTAACTTGCCAGCTACATATGTTTCTGTTTGTGAATTTTCATCTACATTACTCTCTTCACGGTATCCAATTAATTCTTTATCTGCAAATTTTCCTGCTCCATACTGACCTCGGACAAAGTAGTCTGAAACTTGTTTGTCACTAACCGGTCTCATGGCCCTTAGCACTTTAACTTTTTCGCTTCTTATTTCATCAGTTGTTAATTTAATAGGTGGTTCCATTGCAAGTAAAGCGACCATTTGAAGCATGTGATTTTGAACCATGTCGCGAAGAGCTCCAGATTTCTCATAGTAGCCCCCACGGTCTTCGACACCTAAGATCTCACTAGAAGTTACTTGGATATTAGATATGTAGCGATTATTCCATAAAGGTTCAAATAATGCATTAGCAAAACGAATAACTTCAATGTTTTGAACCATTTCTTTACCTAAATAATGGTCAATACGATAGATTTGATCTTCGCTAAATGCCTCGCGAATTTCTTGATTTAATTTTTGTGCAGAAGGTAAGTCATGGCCAAACGGCTTTTCAATGACTAGTCTGCTCCAACCATCTGTAGCTGTTAACCCTTCTTTTTTTAAATTTTGAGCAATTGTACCAAAGAATTCTGGAGCCATTGCTAAATAAAAGATGCGATTTCCTTCTGTTTGATATGTGCCATCAAGCTCATTCAACAAACCGTTTAACTCCAGGTAAGAAGATGGATTTGTAACATCAAATGGGTGGTAATAAAAATGAGAAGTGAACTCTTCTAGATCCTTTGATTCCTTCATCGATGTTTGAATAGAATCAGTGACATTACTACGAAACTCTTCAGTTGTCCAAGGTCTTCTAGCAACCCCAACTACTGCAAAGTTTTTCCCGATTTTTTCGTTTTGAACAAGGCGATAAATAGATGGAAACAATTTTCGTTTCGCTAGATCACCAGTTGCTCCAAAGATGACAATAACTGATTTAGGATGTTCTTGTGTAATCACGTTCGTACCTCACTTTGTCAAAATACATTTATTTATTTCATCAGCATTCTAGGAAATCGATACCGGAAAAAAGGATAAATAAATAAGGGAATCGAATTTTTATAATACTGATTGGAAAATACTCCTATACAAATACTTAATTTTAAAGGTTTTTTCACTTTAAATCAAACATAATAGACTAGAATGTCTTTCCACATAGTTTATTATAAACGATAAATGAAAAATTATCGTCTAATAAGCATCTATTTTGTAGAAATCTTTCTATAATTCAGTCTATTTTAGACATAATAAGTGATTTGGTCAAGAAAATGTTAAGATTTTGTTTTCAGGAACAGTAACAATTAAGCGTATATGTGATGTTTTGCTATAATAATCTTTCGTGTATGCTTAAAGAAAGATATTAGAGGAGGAAATAGTAAGTGAATGTCTTGTTTCTCGGAACGGGTGCAGGAATGCCTGCCAAAGGTCGCAATGTGACGAGTATTGCTCTTCAATTGTTAGAAGAACGAAATGAAATTTGGTTATTTGATTGTGGAGAAGCTACCCAACATCAAATTTTACATACATCCATTAAACCTAGGAAAATCGAAAAAATATTTCTAACCCATTTGCATGGGGATCATATCTATGGTCTGCCGGGTTTAATTAGTAGCCGCTCCTTTCAAGGCGGTGAAACACCCATAACGATTTACGGTCCGAACGGAACAGAGCAATTCGTTAAAACAGCATTATCTGTTAGTCACACCTATCTTACATATCCGCTTGAATTTATAACTGTAGAAGAAGGGGTTATTTTTGAAGATTCGTCCTTTCAAGTTTTAGCAAAAAAAATCGAACATGGAATTGAATCCTACGGTTATCGGGTAATAGAAAAGGATTTACCTGGTACACTACTTGTCGATAAATTAAAGAAAATAGGGATTAAGCCAGGACCTATTTATCAAAAAATAAAAAATGGCGAAATAGTCCAATTAGAGGATGGTTCGACAATTCATGGAAGAGATTTTATCGGTCCTTCCTTAAAGGGAAGAATTGTTTCAATCCTCGGCGACACTCGGTATACTCAAAAAAGCATTGAACTCTCAGAACACGCTGATTTATTAATCCACGAAGCGACATTTTCTAGTGAAGATCGTCATCTTGCTTATGATTATTATCATTCAACAACAATTGAAGCAGCCGAGATCGCTAAAGCATCATATGCAAAAAAGTTGGTTCTTACCCATATCAGCTCACGATATCAGACACCAGAACAACTCGATCAACTAGTTAAAGAAGCCAAGACTGTTTTTAATTCCACCGTTATTGCAACAGACTTTATGCAAATCGAGATACCTAAGCAACGGAATATATAAGTAAATGTCACCAAAAGGAGAGAGTGGACAGTTTTGTCCATCTCTCTTTAGAAAAGATGTTATACAATGCTTTGTGACGGTTTTTTAAAAGGTAACAAAGTATATTATTTTCAACTTAGTTTTGGTGTCTAGCGCAAGCAGTCTTACTTTTTGCAAAAAAGTAAGATGCCTAGCCCCTCGAGGTCATAAGCCACAAATGAATTGAAGACAAAGAACGTCTTCTATTCATTTGCGTCTTATTTGCCCGAGGCTGATCAAGGCGCTTGCGCTTTTCTTACCACCCACGATCATACTGCTTAGGGGCTTCGATTGTTTCTCTGAGCTCTTTGGCTGCTGTTCTCGGAAAATAAGGGTCTCTAAGAAGCTCCCTTGCGATAAAAATGAGATCCGCTCTGTTATTTTGTAGAATTTCTTCTGCTTGTAAGCCGTTCGTAATTAATCCAACAGCACCTGTAGCAATCCTTGCTTTTTCTTTAATTGTTTCTGCGAACTTTACCTGATAGCCGGGAAATACATTGATTTTTGCTGGGACAACGGCTCCAGAGCTAACATCAATTAAGTCAACTCCTTGCTCTTTCAACTTCTGTGCATATTGAATATAATCTGTTATCTGGAGACCCTCTGGATGGTAATCTGACGCTGAGATACGTACGAATAAAGGCCCATCCCAAACCATTTTCACCGCATCGATTACTTCACCTAAAAAACGATACCTATTTTCTGCCGAACCTCCATATTCGTCATCTCTTTTATTGGAAAGAGGTGATAAAAACTCATTAATGAGATAACCATGTGCACCATGAATTTCAATGATATCAAAGCCAGCTTCTTTTGCTCTTTTAGCACCTTTCTGAAAAGCGTGGATCGTTTCAGTTATTTCTTCCTTTGTCATGGCTTTAGGAGTTTTGTATGTCTCATCAAAAGATAGTGGAGACGGCGCAATAATTTCACCATCAACTGTTGATTTTCGTCCTGCATGTGCCAGCTGGATAGCTGTCGATGCCCCGTAAGCCTTTATACTGGTGACTAATTTCCGGAGTTTGAAAATGTGGTCATCACTCCAAATACCAAGATCCTGTGCTGAAATACGCCCTTGTGGTGTAACGGCAGTGGCCTCTATCATAATTAACCCAACCTGCCCAACCGCACGGCTTATGTAGTGAGTAAAATGAAAATCCTCCACAAATCCTTTTTGACCTGTTGACGAATACATACACATTGGCGACATAACAATGCGGTTTTTTAGGGTAACATTTTTCATCTGATAAGGCTCAAAAAGTTTCGTTTTCATCTTTTTCCCTCCATTTGTAATACTGATATAAAAAATTATAACAGGTAACACATCCTTACAGCATTTACCGTGCTTGGAATTAGTTGTGTTCGGTGATTAAGGATAAAGAAATACTAAAGGTAAGGTAATTCGTTTTTATGGAGAATGGATAGGATTCTATTGAGGAAAGAAGACCAAACGTCAAACAGGAATAGGAGGCTTGAGACACCTTCTATTCCTGTTTGACTTTGATATTGTTTTAATGTGTTAAAGAGATCTTCTATGAATTTCCACTGTCATATGAAAGCAGGCAAGCTAACTATACTTCTAATCCTAGTGAGCATGTGTCGATAGGAAGACGCTGCCTTGTGAACGATAAAAAAGAGTGTAGACAATATGCTTAGAAGAATATTCAATATTGACCCCTCCACATTAAGGATAGTGTTGCTATAACACTATTTCTATCTTGTACGAAAGGGGTTTATTTATTCCTGTTCTTGTTGAATAAAGAAAAACTGTAAGATCAAAAAAACAATTAATATTGTTCATGGTTCTTTCTTTAATGGTAAAATATACTAAAATACTGAAAGAGGATTGATTTCAATGATTTTAGAGGCGGTAATGCTTCAAGTTAAGCAAGGTATGGAAGACGACTACGAGGAGGCATTTAGTCACGCTTCCCACATCATTTCTGGGATGGAGGGTTACATCTCTCATGAATTACAACGATGTTTAGAAATGAAAGGTAAATATTTGCTTTTGGTGAAGTGGCATAGATTGGAGGATCATACAGAGGGATTTAGGCAATCATCAGAATATCAAGAATGGAAGAAAATATTACATCATTTTTATGATCCGTTTCCAACTGTTGAGCATTTTGTAAAAGTCAATATTTAGGTCGGAATTTAAGCCATGCAAGAGGTGATGAAATGGAAGAGGTAGTGGTGAAACAGTTAACTAGTACAGACAAATGGATCAAAGGTCTTGCTGAACTGCTAATAAAGGTTGTCGAAGATGGTGCATCTATCGGATTTTTACTGCCATTATCTCAATCTGAAGCAACAGCCTACTGGGAAGGTGTTGGAGATGACGATGACATTCTTTTTGTTGCTACAATAAATGAAATAGTTGTCGGTTCTGTACAACTGCAGCTTTCATCAAAACCAAATGGTCGCCATCGAGCTAATATTGCTAAATTAATGACACATCCGGATTTCCGCCGCAAAGGGATTGGTCGGTCTCTTATGGAGGTAGCAGAGAAGATGGCTATGCAAGAAAAGAGATCCTTACTTTTGTTAGATACTAGAGAAGGAGATCCTTCAAATCTTCTTTATACTTCAATAGGCTATGTACAGGCTGGTCGTATTCCAAAGTATGCTATATCTTCAAATGGAGATCTTGATGCAACTATTTTTTATTACAAACTTCTCGGTTAGTTAAGGGAGTGCTACTACTAAGCTCTCCCTTTATCTTACTTTTTTAATGTCACAAGCTCTTCTGAAAACATGGCTTTTAATTCATTTGATCTTTCTGTAGCCCGTTTAATGCATGAAATAAATGCTTCCTCAACTTGTTTTT
>JAPSLU010000149.1 GCA_031180405.1 Bacillus sp. (in: firmicutes) | reverse complement strand
CAAACACCTCTGTAGTCGAATTGTTTCCTAACGGAACATTTTATAAGCAACATGAATTGTCGGAGGTAATTGCCGCATTGTTGCTCGGAAAAAGCGTACTCCTAACGGAGGATGGGGAAACGATCATTGCTCTTGACACCTTTAGTGCGGAAACCCGTAGCATTTCGACTCCTACCAATGAATCCACGGTGCTCGGACCACAGGATTCATTTACGGAGTCTCTCCAGACGAATCTTTCCTTGATCCGAAGAAGGATACGGACTCCGCAATTAAAGTCTGCAACTTATAAGATTGGGAGCGAAACACATACAGACGTCATGGTGCTCTATTTGGAGCATATTGCTAACCCTGAAAATGTGAACAGGCTGACGAAGCGTCTAAAGGAAATCCATCATCAAGGCTTTTCATCATTGTCGATGCTCAAACAAGCACTCGAGGACAATCCATACTCTCCCTTTCCGCAATTTGTCCTAACAAGTCGACCGGACAATGGAATGTTTGCCTTGTTAAACGGAAGAATATTGGTGCTAATGGAACATTCACCAGAGGCCATTATTGCGCCAAGCTCCTTTTTGGAGTTTTTTAATAGTCCTGAAGACTACTACAATCGTTGGACGAGTTCCACGTTGATTCGGACCCTAAGGTTTATCGGGTTGTTTGTCACTATCCTGCTGACCAGTACATACGTTTCGGTGCTTACCTTTCATGTTGAAATGCTTCCTCCACATTTGTTGAGTCTATTGTCGGAATCCCGCTCAAGAGTGCCATTCCCACCTGTGATTGAGTGTATGATTATGGAACTGTTTATTGAGATATTAAGGGAAGCAGGGGCCCGAATGCCGACAAAGGTTGGGCAGACCATCGGGATTGTAGGTGGTATCGTCATCGGAACAGCTGCTGTGGAAGCAGGTCTCGCCAGTAATATTCTGATTGTCATCGTAGCCGTGACAGCCCTTTTATCCTTTATTTCTGCCAATTATTTAATGAGCAATGCGATACGGTTTATCCGCTATTTCTTTATTATCAGTGCCGGACTCTTTGGCATGTTCGGTCAAATGGTTTGCCTAGTCATTATGATGAATCACTTATTAAATCTGACATCCTTAGGTACTCCTTATATGACCCCAATAATTCCTAGAAAGGGCACAGATTTGCTTGACAGCACCTTGCGTGCACCTTTCAAGCTGTTGATTTACCGTTCGAGTATAGGCAGGGTAAAGCGGCTTCTGACCCGAACTTTGGATGAGGGGGAAAACTAATGGACAACCGGAAAATACTCATATTGAACCGTTACCATGTGTTTTTCCTAGTCCAAAACATCATGATTGGTCTAGGGTTATTAACCCTTGCCTATTATGTGAGCCCTGTCGGTTATGCTGCCTGGGTGGTGCCAATTATGCTGGGGATATTACTTACCCCTGTCATCATAGCAAATCTAAAACTCTTGAGCCGTTTTCCCGAAAAGGACGTATTTGCCATTAACCGCACCGTTTTGGGGAAAAGGTTGGGGTCTTTTCTAAACCTTGTCTTTACACTATATTGCTTCTTAGTGGTTGCTAAAACAACATACGGATTTGCTCGTGTCATTCAGTCTTTGTCGTTTCCGAATAAGAGCATTGGTTTTCCTATCATCGCAACCCTTTTTTGTGTATTTTTAGTTGCTTCCTATGGCGTGAAGTCAGTCGCCCGCTTTTGCATAATTGCTTTCTTTTTGACGATTGGGTTGCTTTATTTCTTGCGGTGGAGTTTCATGGGGGCGACCTGGTCCCATCTGTTTCCACTATTTAATTTTGGGATACGGGAAGTAATAGCTTCTTTGCATAAGGGTTTTCTCTCTCTATTAGGATTTGAGGGAATCTTGTTTTACTATCCGTTTATCCGTCAAAAGGAAAAGGCCTTAAAAGACACCTTACTCGGTTTTTGGCTCACAATTTCCATTTATACGCTTGTCTGTTTAGCTAGCGTCGTGATCTTTACGATATGGCAGCTGCAAAACTTAGAGACGCCTGTGCTCAATATCTTTCAGCTTGCCGAACTGTCGTTTATTGAAAGGCTAGAGAGTTTTGGATTGAATATATGGATCTTTTTAATTGTTTCGACTGCGTCTTTTTATTTATGGGCAGCTGCTAGAGGGATGAAGTCCCTCCTAAGGCAAAAAACAATTCAATCCAAACATCTTTTTGTGTACAGCCTGTTGTTAGGGGGACTGTTGCTGCTCCCAATTCCAACAAAGATCATTGAACAAACAATGGATACCACCGTTCATTTTGGTTTTTTCCTTATAGTTTTCCCCTTTATTATGATTGGATTGGCTTATTTTCGAAAAAAAGGTGGGTCTTTATGAAGCGATGGAAGCTACTGATTGCCCTATTTATTTTTTCCGGCTGCAGTGCTCGTGATATAGAAAACCCTTCTTTAGAGGACCTGGCGATGGCCGGGGTCGTGGGCTATGATGTGGGCATGGAGGATGATAACCTGATGCGAGTGACGACTAGCGTACTTCAGCCTTCCAAAGATGCAAAGGAAAATGTCGGAATACTTTCGGAGGAGGATGAAGTTTCCTATAATGCCATATTGAATATTGCCGGGGATATCGAAAAGGATCTTAATTTTTCCCAGCTTCGTGTGGTTCTATTTGGAAAGGAATTTGCCGAAGGCCATGAGTTTTATGAAGTGGTGAAAAGGCTATACCGTGATCCAAACATCGGTTCTAATGTGTTTTTAGCTGTGGTGGATGGAAGAGCGGATGACATTATTAGTGGAAATTATCCTGCAAAGGAAAACGTAAATGTATTTTTAAATGATTTACTGCGTCCACGTTACCGTAGTTCCTTTACTCCCTTTACCACTATACATGACTTTATTTTTTCTCTCACGAGCAACACCGGTGACATTTCCATGCCTTCGATAAAAAAAGAAGGTGATACTGTCAATATTAACGGTGTAGCCTTGTTTAACAATAAGAAGATCGCTGTTGTCTTGGATGTAAACGAATCGAAAATGATGCAAATTTTAAACCATCAAACAAATCAGGTAAGCACCTTGCAGCTCGATATTGAGGAAAATGGAAAAAAAGAACCGGTTGTCATTGATTTTATATCTGTTAAAACGAAAGTAACGTCTCATGGCACACTGGCGAACCCTAAATTATCCTTTGATGTCCGCTTTAACGGCACCATTATATACTACAAGGGAGAATACACGTTATCGGATCAGAAAGAATTGGATATTGTCCAAAATAAAATCAATCAGGAACTAAAAAGACGTGCCGAAGAACTCCTTGCCAAATTAATCGAGAAGCAAACAGATCCTCTGGATTTCGGCGAACAGTTCCGAAAACAAACAAGGGGTACCTGGTCTTATGAAGATTGGAAAAAGAGCTACCAAAACATGGAATATAGTGTGTCCTTTCAAACGAATATTGTCTCATCTGGTACCCTAGATTAATATGGTTATGCAGTCTGTTGCGTCCATTTACCTATCAAGTTTATAGTTTATTCGTATATCAAAGCCCTTATTCACCAGGGCTTATCCCTTTAGTTCATCCTCATCTCCCTTTAATTTATGAGAAAAAATAGTTTAAAAAGTAAATTATCCTTCATTTTTTATAATGTACACTTTCCAAAAATAAGTGAAACACTCGTTTACTAAATAATTAATTTCGATGACGTGTTTTAGAGAACCCTCGCTTCCAGGTGCTCATTCACTTATTCAAGTGTTCTTCAGGAATTAGTCCACCTGGTCATATCTAATTTTTAAAGGAAGAAACCAGAGATAAAAAGACATTTCCTCTATAAGAACTTAAGTCTCATTCCAAAATACCTGGTAGGGTATTCAAATTCTCTTATTGTAAACTAACTAATACCTTAGAGCCTTCTCCCATCCCATTCCGGGGTAAGCACCTTCTAACGAACTTACACCGTAAGTTGTTGAACATGCGCAGGGTTAACTAAAAAAGCAACGCCCCAACCGCTGTGGTTACGTTGCTTTTGATCAATTCTCTTACATGATTTTCTTAACATCTGCTTTGCTTTGTTTACCGTTCGTTTTTTTTCGATCAAATTTAATCTGACCTAGTCCAAGCTCTTTTGCTTCCTGATTAAGAGATTTAAGTAAGCTTACGACCATTAATCCCATAATGACTGAAAATGGAAGAGCTGCAATGATCATCGTATTTTGCAAAGCTTGTAAGCCTCCGGAATAAAGAAGCGCAAGCGCAGTAATCGAGAGAAAAACGCCCCAAGTGATTTTAATAGGGGTACTAGGATTTTGGGATCCATTCGATGTCATCATCCCTAGAACAAACGTACCAGAATCTGCTGATGTAACAAAGAACGTAACAATGATTAAAATCGCTAAAATTGATAACACCATGCTAAATGGAAAGCCTTCTAACACGCCGAAAAGCGATTCCTCAGTAGCTAATGAAGAAATTGAAAGCAGTCCTGACCTTTCCGTAACAATCGCTGCACTGCCAAAGACCGAAAACCAAAGAAATCCAATCAGTGACGGAACGAGTAAAACACATACAACAAACTCACGAATTGTTCGCCCCTTTGAGACCCTTGCAATAAACACCCCAACAAATGGAGCCCAGGCAATCCACCATGCCCAGTAAAAGATCGTCCACCCATTAATCCAGCTACGTGTCTCCTCGTTCAGCGGGGCAATTCGAAAACTCATATTAATGAAGTTTTGCAAATATTCTCCTACCGTATCGGTAAATAAATTAAGCGTGAAAAGTGTCGGTCCAAAAATAAAGACAATCAAGAAAAGGACAGCGGAAAGTCCCATATTCACATTACTTAGAATCTTAATCCCTTTGCTTAGACCAGTTAAAACCGAAACCATAAACAAGACTGTTACAACTAAAATGATGACCGTTTGACTTGTCATCGTACTAGGTACCCCAAATAAATAGGACAATCCCCCGTTAATTTGCATGGCACCAAATCCTAAAGTGGTGGCGATACCGATCACTGTCGAGATGACCGCTATCACATCAATCGCCTTACCAACAGCGCCATCCGCATGCTTCCCAATCAGTGGTCGTAACGTCCTACTAATTAAGCTAAGTTCCCCTTTTCTAAAGGTGAAATAAGCGAGAGCCAACGCAATTGATCCATAGATCGCCCATGCGTGGATACCCCAGTGAAAGAAAGTAAATCTCATCGCATCCTTAATTCCTTGATCTGTGCCTACTTGACCTGTAGGAGAACTAACAGCGTAATGGCTTATCGGTTCTGCTGTACCATAAAAAATTAACCCAATTCCCACTCCTGCACTAAATAGCATGGCAAGCCAGGTTGGACGTGAAAACTCAGGCTTATCCTCCTGTTTCCCGAGCTTAATCCGGCCAATCGGACTCACTAATAAATAGAAACATACAAAAACAAACATCGAAACAATAACGAGGTAATACCAGCCGAATGAATTCGTAATGACCCCTTGTGTACTACTCGTAATGCGCTCTAACGATGCAGGCATCGTAATTCCCATAAGAACAAGACCAGCCACTAGGGCTAGTGATACATAAAAAACAACTGAAGCATTTTTCATATTAATTTTAACTCCCATCTTTGATAGATTCGCAGAGGGCTTTACTTCGATTGGACAACATATAAAATGAAAAACCAACATAATAACATTATTTTTTTGTGAAGCAATTCTAACAAACCCTAAAAGATTGCGTTAATTCATTTCCTTTACTTTCTTGATTTACACCTTCTAAAAACATAAGATCCATTTAGTTATAGGGAAATTTATATCGCTTGTTACGGCAGAAGCGTTGAATAATTGATCATGTATATTGGCTTTTTGGAGGAATATCTAAATTATACCAAAATATGTGCAATTAATCACATACGAAATATAAGCTTATTTAGGGTTCTCGTCTCTCTATCCCTTCTAAGAGTAACTTCTCACTACATATACTTAATATCCCTATCTGATCCTCTATATATGGCCGAATTTTAAGATGAGGGCCATTTGCCTATACAAAATTCGAAAAGTAACGATGTATTTTTAGTCAAAAAGGAGAAGAATCCGCAGAATCTTCTCCTAAGTTTCAAGCACCTATAACCCATGTTTTCATACCAAACTATAGAAAACGAGCGGAAAGCAAACTTTATAACACCTTTATACAGCTAACTATGTACTCAGCATTGCTTTTATAATAAATGACGACTTCCACTAAACAAAGTCATCATTTTTTAATAGGTACTCTTCCTATCCAACTGCACCTTACATCAATCAATATAGCGCTCGACAAAACTCCATACAGTATTCCAATAAGTCACTGGATCTACTTTTTCCGAATCACTATGATTAGCTTTTGGAATAATGAGTTTTTCTTTTTCAACATTTGCTACCTCATATACCTTGTTCAGCATGTCGAACGGGACAAATGTATCTGCTTCACCGTGAATAAATAACATCGGTGTGACACTTTTGGCGACTTGGTTCACAGCCGAAGCCTCATATAAGTCATACCCGGCACGAATGTTTGTCATGGTATTCGCTGCATTCATAACTGGAAATGGGGGTAATCCAAAGAGATCTTCTAATTGGTAAGTAAAGACATCACTAACGGAGGAATACCCACAATCTTCAACAATTACTTTCACGTTGGCAGGTAATTCCTCCCCAGACGTCATCATAACCGTTGCTCCTCCCATCGAAACACCAAATAACACGATCTCAGCTTTTGGGTCTTTTTGGATAATCTCATCAATCCATAGCAGCATATCTTTACGATCATGCCACCCCATTCCAATATAATCCCCTTCACTTTCTCCATGTCCCCGCAAATCTGGAGTAAGAACATTGTAGCCTTTGTCATAAAAATTCCGCACATATCTTGTCATAGCTTTCGCGTTACGGGAGTAACCGTGAACAACGATCGCCCATTTATGTTCAGTTGGTTCATTTTCATACACATAAGCATTTAGCTTTAATTGTTGGTCATCAGAAGAGACAATGTTTAACTTGAATGGTTTATGTTTTTTCTTAAAAGTTTCATCAGCTAGTTGAGCCTCCTCTGCGACCGAGGCTACTACAGCCTCACTATCCTTTAAATGAGGATTTTCTTCCATAAATTCTTTCTCCCGATCGACATTTAAGGCGAAATTGTAGAAGTAGTTGCCAACGAGGAAATACGCTATAGCTAGTAAAACTACAAAGAGTGAGCCAACAATAATTAATTTCTTTTTCATATTCACTTTTCCAACTTTCTATACTTGTTCATTTTTAACATTTTACACACGAAAAACCCGGCACGTGTTAACAATGGGTTTAATAGGGTACCTGTCTTTTTTCTTGATATTTGAAATATACTAATCTATCTTTTGAAACTAGTCAATTGTTAAAATACTACTTCAAAGCAGAACAGTACCAAGGATTATTTTTGTATCTTTAAAGTCAGTCGCTATACAAAAAAGCTTTATCCAAATACATTTTTTCAAGATGTATATCACGTAAATTGCATTGTAAGCTCTAAAAATGTCAGATTACGAATTAAAAATTAGAAATTCTTTGTATCAGCCTTCTATTACTACCAATTAGATAGAACGGTATATACTCATTATGCTCACTATGAAAATACCACCGATAATAAAATTCTCTTAGTCTTTGCCTGATCCTCTCAATGAATATTCAATATTAAAGCAGAATTTATTATACTCACTGGCCTGACTGCTTAAAAAGTTGTATCAATTTCCATCTATGATCTTAATAATTAAGTAGATTAAATGAGAATAACCCTTTTCATAAAGTATTTGGCAAATTTCTATGTTCTTCCTTCTAAATACCATATGTTTTAAATGATATCCTGCTTCATTTATTCTGTATCAGCTGCAGCAAAAAGGATTTTGTTTTGTTTTTCAAACTCATCCTATGATACCTTGCCTCATGGGAACTTTTCGTTCCTCATGCCGGATGTTTAACGTTTGTTTCCTTCAGATTCAATGTTGCCATTGACACCTTTGCGTTAAGCTAACTGCTACTTCTGCCTTAGGAGTTGGAACTTACACCATATTGATTGCACCCATGCATTCCAGCTGGACAAATAAAAGATGCTCCCCTTAATGGAAAGCATCTTGATTAAATAATAGAACATTCGTGTTTGGTAGAAGAGCTTTAGTCATTTTAATTAATTATTTTGTCTTTATTTCCAAATCATGATGTAAAACTGTACTAGGTATTTTTTGACTAGGAATCTGTCCTTTCGGAACCGGTTTTGTCACATATACAAAATCTCCGGTGCCATCGGGAGCGCTGCCTGTTGCCCAAGGACCTTCTCCAGATTCCTCTCCTTCTGATAAATTCCAGAATTCATATGCTTCCTTCTGGGCTTCTTCTTCTGCTTCAGGAGGAAAAGTAGCAGGAACGACAACCCCATTTTTCTCTTCTAACTCCTCAATGGCTGCCATCCATTGGTATTGATGGTATCGGTCTCGTGCCAACATTTTGCGGAATGTAGCCCGTACACCCTCATCTTTTGTCATGTGGTATAACCTTGCTACTTGAAGACGTCCTTGAGACTCAGCATGAAGATTAGAACGCATATCGGCTAATAAATTCCCACTTGCAACAATATATGAGCCATTCCAAGGTACACCATTTGAGTTGGTAGGTAGACCACCAAGACCGCTCACAAGTAGATGCTGGGGATTAATACCACCCATTATCGCAGCGGTAGCGGGGTCTTTTGCTGCTTTTGCTTGATCCTCTGGAGAAGCACCATCTAGCAACTGACTTATTAGGGAACAGAGCATTTCTACATGGCCAATTTCCTCTGTACCGATATCCATCAGCATATCCTTGTATTTTTCTTCTCCACGACAGTTAAAACCTTGAAACAGGTATTGCATCATGACTGTCATTTCACCAAACTGCCCACCCAATACTTCCTGAATTTGACGTGCTAGCATGGGATCTGGACGTTCTACCTTTACTTCAAACTGTAATTCCTTTTGGTGACGAAACATATGAAAGAATCCTCCTTTAGTATCTTTAGCAACTATCAATTGTTACTATTTTCGAACTTCTGTATTCTATTACCCGACTAACTTGATATAAAACAAGTTAAAAAAATATAAGACAAAGGGACTATTAAAAAATAAAGTGTATACTTAATCGTTTATGAAATAGGGTAAGGGATTTCTATTAAACATAAATGGAGGGTGTTTGACATGAATACAACATCTACTATTTAGTAGAAAAGGGGATATAGTTAATCAAAATATAGGTGTAAAATGGGAGTTTCAGTGGGTAATTCCTTTAAAGAACTCTACGTATAAATAAATTTTATGTTTTGATCTTTAGATAAATATCCATTAGACCAATGATTAAAATGGTAAGCACACATTTAGAGAATACAGCAACACCTGTGAATTAACTTAACAATATGGTTTTCATCATAATCTCTCCTTTAGTTTCCGCTAGTTTTCATTTTTATACCACACTGGAATCGTACACTTAAAATTTTCATGATCTTTCATTACATCTAGAGAATATCCTAGAAATAACTCAAACTCTTTTGGACTAAATTTCTTAGCCCAGACAAGAGCTGATACAATATGTATGGCACTATATAATGCGTATAAACTCCAAAAGTTTTCATCGACTTTTTGGTTGTCATGATAACCGTCAATAATTCCCTTTGTAAACATAACGCTTATCCGTTTTGAAAAGAAACCTAACTTTTGCAAATCGTGTATAGGGTCACCCCAGTCCATTCTTTGAAAATCAATGATACCAGCAAAACGTTTTTCATGAATTACGATATTAGATGGGTGAAAATCATCATGCTGAAACATGTTAGGTCTATCTTTCATTAGATGCTCATGATCTTTTATGTAGCCTTCTAACATTCTCTTAATTTTTTCATCCATATTAATTTGTTTTAATTCCTTTAGATATCTATCGCTTTTGTCTTTTTTTACTGTAAACCATGAAGGGTAATTTGATGGTGCTGATAATTGATGGAGTTTATGAAGTTCTCTACCTGCAAAAACACCTGCTGTATATTGCTCGTCTTCTGTAAGGTCACATAATGATACCTCTGCATCTGTTCCCCTTATATATGTAAGGATCATATAGGCTTTATCATTTCCTTTTAAAGCAGCAAACTCCAAGCCTTTAGGAACAAACTCTGAGTAGGTAGCTAATTTATTTATTGTCTCAAATTCTTGTCTTCGCTTTTTTGCCTCGTGATTTGGAAAAATCCTTAATAAATGATTCCCATCTATTAGATATTTTTCATCATGTGAGAAACCTTTGGTTATTTTACTTACATCACTAGCGCTCTGTAAGTATTTAATCTCGTCCTTTAATTTCGCATTCATCATATCTCTCTCCATTACTAGTTTTACATTTTGACCCTTTATATTTAACAGCACAATTTTTGTTATGCCTCAAATTGTTGTCTACTATTAAAAAATGTTTTATATCCAAACTGAGTGAAAATCATAACCGATAACGCAACACTTCCAGAGATACCTAATAAAATCGCAATTTGATATTCTATGGCGATGATCGGATCAATTCCTGCTAAGATTTGACCTGTCATCATACCTGGTAAAAACACAATTCCCATTCCAACCATATTATTAATCGTTGGTAAAATAGCTGAATCAAAAGCTGAATTCACAACAGATTTTGTTGCAGTCTCAGGTGAAGCTCCGAGCATAAGTGCTCCTTCAATCAAATGTTGTTGCTTTTGCATGCCCTCAGCTAAATTTTTAACACCTAACGTGAGTGCTGTCATTGAATTGCCAATAATCATACCTGCTATTGGAATCAAATAATGTGGCTCATACCAAGGCTTGAAATGAATGACAACTACATTAAAATAGAATAGCGTCAAAAGTGAACCAGCGGTCATAGAAATTGCGATAATTTGTTTTAACCTTTTTGATAAAGGCAAACCAACTTGTTTATATGTATTAAAGATTGAAAATATTAGCATGAATAAAACAATGAACAAGATAACAAATGGGTTTGGCTCTTTAAATATATATGTAAGAATATATCCTACAGTAT
>JAPSLU010000148.1 GCA_031180405.1 Bacillus sp. (in: firmicutes) | reverse complement strand
AAGATATGACGTCACCTTACCGTATGAATCGTTTATTGCAGGGTGATGTTGGCTCTGGAAAAACAGTTGTTGCTGCCATTGCAATTTATGCAGCTGTGTTAGCTGGGTGTCAAGGGGCACTTATGGTTCCAACTGAAATATTAGCTGAGCAGCATGCGGATTCTTTGTTTAAACTTTTTGAACCATTTGATGTGACGGTTGCTTTGTTGACAAGTTCTGTAAAAGGGAAAAAGAGAAGGGAACTATTGGCAAAAGTTGCCAACAATGAGATACAGTTATTAATTGGTACACATGCTTTAATCCAAGATGACATAAAATTTGATAATTTAGGTCTTGTTATAACAGATGAACAACATCGGTTCGGTGTGGAGCAAAGACGAATGCTTCGTGAAAAGGGAGAGCATACAGATGTATTATTCATGACTGCTACGCCAATTCCTAGAACGTTAGCCATTACGGCATTCGGAGAAATGGATGTATCTATTATAGATGAATTACCAGCTGGTAGAAAAACAATTGAGACGTACTGGGTAAAACCTACGATGCTCGAGCGTATCCTCGCTTTTATAGAAAAAGAATTGGCAAAGGGACGTCAAGCTTATGTTATTTGTCCGTTAATTGAAGAGTCTGATAAGCTAGATGTGCAAAATGCTCTTGATGTTCATAGTATGCTTGCACATTATTATCAGGGGAGATTTCAAGTTGGTCTCATGCATGGAAGACTTACATCAGATGAAAAAGATTCTGTTATGAGAAGCTTCAGCCAAAATAAAGTAAATGTGTTAGTTTCAACAACCGTTGTTGAAGTTGGCGTGAATGTTCCTAACGCAACAACAATGGTCATTTACGATGCTGAAAGGTTTGGTCTATCTCAGCTACACCAATTACGGGGACGAGTTGGTCGAGGTAGTGAACAATCGTATTGTATTTTATTAGCAGATCCTAAATCAGAAACAGGAAAAGAACGAATGAAAATTATGACAGAAACGAACGATGGCTTTGTTCTTTCAGAACGCGATTTGGAGCTAAGAGGTCCGGGAGATTTTTTTGGGAAAAAACAAAGTGGAATGCCTATTTTTAAAGTTGCCGATATGGTTCATGATTATCGCGCACTAGAAGTAGCAAGGCAGGATGCTACAGAGCTTGTCCAATCAAGAGCATTCTGGGAAGAAGAAAAATTTGAAGCGTTAAGAACAAACTTACATCAATCGGGAATATTGGATGGGGAAAAGTTAGATTGATAATATTGATTTTTAATAGATATCACTTAAAATTCAGTAGTATATCGAGCTTTTTCTAAGAAAACAGATTGCAATTATCTTGCAATCTGTTTTCTTTCTCTATATACTACTATTAGTACCTAGTCTTAATAGTTGGACGGTGTCAGTGAGATCATGAGGAAAAATAAAAAAGAGAGACAGCTCTTATTGCAGGAAACAATAGCTAACACACCATTCATAACCGATGAAGAACTAGCTGAAAAGTTTCAAGTTAGTATTCAAACGATACGTTTGGATAGGTTAGAATTATCGATTCCTGAATTAAGAGAGCGAATAAAACACGTTGCAGAAAAAAAATTAGATGATGAAGTGAAGGCACTACCGATTGAAGAGGTAATTGGAGAGATTATTGACTTACAACTAGATGAATCAGCTATCTCTATTTTAGAAATAAACCAAGAGCATGTTTTTAGTAGAAATCAAATTGCCCGTGGTCATCACTTGTTTGCTCAAGCAAATTCTCTAGCTGTTGCGATGATTAACGACGAATTGGCATTAACAGCAAAAGCGAATATTCGCTTTACTAGACAAGTAAAAGAAAATGAGCGTGTTATTGCAAAGGCAAAAAAAGTAAAAAGTGATTCTGAACAAAGGCGAACTACTGTCGAGGTAAATAGTTTTGTCGGCAATGAATTGGTCTTTTCAGGTGAGTTTGAAATGTATCGCTCAAATCAAACACAAAGGTAGGTTACATAATGAAGCTTGCGATCGATGCAATGGGCGGAGATAATGCGCCTCAAGCAGTTGTTGAAGGTGTAATGAAAGCTATCTCTGCTTTTCCTGATCTAGAGGTTACACTCATTGGTCAAGAGAGTAAAATAAATTCATATTTGACAGATTCAAATAGAATAACCATATTACATACAGATGAAGTAATAGAAGCAACAGATGAACCTGTCCGTGCAGTTAGACGTAAAAAAAATGCGTCAATGGTTTTAATGGCAAATGAAGTCAAAGAAGGAAGAGCTGATGGGTGTATATCAGCAGGAAACACGGGAGCCCTTATGACAGCGGGATTATTTGTTATAGGAAGAATTGAAGGGATTGAAAGACCTGCACTATCCCCAACATTACCAACTCTAAATGGAAAAGGTTTTTTATTTTTAGATGTCGGGGCAAATGTAGACGCAAAACCAGAGCATCTATTGCAGTACGCGATCATGGGATCCATCTATGCTGAAAAAGTTCGTGGGATTAAAAATCCTCGTGTAGGACTTTTGAATGTTGGCACAGAAGATAAAAAAGGGAACGAATTAACAAAGCAAACATTTGAACTTCTAAAAGAGACTAATCTTAATTTTGTGGGAAATGTAGAATCACGTGATTTAATGGAGTCAGTTGCCGATGTAGTTGTTACAGATGGTTTTACAGGTAATATTGCCCTTAAGACAATTGAAGGGACAGCTCTTTCTGTTTTTTCTATGTTAAAGTCCGCGTTAACAAGTAACTTAAAGTCAAAGATAGCGGCGGGAATTTTAAAACCTCAGTTAAAGGGAATTAAACAACAAATGGATTACTCAGAGTATGGCGGGGCAGCATTATTCGGTTTGAAGGCACCAGTTATAAAAGCGCATGGGTCTTCTGATGCTAATGCGATATACAACGCTATCCGTCAAACGAGAGAAATGGTATCAAATGATGTATCTGGTACAATACTTTCTTCTCTAAAGGGATAAGAAAAGGAGGAATAATTGATGACAAAGATTGCATTTTTATTTCCAGGTCAAGGCTCGCAAGCTGTTGGTATGGGAAAAGACTTTTTTTCAGAAGTTAAGGATTCAAGAGAAATCTTTGAAAAAGCTGATGAAAAATTAGGACAGGCATTAACAGATCTAATTTTCGAAGGTCCACAAGACACGTTGACTCTCACTTATAATGCTCAACCGGCACTACTTACAACTAGTATTGCCATTTTAAGATACTTTAAGCAATTTAATATTGAAGCAGATTATGTTGCAGGTCACAGTCTTGGTGAATATTCAGCACTTGTAGCGGCTGGTGTATTAAATTTTGAAGATGCTGTATATGCTGTGAAAAAACGTGGCGAATATATGGATGAGGCTGTACCTTCTGGTCAGGGAGCAATGTCAGCCATTTTAGGGATGGCTGCCGATGAATTAGAAAAAATAACAAACGAAATCACAGAAAATGGTGACTCCGTTCAGTTAGCGAACTTAAACTGTCCTGGACAAATCGTTATTTCAGGCACAGCAGCCGGTGTTGAAAAAGCATCAGCTCTTGCAAAAGAAAATGGAGCAAAAAGAGCGATTCCTCTTGTTGTAAGTGGCCCGTTTCATTCAGAATTAATGAAGCCTGCAGCAGAACAATTTGATCAGGTTCTATCCGGATTGAGTTTTAAAGACGCATCCATTCCAGTTATCGCAAATGTAACCGCAAAACCAGTAGTAAGTCATGTTACTATTAAGGATTTACTTGTTAAACAGTTATACTCTCCGGTTAGATGGGAAGAATCAGTAAGAACGATGCTAGAAAATGAAGTCACAACCTTCATCGAGGTTGGACCAGGAAAAGTATTAACTGGTTTAGTGAAAAAAATTGATCGTTCTGCAACTGTTCATAACGTGTTCGACCTTGAATCATTGAAAATAGCCGTAGACAAACTTAAGGGGGAATCCTAATGTTAAGTAATAAGGTTGCTCTAGTTACTGGAGCGTCTCGTGGAATTGGAAGAGCGATTGCATTAGATCTCGCAAAGAACGGAGCAAGTGTTGCCGTTAATTTTGCTGGAAATGAAGCAAAGGCAAATGAAGTAGTTGATGAAATAAAAGCAAGCGGTGGTCAGGCTATTGCTATTAAAGCAGATGTGTCTAATAGTGACGAAGTTCAGCAAATGGTAAAGGATGTTATTAATGAATTTGGTCAACTAGATATCCTTGTAAACAATGCTGGAATTACAAGAGATAATCTCCTTATGAGAATGAAAGATTCTGAATGGGATGATGTTATTGATACAAACCTAAAAGGAGTATTTCTTTGCACAAAAGCAGTTACCAGACAAATGATGAAGCAAAGAAATGGTCGTATTATTAATATTACTTCTGTTGTTGGAGTTAGTGGAAATGCAGGACAAGCAAATTATGTTGCGGCAAAAGCGGGTGTTATCGGTTTAACGAAAACAGCGGCAAAGGAATTAGCATCAAGGAATATTACCGTTAATGCGGTTGCACCTGGATTTATTACAACAGATATGACTGATGAGCTAAATGATGAAATCAAGGCAGATTTGCTTAAACAAATACCTTTGGCCTCTTTAGGTGAACCAAGTGATATTGCAAATGCTGTAACGTTCCTTGCTTCAGAAAAAAGTAAATATATGACAGGTCAAACACTTCATGTAAATGGTGGAATGGTCATGTGATTTCAGACTTATATGCAAGCAAATCTACTTTATCAACATACTTATAATTTGTTTGCTTCCTGTATTTACTCGGCGTAATAAGGAAAACTAATGAAGAAATAAGATTATTAAAGAAAATACTAGAAAGAAACCTAGTTTTTCGCAATAAAATCATCTATAATACTTGAGGGGAGGTGAAGGAAAATGGCAGATGTATTAGAACGTGTAACAAAGATTATCGTTGACCGTTTAGGTGTTGATGAAGCTGAAGTGAAAATAGAGTCTTCATTCAAAGATGATCTTGGAGCAGATTCCCTTGATGTAGTTGAACTTGTTATGGAACTTGAAGATGAGTTCGATATGGAAATTTCTGACGAAGATGCAGAAAAAATCGGTACAGTGGGTGACGCTGTTAACTACATAAATAGCCAACAGTAATGTTGCTGATAAAGTCCCGTATAATATTACGGGACTTTACCCCTTTTTTTATCTATTTTTACCAGAGCAATAATAATGTTGGTTTTATATGCTTTGTCTTATGCGATTATAAGCCACTTCATAATTCAAGGGATCAGACACTTACCTTCAATTATGAAGTGTCTTATCTAAGGTTTTACAAGGCGTTGCTTTTGCATTTAAATTGGAGGTACCAAGCTATGGCAAGACATATTAATTACAAAGAGAGACGTTCTTTTGCTAAAAAAGCAGAAGAGTTTAAAAAGTTTCAAGAGAGTATAGGTCATATGTTCTCAAATGAAAAACTTCTATATCAGGCGTTTACCCATTCTTCTTATGTAAATGAGCATCGAAAAAAACCATATGAAGACAATGAGAGACTAGAATTTTTAGGAGATGCTGTCCTTGAATTGACTATCTCCCAATACCTTTACAAAAAGTACCCAATGATGAGCGAAGGAGAATTAACAAAGCTACGTGCAGCGATCGTATGCGAGCCTTCACTCGTTGCTTTTGCAAATATACTCTCATTTGGTAGTCTGGTGTTATTAGGAAAAGGGGAAGAAATGACTGGAGGAAGGACTCGGCCGGCATTACTTGCTGATGTATTTGAAGCATTTATTGGTGCTCTTTATTTAGATCAGGGCCTTGAAGCTGTCGTTCAATTCTTAGAAAAGTTTGTGATACCTAAAGTTGACGAAGGTGCTTTTTCACATGTAATGGATTTTAAGAGTCAACTTCAAGAACTTGTTCAAAGAGACATGAAGGGGACATTGGAGTATAAAATCCTTCAAGAAAAAGGGCCTGCACATAATCGTGAATTCGTTTCTACTGTATCACTGAATGGAGAGGTTTTCGGAACAGGTAGCGGAAAATCCAAAAAAGAAGCTGAACAACATGCAGCACAAGAAGCATTATCAAAACTTCAACAGATTAATAAATAATGTCTAGGATAAGGACAACCTCACGATCGTGTGTAAAAGTAAAAAACACACGAAATATTGGAGTTGTCCTTTTTTAAGGTATTACATATGTAAGGTTTTGACATATGATTAATAGGCATGGAACCAGCAACCTAGTTAATCATTGTTCAAAAAATATGTAAGTTTGTTCGACATATTGTGATAAAATATGAAATAGTTTGTTATATACTCTGTAAAATTAACTTGTATTAAACACAATTGACTATACATCATAAATAGAAAATAGTAAGGAGGATCACAATGTTCCTCAAACGATTGGATATTGTAGGATTCAAGTCCTTTGCTGAACGAGTCACCGTAGATTTTGTCAAAGGTGTTACTGCAGTGGTTGGACCTAATGGAAGCGGAAAAAGTAATATAACAGATGGTATTAGATGGGTGCTGGGCGAGCAGTCAGCTAAATCTTTACGCGGTGCAAAAATGGAAGATATTATTTTTGCAGGAAGCGATTCTAGAAGAAGTCTAAACTTAGCAGAAGTAACCCTTACTTTAGATAATGAAGATCATTTTCTACCTATTGATTATCATGAGGTCAGTGTAACTCGCCGTGTTTTTCGTTCAGGTGAAAGTGAGTTTTTTATTAATAAACAAAGCTGCCGACTTAAGGATATTGTTGACTTGTTTATGGATTCAGGTTTAGGGAAAGAAGCTTTTTCGATTATAAGTCAAGGGAAAGTGGAAGAAATCCTTAGCAGTAAATCTGAAGAACGACGAACAATATTTGAAGAAGCTGCAGGAGTATTAAAATATAAGTCTCGAAAAAAGAAGGCTGAATATAAATTAGCAGAAACACAAGAAAATTTAAATCGTGTTAACGATATTTTACATGAGCTTGAAGGTCAAGTTGAACCGCTAAAGATACAAGCATCAATAGCAAGAGACTTCCTTGAAAAAAAGGAAGAACTAGAGAAGATTGAAGTGGCATTAACAGTTTTTGAGGTAGAGGAGCTTCATCATAAATATGAAAACCTCTCTAAATCAGTTGAAGAAGGCAAGGATCAAGAATTAAAACTATTAGCCACAATGCAGAAAAAAGAGGCTGAAGTTGAACAGATGAAAGACCATGTTAGTGCACTGGATGACTCAATTGATGACCTTCAGCAGGTTCTTCTATTAGCTAGTGAAGAATTAGAGAAACTAGAAGGTAGAAAAGAAGTGTTAAAAGAGAGAAAGAAAAATGCTCATCAAAACAAAGCGCAATTAGAAAAAACAATCGAAGAATTATCATCCCATATCAATCAATTATGTCTTGAAAAATCAGAACAAGAAATGCTCTTGGATTCCTATACAAGTGAATTAAAAGGTATAAAAAAAGAGTTAGCAGTAAAACAAAAGATTGCATCATCTTACGATCAAAACATTGATGAATTGATTGAGGAATTAAAAAGTGAATATTTTGAATTACTGAATGAACAAGCATCAGCTAGAAACGAGATACAATATTTAAACGAACAGCTTACACAGCAAGAACGAAAAAATGAAAGATTACTAGATTCAAACAAGCGATATGTAGAAGAACGACAAGAGATTTTAGAGAAAAAGTTAAAGATTGAGGCCTACTATTCATTTGTAGAAAAGCAATTGTCAGATCAAATAAAAAGTTTTCGTGACACATCTGTAAAACTAGAGAACTTAAAAAATTCCTATCAGAAAAAGGAATCTGCTTTATACCAAGCTTATCAGTTATTACAACAAACTCGTTCCCGAAAAGAAGTTCTTGAATCAATGCAAGAAGACTATTCAGGTTTTTTTCAAGGGGTTAAAGAAATATTAAAAGCTAAAGAAAGACTCGGGGGAATTCATGGGGCTGTTGCAGAATTAATTACAACGGATAAAGACTACGAAACAGCGATTGAAATTGCTCTGAGTAGCTCTCTGCAACATGTAGTAGTCGAGGATGAAGGATCTGCTAGAAAAGCTATCCAATTCTTAAAGCAAAACTCATTTGGAAGAGCTACATTTCTTCCTTTATCTGTTATTAAAGAACGATCAATTAATCAGCATGATTTGAATATGATTCAAAATCATCCGGCTTTTATTGGTATTGCTACAAATCTAGTAAAGTACCAGCCGCAGTTCAAATCAATTATTGCTAATTTATTAGGAACAGTTATTGTTACCTCAGACTTAAAGGGTGCAAACGATATCGCAAAGTTAATGAATTATCGTTATCGACTTGTTACTCAACAGGGGGATGTCGTTAACCCTGGGGGTTCGATGACTGGAGGAGCCGTCAAGCAAAAAAACAACTCGATATTAAGTCGTCAACGGGAAGTTGAGCAAATTGCAGAAAAATTGACAGTTATGGAAGAAAAGACGGCGGCATTAGAAAAAGATGTCAAGACCAATAAAGACATTATTCAAGAGCAAGAAAAGCTCATTGAAGAGTTACGTTCTAAGGGGGAAACCCTTAGATTAGAGGAACAAAAAATACGAAGCGATATTCGAGAAATCGAATTAAGTGAAAAAAATGTAAACGATCATTTAACCTTATACGACACTGAACGCGAGTCGTTTAATTCTGAAAAGGCCCGAATAGTTAATCGGAAAGAGGAACTTGAGGTAAAGCTTCAGGAATTATCAACAAAATTAGTGGAGCTAGATAAACAAATTGAAGAAATGTCTGAAAAGAAAACTACACAGCAAACATCCAAGGATGAATTACAAGATGAGCTAACTGAGTTAAAAATTGTCCTTGCAGGTAAGCAACAATTGTTTGAGAACCAACAAGAAAAAGTAGAAAGAATTAACACTGAGTTAGATCAAGCTCAACAAAAACATGCCGAGGCAACAGAGGATTACTCTTTACTATCCAATGAAATGACTTCTAGCTCATCAGGAGAAGAAAAATTAGAAGAAGCAGCAACAAAAAAGCTTCAAGATAAAAATAAAACCATTGAATTAATCGCAAGCAGACGTGAAGAGCGACTACAATTGCAAGAAAAGCTAGAATTT
The DNA here is from genome assembly GCA_031180405.1 of Bacillus sp. (in: firmicutes). GTDB lineage: Bacteria > Bacillota > Bacilli > Bacillales > Bacillaceae > Metabacillus. Next base: position 2,035 of record JAPSLU010000148.1, on the reverse strand, counting down.
CAAGAAAAAGAACTTAAAGAGCTAAAGCGTCAAGACAAACAATTGCAAGATATACTTAAAGATGAAGAAGTGAAGCTAAATCGCTTGGATGTGGAATTGGATAATCGCCTCAATCATCTTCGTGAAGAATATTTCTTGACCTATGAAGGAGCAAAAGAAAAATATTCACTTGAAATGGAAGTGAATGAAGCGAGAAAACGTGTAAAGCTAATCAAACTTGCAATTGATGAGTTGGGAACGGTAAACTTAGGAGCGATTGATGAATATGATCGCGTTTCTGAACGATTTACCTTCTTGACAGAACAACGAGATGATCTATTAGAAGCAAAAGATACTCTCTACCAAGTAATTGATGAAATGGATGATGAAATGACAAAAAGGTTTGAACAAACCTTTAATGCCATTAGATCTCACTTTGAGTCTGTTTTTCAAGCTCTATTCGGTGGAGGAAGAGCGGAGTTAAAACTAACTGATCCGAATGACCTGCTAAATACGGGAGTAGACATTGTTGCGCAACCACCCGGTAAAAAACTCCAAAACCTTGGATTGCTTTCTGGAGGAGAACGTGCATTAACAGCTATTGCTTTGTTATTCTCCATCCTAAAGGTACGACCTGTTCCATTTTGTGTATTAGATGAAGTGGAGGCAGCACTTGATGAAGCTAATGTACATCGTTTCGCCCAGTATTTAAAGAAGTTTAGTCATGAAACTCAATTCATTGTCATTACTCACCGTAAAGGGACGATGGAAGAAGCGGATGTATTATATGGAGTTACTATGCAGGAATCAGGTGTTTCAAAGCTTGTGTCTGTTAGACTTGAAGAGACAAAAGAATTAGTTCAATCTTAGCCGAAAGGACGACGGAATAGATGAGTTTTTTTAAAAAATTAAAAGATAGAATTACCCAACAAACAGATGCAGTAACAGAAAAATTTAAAGAAGGCTTAACAAAAACAAGAGATTCATTTGCTGGGAAAATGAATGATCTAGTTGCAAGATATCGTAAAGTGGACGAAGAATTCTTTGAGGAGCTTGAAGAATTACTTATTAGTGCGGATGTTGGTGTCTCAACAGTCATGGATTTAATAGATGAGTTAAAAATGGAGGTCAAACGTCAAAACATTCAAGATACAAAGGAAGTTCAAGCTGTTATCTCAGAGAAACTTGTTGAAATTTATCAAGGTAACGTTGGAGAAGAACAAATTAATAAATTAGACCTTCAACCAGGTAGGTTAAATGTAATATTGTTTGTTGGAGTTAATGGTGTAGGAAAAACAACCACAATTGGAAAGTTAGCTCATAAGTTAAAAAGTGAAGGTAACTCTGTCCTTTTAGCTGCTGGAGATACGTTTAGAGCAGGAGCAATTGAGCAACTAGAAGTATGGGGAGATAGAGTCGGTGTTGACGTAATTAAGCAATCAGAGGGATCAGACCCAGCTGCTGTCATGTATGATGCCGTTCAAGCAGCTAAAGCAAGACAAGTTGATGTTTTATTATGTGACACGGCTGGACGTCTTCAAAATAAAGTAAATCTCATGAAGGAGCTAGAAAAGGTTAAACGTGTTATTGAACGTGAAATACCTGGTGCTCCTCATGAGGTCTTACTTGTATTAGACGCAACAACAGGCCAAAATGCTATGACACAAGCAAAACAGTTTTCACAAACAACTGATGTATCAGGAATTGTCTTAACGAAATTGGACGGTACAGCTAAAGGTGGTATTGTCTTAGCTATTAAAGGTGAGCTTGATATTCCTGTGAAGTTTGTAGGCTTAGGTGAAAAAATGGATGACTTACAAGAGTTCAATACTGAGCAGTATGTATATGGACTTTTCTCAGGAATTATTGAGGCGCAAGAGGAGAATGAATAGCATTAAAGCTAACTTTAAAGGTTAGCTTTTTTCTTTTAGATATTTAGCTTAAGAAGCAGACTATTAATAAACATGAAAAAGTCTGATTTGCCAACATAGTTTGGCCTTATATTTCTTTAAATACTTGACAAGAAAAAGCTTCGTATGTAGACTTATATGTTGTA
>JAPSLU010000147.1 GCA_031180405.1 Bacillus sp. (in: firmicutes) | reverse complement strand
TTCGTAATTCTAGTTATTACTGCCCTCTATTTTATTATAATAGGACCTTGGAGAGGTAAGTTTAAAGAAAGTACTACTGTTCCACACAAACAGCAGCTACTATTTGTACTTGGTATTATCTTTCTCTATATAAGTAAAGGTAGCCCTGTTGATCTTTTAGGCCATATAATGTTTAGTGCGCATATGACCCAGATGGCTGTTCTATATTTGGTTGTTCCACCTTTATTAATTTTAGGGATTCCGGATTGGTTGTGGAAATCTATCCTATACAGCCCACTAATAAAGCCTATTATGAAGGTATTTACAAAGCCTATAATTGCATTAATTATTTTTAATGGTATTTTTTCACTTTACCATGTGCCATTAGTATTTGACTTTGTTAAAACAGATCCCATATACCATGCAATCATGACAACGCTTATCTTCTTTGGTGCAATGTGCATGTGGTGGCCTTTATTAAATACCCTACCGGATTGGAAAACACTTACTGGTATTAAAAAAGTCGGTTATATTTTTGCTGACGGTGTTTTGCTAACACCAGCGTGTGCGCTTATTATCTTTGCAAATGATCCACTTTATTTAACTTATTCTGAGCCACAAGCATGGTTAAATGCATTACAACTATGTGTACCTGCTGATATGCTATCTAGTCTTAATTTAACAGGACCTGAAATGTTCAACACATTACCACTAGTTGAAGACCAACAATTAGGTGGAGTCCTAATGAAGATTATTCAGGAAATTGTATATGGTTCCATTCTTGCGTATATCTTCTTTGAGTGGGCACGCAAGGAGAGACAGAAGGATGATATGGAGTTAAATAAGAATTTTTCACCAGATCCAATTAAATAAAAGTAATAAGGGTGTAAAAGGGCTGACAATTTATCTTCAGCCTTTACATACGCGTGAAAAGAAAGGAAATAATATGAATACATCATTACCAATTTTACCAACTATAAGTACTTCATTTATCGTGCTGAGTGCGATCTTTGTTGCAATTGGCTGGTATTTAATAAAACAACGTAAAATAGAAGCACATATGAAAGTGATGTTCATGGCGGCTATTGCCGCTATTATATTCTTCGTTATTTATGCTTCTCGTACAATATTTATTGGGAACACAGCCTTTGGTGGCCCAGATGATATTAAAATTTACTATACAGTTTTTCTTGTTTTTCATATTACATTAGCAACAGTCGGAGCTGTCCTTGGTATCATATCTTTAATTACTGGTTACAAAAAAAATTATGCTAAGCATCGCAAGCTAGGACCCGTTACAAGTATTGTATGGTTTTTTACTGCCATTACAGGAGTTGCTGTATTTTTACTTCTATATGTGTTTTATCATGGTGGGGAAACAACTTCAGTAATTAAAGCAATATTAGGGTTTTAAACATAATTTAAAGGTGGTTTAGAATAAAATGTTCTAAACCACCTTTTTTGTATAAAAAAACAACAGTATGCTCAAATGAAGTAGAAGCAACTAAATGGAGATTTTTAATAAATCTTTGGCTATTTATATCGTGAATATGTTAAAAAGATTCAGGCGTTATCCCTCTGTTTAATGAACATTTTCCAATATGGAAAGTTCTTGAATCGATAATTCTGCGTGTATAAAGTAAAGTAAGTGTTTTACTAAGTAAAACGTATGAACATTTTCTTGATGCAAATGAAAACGAGGGGAGAGGATGGCTTGATTGAAATTTTAACAAATCGGTTAATGATTGTTCCCTGTTCTCTAGATATTGCAAAATCTTTAGTATTTCATAGGAAAGAGTTAGATAAACGATCTCCTATTGAAATCCCAACTTGCTGGCCTTCTGCTTTTGTTAGAGGTTTTTTACCATTTTATATTGAAAGCTTGGAAAAAGAAGAAAAGGATTTGGATTGTGGGGTTTGGATGATTATCTTGTATGAAGAAAAAAAAATAATTGGTGATATTATTATGCAAGGTAAACCTAAAACAGAACAGAACGTTAGGCTCTCTTATCATATTGAAGACAAAACCACAGATGAAACAATTGCTTATGAAGCAATTGATGCGTTTATTGATTGGTTAACATACCAAATGTTTGTAAAGAAGATCATTATGGAATGTGAAGTCAAAGACGAAGATTCCATCCGCCTTTTTGATAAGTTGGGATTTATCTGTACAAAAAAAGACGGCCAATTTTTTACATGGGAAATTCAAAAGGAGGAATCTCATGAGGAATAAAAAAGAAAGAGATATTCTCTTTCTTTTTTACACATTAGGAAAATAGATTGGCAACGAAGAAGATTATTCGCGCAGTGCCTAAATCCGAAGTTTTTATAAGTGATTACGCGCTGTTCTAACCTTTACTAATTTTTTAAATTTTAAATTTTATTTTAATTAATCCTGCTTCTCTTGCGGAATTATAAACAATTAAAATCATTGGGCCAATGAAAAAACCAAGTACTCCAAATAGCTTTAGACCTAGATACATGGAGATAAGCGTGGCTAATGGTGATAGCCCTATATGTGTGCCCATCACTTTTGGTTCGACGGTTCTTCTTATAACTAGTAGTACAACTGTTAATACACCCAGTTTTGCTGCCAGAGCAACATCACCTGTTAAAAGATGGTACATCGTCCAAGGTCCCATAATGATAATTGATCCAATTAATGGTATAACGTCAATAATCCATATGAGAAGTGACATAATAAGTGCTATTTCAGGTGCAATAAACAATAATCCTATTAATGAAACAACAAAAATAATAATACTAACTAAAAATTGAGCTTTTATGAAACCTACGACAACAAAAGTTAGTCTCGATATCATAAAGGACACTTTTTCAGCAGTTTTCTCGGTTAAATAGGAAAAAGCCTTTGTTTTTAAACGTGGTAGATCAAGCATAAATAAAAAAAGTGCTATTAAATAGACAATTAAATTGACAAGATAGTTTGGAATGTTTGTAAAAATTGCCTTAGCATTTTCTATATTTACATAGCTTGTTAATTCTATTCTTGTTTTTTGAAGGAAATTTGTAACTTGATTACTTACCTCTTCAACAAAGATAGGTGGAAGATCTTGTGTAGTGTTTGCAATATCGTCTTCAAAGTTTTCCCATACCTTGGTTATCTCATTGATATAAGTTGGTGTATTTTCTGCAATTTGAACAACTTCTCCAACAACTTTGGTCGTTAATATATATCCACTCACGCTTATTAAAATAACAAACATGAGAAAAACAATTAATACTGATAAATGTCGATTAATATTGCCTCTGCGTTGAAGCAAGCGAATGGCTGGTTCAAGAAAAAGGGCAGTAATAATTGCGACAATAAGTGGAACTGAAATAGGCAAAATTATAAATGAAATTGCACCAATGATCATAATTGATAGAATGATAAAAAGTGTCCTTTTGTTTAAAATGCTGGTCAAAATTGTGCCCCTCTCCAATGAATCATATCTAATTTCATTATAGTATGAAATGTAAAGAAAACAAGGGATTTTCATTGTTTAAAACTTTTTCATAGTAAACATAATGTAAAAGGACAAAATAAAAAAGCACGGACAAGTCCTTTGCTTTTTTACTTTTTCATTTTGATAACTTGACTAAACTAAACGTTTATTACTGTACTTTTTTTAGTTCTTCTGACAATTGTTTAAGTAAGTTCTTACTAGTGTTGACTACAGCTGGTGGGAACTCTTCTCCTTCACCATACTCAACACCATGTGGGTAATAGTGCTTACCTAAAAGTGGTGTAATTAGCTTCACAACTGCATGACGACCACCAATGTCACCTTCAACAGCAAATGCTTGCACACGAAGGTAAAACACTTCATCCTTTGCTTCAATCTTACGATCATAAGTAGCACGTTCATAATCCCATTGACCTGCACGAACCAAACCAATCTCATCCATTATTTCATCTAAACGTGATAGATCTATTGTAATACCCTCTAGACCCGTGTCTTCCATTCTCATATGTATTTCCCTCCTAAAGCCTTTTCACGATTTATTATAGCTTAAAATAATACAAAAGTTAAAGGAAACTTCTATTTATGGAAAATGTTTTCCTCCCCATAAATAGTTAGTTGCTTTATCAAGAAAATGACATGAACTAAAAAGACACCGGAAGATTACAGCCAGTTACCAGTTATCGTGTGACAGGTTAAACTTCTATGAATTAGGAAGGTATTCTACCATAAATAGTTAGTGGACCCTTAGCAGATGCATTCTAGCCAATACCAATCTTTAAAAAACAGTCCCCACTCTTAAAAAATGGTGGAATAACCATATTTAAATTTATTTTATATAACAACAACTTATACACTTACAAATGTTGAAATCTGATAAAATAACTATAAGCATTATTTTTTATAAAGGCTCTTTTCTGATAGATTGTTGCTAATTGACCTAATAATTTGTTTGAAACAGTGTTTCTATCCTATAAAAGGTAGAATTCTAAGAAGAAAAGATGCCACTAGACCTTATATAGTGCTGTTTCATCCAAGTTACTTATAGCAACAAAGTTTAAGAAAACAGCCTTTATAAATTACCTTTAGGTTTTTTCAAGAAGTGAATATTTATTCAACGTTTTAAGTTGTGATGATAGTGGTAATAATGGTAAAACAGTCTATATGAATTAAATCTAGTAATCCTTGTTAATAATTCATTGTAAAACCAATAACTAGTATATCTATTGAGCTATTTCATATAATGATAGAAATGAAAAAGGAAGAGGAGGTGGTCAAGCTGCGAGTACTTTTTAGAAGTATTGTTATATTTGTTATTATTTTCCTTAGTTATTCACTATTCATTCATTATGGACAATATACTCCAAATGAACATCAAAAAGAAGAAAATGTGCGGATATCAAATGAAGAATTAACAAATTCTGAAGAAGTAACCTCTGAAAAGCAAAAGGAGATATTATCGAGCGAGGGTCTTTTGTCTTTAATGGAAAAATCATCTGAAGAAATTACTGCAGTTTTAGGTGAACCAGATCGAATTGATCCGTCAGCATATGATTATGATTGGTGGGTATATGAACAATCAGAAAATGAATATATACAAATCGGAGTTTTAGATCAAAGAGTAGTAACTGTGTATGGTATTGGTAGTGAACTTAATGCAAAGCCTTTTAAAATTGGACAAACTGTACAGGAAATTTTTGAAATTCAACCTGTTTCATCTAGCCTCTCATTAGAATATGAAGGGAATTCTTATCGATTTGAATTTTCAGAAGAAGATATGAATACTAGACCAACAGTCAATATTGGAGATTTATATGTTCAGTTGTACATAGATAAGTTTGATGGAATCTTATCAAGTATTCGAGTATTAGATGCAGAAACATTCATTAAGCAACGCTCTTACGAAGTAACCTACCGGGGAGAATTGATTGAACCACAAGAAATATCAGAAGAAAAATGGGAAAAAATTGAGAGTGGTGCTGAACTACAGATTTTATCTATTACCAATATGTTTAGAAAAAGACACGGACTAGAAAAAGTAAAATGGGATGAGGAGACTTCTGAAGTTGCCTTTTCACACAGTAAGGACATGAAGGAAAATAATTATTTTTCACATGAATCACCTACGGAAGGAAATCTAGTAAATCGATTATCTAAAGTAGATGTAAAATATCAAATGGCTGGAGAAAATATAGCTGCACAGTATGTTGATGGAATTGCAGCAAGTGAAGGATGGTTAAATAGTAAAGGACATCGTGATACTTTATTAAATGGAGATTTTACTCATTTAGGTGTTGGAGTAGACGGCCTTTATTATACTCAAAACTTTATTAAAATTTTGGAATAAGCTATAAAGGTGTCAAAATGTTTTTCCTGAAATCTCAAAATTAAAACGGTAAGACATTGACACCTCTGTTCTTATTTTTTCCTGAATGCTCTTCTTTCGGAATATCCGATATACAACACAAAGAAAACAAACAAAAATCTTAGTCTGTTGGCCATCAGATAGAACTGTCTAAGTTTTTTTCTACCTAATTTCTATTAATAATAAAAAAACTTGCTGTACTATGGGCAATAAGTGTCCCGTCGTCTCGAAAAACCTTCCCCTCAGTTACAACAGTTTTATTTCCTTTATGAATAACATTTGAAATACATGTTAATTCCTTACCCACACCTGGTGCAACATAATTTATTTTAATTTCTGTTGTGACGGCTGCTTTATCTGGTGGAAGGATATTGTGAACAAGACCACCCATTGCTGAATCGAGTAGGGTTGCAGTAATACCTCCGTGAACAATGTTTAATGCGTTTTGAATAATTGGGGTATTCGGAATTTTTATTCGGAATTGCTGATTGTTGTAATTTCCGTCAGCATGAAGAAGAGCACCAATGTAGGACCCTTTTTCATGAGATTGTTTCTTTTTCATTCCATTTAATAAAAGCTCAAGGACCTCTTGATCTTCTTCGCTGGCATTCTCCAGAACCTCTGTCGTTAATTGCAATAGTTTTTCTCTTGTCATGTCTTTACCCTCTCCTTTTGATAGTGATATTTTACCAAAAATTTCTTATGTATCGCAATTGTTCAATCTATTGCACAAAATAATTTATAAGAATGGGCGAACAGTATTGTTGTAAGTTAAATAAGATATCATAGGCAAATGTATCAATGAGGTGAGGAAATGACATCCAAAAAATCACATCCATCCGTACAACAATTCAAAGAATTTGTTAAGAAGCATCCCAAGCTTATTCAAGAAGTAAGAAAAGGGAACAAGGATTGGCAGGAAGTATTTGAAGATTGGTATTTACTCGGAGAAAACGATTTGATATGGAAGCAATATAAGGATGAACAACAGAATGATGTTCAAAATGACTCTGCTAATAAGTCAGACTTTATCAATCAATTATTCACAGCTGTAAAGAAAATGGATATGGATACAGTTAATCATCATATAACAACTATGAGTAGTACTATTTCAACAATACAGGGATTATTTGACCAATTCGGCTCAAAAGGTTCTAGTCAAAACTCTTCATCAAGTCAGCATCCTTTTTCTTTTAGGAAAGATTAGATAGGGTACAAAAAGGAGGGTGCTATGAGAAAAGATGTTCAAGAGTACATTCGAGCAAACCAGGAACGAATACAATTTATTAGAGAGCAACCGTATTGGTATAGAAAGCTATCTAGAAATCCCAATGAGCTTAATTCGATGGAAATTGATATGATGAATTATTACCAAAAGACGATCCCACATAAAGTTCAGCAGTTTTCAAACTCCATTCAAATGGCTTCGATGATGATCGCTATGTTTCAATCAATGAGACAACAGGATTAATCAGTAAACTTTCTGTACAGGTAGGCTGAACTTGTTTACCTACCTGTATAGAATATGTTTTTTAGAAACACCATTCATGTTTTCAAATGTCTCTGTAAACAATAATGAAAAAGGAGGCATAAGGACATGAATCATCGTTTCATTTTATTTTTTTTATGCGTAGCTTGGATATTGACCGGCTGTTCCCAGGACAAGCCTAGACCAGAAGGCGGTGTGCATATTATTCCACTTCAAGTTGTCGAAAAGCAAAATCCGACAGTAGAGGTTATTAGTCAAACGCAAAAGAGGGAGTTAACTGTAAGCCATCATGTACGAGGTCAAAACGTATATGTAGAGTGTTATGTCCCATCCTTCACGTTTAGAGAAAGAGCCGTTAGAAAGATTAATGGAGAAGGTCATGTACGTGTTTCAATTGATGGAGAAAGAATGGAAGATATTTATACTGCTGCATTTATTGTCAAGGGGCTAGAAAAAGGTCATCATCAAATTTTAGTGGAAGTTGTCCATAATGATTCTACAAGTTATGATATGAAAAGATCATGGAATGTCCTAATTAAATAAGGGGGCAAGGGTTAATCAAGGAGAATGATTTTTCATTTCTTGTTATTCATGTTAAAATGAGTAACGGAGGTGCATATACTCTATGTTTGCAACACTTGAGAGCACAATGATAATAGATCATGCGGAACAACTTGCTAGTTTGGTACTTCAGTCAGAGGTTGTTGAGGAGTATCGTCGTAGTTTTTATATATTAAGAAACGATAAGGAAGCACAGCAACTAATTCGTGAGTTTACGAAAATAAAGGACTTGTATGAAGATGTGCAACGATTTGGCAAATATCATCCAGATTATCGTAAAATTACAAAAGAGTTGCGCGACATCAAAAGAGAGTTGGACTTAAATGAAACGGTCGCAAACTTCAAAAAAGCGGAAAATGAAGTTCAATCATTACTTGATGAAATAAGTGTTCACATCGGTCAAGCTGTTTCAGTTCATGTAAAGGTTCCGACTGGAAATCCTTTTTTTGAATCGAGCTGTGGTGGCGGTTGTGGTTCAGGTGGAAGCTGTGGCTGTAAGGCATCATAAAACGAGTCTTAGTACTCGTTTTAATTTTTAATTGCGTAGGAATTTAAAAGGACTTATAAATTTCTTGAACGGTGGATAACCGACTACATCATGCTCTAGCGCCTAGCCCCTCGAGGTCATAAGCTAATATAGTGCTAAATCTTCATCTAATTTGCCCAAGGCTTATCAAGGCGTTTGCGTTTTTGGTCTTTTTTTTGTCAAAATATTGTTTGAAATGAAAATCTTTGTTAGACTTTTTATAATTATTACAGAAACTTTAAAACATTCGTTTAGATACTAAGGGAGAATGAGTATGTTTGAAAAGCGTCAAGGCATTGTTGTTTGGCTTCATACATTAAAGCAATTAAAAATGCTTAGAAAATTTGGTAACGTTCACTATGTTTCAAAACGGTTAAAATATGTTGTGTTGTATTGCAACATGGATGTTGTGGAGCAAACGATTCAAAAACTTTCATCGTACTCGTTTGTTAAGCATGTAGAACCATCCTATAAGCCATTTTTAAAGCTCGAATTTGAATCAAAAGTTGATAAAGCAAAAGAATACGATTATAAGATTGGATTGTAGGAAAACAAAAAAGAGGAGGACTCAGGGCATTTACCGCGTGAGTCATCCTCTTTTTTCGCTTTTAATAGATGATTACACTCTACAAATAATTTAACATTACTGCAGAGGTGGAATGAAATGATTTAAACGAAGTATACCGATTAAGTACTGGAAATAAAGCTCCCTTTCATTAAACATACTAGAGGGCTTTACTTCTATCTCGATAATGTTTTTCTGTATGTCTACAGAAAGATCTTGAAATAATTCGTAGCGCTTATTTGTAGTAATATTAGGATTAGGGATACCTTCTCGACATATATACAAAGCCTGAAATTTCCCTGGGTTAGTGGGCTTCATAATGACAACAAGAGAGGTAAGTTCTTTTCCTTTTGTCTTAGTATGTAATGCGATCAAATGTGTGACTCTATGTTGGTTAGCTTTTGACGTTTCAATTAGCTCATAAATATCCGAATATCCTTCACCAAGTTCAATAAATCGTTGTATCATAATGCTCCCCCTAAAACCTATGATGTCTTAATCGACTCTCACTATAGCATGAACTTTAAAAAAAGTTAAGGGTTCAGAGGATCTTTGGATCATTATTCACGATTGATGAACTATCTAAAGATAAAAAAACCCTACAGATGATTAAATCCGTAGGGTCCTTCAATACCTTTTTCCTAAAAGGCTGAAGGCAAAGGGAGAGGAGAAACCGGAGGAAGAACTTATGGGGAAACGTAAGTCTTCTCCGCGGTTGGCAACAACATCAACGAATCGATGTTGTTAATACTCATTATCACCAAATGATCTATCAGTATACATAAATGGAAAAATTTTTTATGATATCATAATGATTTATTAATCACTTTTATTTAGTTTTATGATCAAAAATGGGAAGTTATTGTATCCTATAGAAGGCCTATGGTAGGATAAAGTGAAACTTGAATAAGGGATTTTTACCTTTTATCAGGTTGTTTTTTCGGTTTATACTGTTTGTGGAAAAGAAAAAAAGAGAATGAGATGAAAAGTGAAATTGAAATATTTTTATTCTTGTGAAGTGAAAACATTAAGAAGTAGTGGTGAAACAGATGAGAGTTGTATCAGGAAATTATAAAGGTAGACAATTAAAGGCAGTACCAGGTATTACAACAAGACCAACGACCGACAAAGTGAAAGAGGCTATTTTTAATATGGTAGGTCCTTACTTTGATGGTGGAATAGCTTTGGATCTATTTGCGGGAAGCGGCGGATTAGGAATTGAGGCACTAAGCCGAGGCATAAAGCGTTGTGTATTTGTTGATCGTGAACCTAAGGCAATTCAAACTATACATAAAAATTTAGATTTGTGTCAGGTAGAACCCGATAGCTTTGAAGTTTATCGTAATGATGCTGATCGAGCTTTAAAAGCAATTATTAAAAGAGACCTTCAATTTCAATTAATCTTTTTAGATCCACCGTATAAGCAACAAAAAATGAAAGCGCTTATTGAAATAGTGAGTAAGAATAACTTATTGGGTGAAAATGGGTTTATCGTAACCGAGCATGGGTCAGATGTTCAGTTAGATAAAGAGATTGGGAATTTTACTCAAGTAAAACATGAAACATACGGGATGAGTTCTATTACAATTTATGAAAATATCGGAGATAAGGGGGAGGAATAGCGTGGGTAGTATAGCAGTATGTCCTGGGAGTTTCGATCCAATTACATATGGACATTTAGACATTATCAAAAGAGGAGCAAAGGTGTTTGACGAGGTATACGTTTGTGTATTAAATAATGCGTCAAAACAACCGTTATTCACCGTAGAAGAGCGCTGTGAACTTATACGTGAAGTAACAAAAGAGATTCCAAATGTTGTTGTAGAATCCTATAAGGGACTTCTAATTGATTATGTTCGTGATAAGAAAGCCAAGGCGATCTTACGTGGATTACGAGCTGTTTCAGATTTTGAATATGAGATGCAAATCACATCAATGAACCGTGTCTTAGATGAAAATATAGAAACATTGTTCATGATGACGAACAATCAATATTCATTCTTGAGCTCAAGTATTGTAAAGGAAGTAGCGAAATTCAAGGGCGATATATCTGAATTAGTTCCAGATGCTGTTGAAAAAGCACTCAAAAACAAATTTTCAAACACTTAAAAAGGTGA
>JAPSLU010000146.1 GCA_031180405.1 Bacillus sp. (in: firmicutes) | reverse complement strand
GCCGCGGTCGATCCGGTCTGGTACCTGCCCGGCATGGCGCGCCGCTTCGGCATCAAGGAAAGCGCGCTGCGCCGCAGCCTCATGTATCCTCGCTCCAGCAGCATAGAGTTACTCGATACACCTCCTTATTAAAAGGGGAATAAAATGAAATCATAATTGCAACATCAATAGGCTGCATATTTTATACACAACGAACATTATATGTTTTTATATGTATAAAGTCAATAACCTTTATATAAATAAAATATTTCTTGAATTCTTCTATTGCTTCTTTCAGTAAGTTGCCGGTTAATAAAACATTCCGTTTACTATTTATGGGATAGTTTTATGATATAATGAATTATCTCATTTTGTAACTTACTAGTGTGGGTGAATTTTATGAATGACCAATTACATATAAAAGCTATTAAAGGTGCTTTTTTTGATTTTATAAATAATTGTAAAGATATCTTTTCAGTAACAGACATTCAGAGTGTACTTTTAGAAGTGGTTCAAAAGGAGCTTGCTATAGGGCATGCTACTTATTATCCTTACAATCAACCTGGTTTTTCTCCTCAAGGTGATTCTTTCCCGTTTCGTTCGAACCTACAAAATTTCATACCGGGACAAGCCTATCAAAAGCATGAGCAAATTTTAATCCCAATTTTTAAAAACGATCACCTGTGTGGTGTTCTGGATATAAAAGAGTTTCATGACAACCATGGTTCTGTTGATTTTAATGCAGTTGCAAAAGCATGTTCGAATTTTTATACCTATTGTACGGATATCCTTCAAGTTAAAGAAAATGAGCAAAAGTACAAAAAACTCTATTTTTTAACTGAAAAGTTCCATTCGTTAATGAATAAAGATGATGTTTTAGCAGTGCTAATTGAAACTTTACAAGAAATGTTTGCTGAATATAGTTTTCATTTGTTGATATCTCATGATAATGAAAATAATCATCATTTGCCGATCAAAAATTTAGGGTTTGATGATCAAGATGGTGATGGAATGGCAATGGAGGCGTATGTTACAGGTAAAATTACGATTGCCATTGATGAAGAGACTGGATCTATGGTTTTTTATTCGCCCTTAAATGGGAAACAGGGTGTTTACGGTGTTTTACAAGTTATAAATAAGTCAACAGGCTTGAATGAACAAGATCGAAATTTTATTACTATGCTAACAAATGCTGCTGGGAAAGCAATGGAAAATGCCCAACTCTATGACCAATCAAAGAGGTTAATTAAAGATTTACAATTGATTAATGAAACCTCACATCGATTAAATAAAAACCTTCGACTAACTGAAACGATGACCTATATGTCAACCCGAATTCAGGAATCATTTGATGCAGATGAGGTAGGTTTCTTTTATCAAAACCAATATGGGAAGACTCAAATTTTTCCAGGTAGTACAAGCTTTTTTGCAACTGATGAAGTTGAGGTCTATATTAATTACATCCAAGAAAAGCTTGAAAAGGATTTAGAGGGATTATTTTTAGGGGACATTACATCATATCTTTCTAATGTGCCATTTTCTTCGGTTATGGCTGTGCCAATGGTTCAAAGTGATACCCTCAGAGGATGTGCTCTAGTTCTTCATAAAAACTCATATCAATTTTCTTTTGACATGTTTAAATTACTACAATCACTCATTCATCATTCCACACTAGCATTATCAAATTCTTTATTAAGAGAAGAACTTGAGACGTTGGTCAAAATGGATCAACTAACACAATTATACTCACGTAACTACATGAATAATTGCATTGAAAATTCGATGAAAATTGATCGTCAAGGCACATTTTTATTAATAGATATCGATAACTTCAAATTGGTAAATGATACGTATGGACACCAAGTTGGAGATGAGGTCCTTGTTCAGGTTGCAAATATCATGAAGAAAAATATTCGGGATCATGACATTGGAGCTAGATGGGGTGGAGAGGAGTTAGCTATCTATCTACCACAAGTAGAACTTGAAGACGGTATAGCTATTGCAGAAAGAATTGTGAAAAAAGTAAAAGAAAACACTTCTCCTACAGTAACAATCTCTTGTGGTGTGTCAAACTGGGATGCAGAAAATGAGGAAAATTACAATCAATTATTTAGTCGAGCGGATAAAGCTTTATATACCGCAAAGAATTCTGGAAAAAACCGAGTAATTATCCAGGGAAGATAATTTGTGTTATCAGCAAGCATGATTATGTAACGAAATAAATAATTGAAAAGGTGAGCTTAAAAAAGCCCACCTTTTCAATTATTTACGAATTTATAAAATTCATGCACTGTGGCTAAGCGCGGACCGCAGCTCCAGTCCGCAAGCCTTTCGAGCTAAATTGATTGTACTAATACTTCAACAAACTCTTCTAAAAAAACTTGATCTTCTTCACTGAATCGATCTTTAATTGGGCTATCTATATCTAGGACACCAATAATCTCTCCTTGTACTAAAAGAGGAACAACGATTTCAGAATTTGAAGCCGCGTCACAAGCGATATGTCCAGGAAACTGGTGAACATCTGCAATTCTTAGTGTTTCTTTATTAGCTGCCGACGTTCCGCAAACACCCTTACCTAATGGGATTCTCACACAAGCTGGAAGACCTTGGAAAGGTCCTAATACAAGCTGATCTTTCTTCATAAGATAGAAACCTACCCAATTGATATCCTCTAAAAATTGATTTAATAATGCAGAGGCATTAGATAAATTTGCAATCAGGTCTTCTTCACCTTCTAGTAGAGCCTTTAGTTGTCTGATAACTAACGAATTTTTTTCGGATTTATTGCCTTGATAATTTTCGACATGAAACATCTTTTTAACCTACCTTTTGATTATTTTCTTCGTTGCGAAAAAACTTTGTCGAGCGAATATTGAAGGATTAACTCCCCTATTAATTGAATTTGTTACATAAGGTATAGGGGGTGTTAAAAGTGACGCAAGTAAATACACGGGATACAAAACAAAAAATAGTAAATGCTGCGATTTACCTATTTAATTCAAAGGGATTTACTGGAACTTCTGTTAGAGCAATAGCTTCAAGAGCAAATGTGAATGTTGCCCATATTTCTTATTATTTCAAGGGTAAAGGTGGTTTACTCGAATATCTTGTTTCCCATTACTATGAAGGGTACTTACAAGTTATTGAAGAAAATTATAATCGAATTCAGTTTGAGCATGCCCATTCTGTACTTAGTAGGATGGTTCTTGATTTGTTGAACTACCAGCACGAGAATCGTCAACTTTCAAGATTAGTCTATCGAGAAGTGACGGTAGATTCCATTTTGATCCGTGAAGTGATGACAACCTATTTAACCAAAGAAAAATATTACATTAAAGCATTATTTGAACAAGGGATCGAGGAAGGACTGTTTCGAAAAGGTTTTGTCCCACATATGATTATTCAGCTAAGAAGTCTTTTGCACATGCCATATTTGCAGCCGCAATATATGAGTGAAGTCCTTCATATTCAACCACATGAAGTGTATTTTGTGCACCAGTATTATAAAGAGCTAAAAATATGGCTTAATTCCTTGCTTACAGAACATACTCCAAAAGAAAATCTGTTACTCGCCATTCGTTAAAAGATCATAATGTGTATAGTTCTTTCCAACATCCCTAGCACTATGGGCATCAGATCCATAGATGAGAGGGATCTTTTGTTTTTTCGCTAGTTTAGCTACTTCTTCAGGAGGATAAGTTTCACCACAATACTCTTTTCTTAAACCAGCAACATTGTAGTCCAATTCTAAATTTAGTTCTTTCATCGATTCCAAGACCTCTTCAATCATGTTCATATTCGAAAAAGTGATTGGATAGCGCTTTTGGAATTTATTCGCTAATGTTATATGACCAATTCGCTTAGGTTTATATCTTCCTAATTTACTATAAATAGATCGTAAAACTTCTTTGTAATATAACTCATGAAGGTCAAACAAAGAACCAGCCTCATCAATCATTTTACCAAACGTTTTTTCATCATAATCCATACAATAGTAGCTATTATTAATCTTTAAAAAATGAACAGATAAGATACTGTCGTCCAGATATTTTCCGTATTGATTTAAGAAATCCCTTATTTCTTGTTCATATTCCATAATATAGTCAATTTCCAACCCGACTTGGATCTGAATATCTTTTTTATACTTTTCTTTTACTGCTTGTATATCTTCAATGTATGATTCCATTTCATTGTAGCTCATTGCACTGTCTTTCATTGGAGTTGGGTCAATGAACCCTTCTGGAAGGGGAGCATGTTCTGTAAAAGTTAGGCTATTAAAGCCTTCATTAATGGCTTGTTCAATATACATGTCAAGTGTGTCCTTCGTTCCGTGTGGACAATACGGTGTATGGACATGTCCATCTTTTTTATATAACATGGTTTTCCTCCTGAGATATAGGATTTGCTTAGAAGTTTTCCATTTTTAAATAGCTTTTTAGGGTTGAATTTGAACATTTTAATGACATTGAAAAAATCTTAGGTTATAACAGGACAAATAATGTAAAAAATTTAAAATTTCTGGTCAAAAAATGTCGTTTACATGGTATCATAAATACATTGAAAAAACATTAAGAAAGTCTCATACATATTGAATATTTAAAATGAGTATGGCTTAGTTAATTTTAAATAACAATAATAATTTTTTTATTTTACAAGTGAAAATCTTGCTTGATCATAAAACATATAAACATGATGTTTAAATTTATGACATCATTGGAGAAGGGACATTCTCCATAACATGGATTTGTGTAGCAACGAGGGGGCTAACTATGGAAGTTTTAATTGGACTAGTCCTTCTGATATGTATTTTATCTGGTGCGGGATACATGTTTAGAAGAAAGATTTATAAAGAAGTTGATCGATTAGAGGCACGTAAAATTGAAGTGATGAATCGGTCAATCATTGATGAATTATCAAAAGTAAAAGGACTAAAAATGACTGGACAAGCCGAAGAATTGTTCGAACAATGGAGAAGTGAATGGGATGAAATAATAACTAGTCAACTTCCAGAGGTTGAAGAACTTTTGTTTGATGCAGAAGAGTTTGCGGATAAATACCGCTTCAAAAAGTCACAAAACGTCCTTCTGCATATCGATAAGGTGTTAAAGACCGTAAATGAAAATATCGACAAAATTATTGAAGAGATCAACGAGTTAGTATCTAGTGAGGAAAAGAACTCTGTTGAAGGTGAAGAGGTAAAAGAAAAATATAAAAAAGTAAAAAAGACTTTATTAGCACATAGCCGCCAGTTCGGTAAAGCGCACCGGAAATTAGAAGAAGATTTAACATCGATTACAAATTCTCTTAAAGAGTTTGATGCTGAAACTGACCAAGGCAATTATTTGCATGCTAGACAGGTATTGATCGACCTAAAACAAGAGTTAGATGTTCTACAACATAAGATGAATGAAATCCCGAAATTATTAACAGAGTGTACGATTACAATTCCTAATTTAGTCAACGAATTAAAAGAAGGCTATAAGGAAATGGTGAAAGCAGGCTATTACTTAGAGCATATTCAGTTAGATCTTGAACTTGAAAAAATTAATGGTAATCTTGAGAAATTTTGTAGGGAAATTGAGGAAGCCGATATTGAAGATATACAGGAAGGTCTTCAAGTTATTCAGGAATCCATTGATCAATTATATGATCTTTTAGAAAAAGAGGTCGAGGCAAATCAATTTGTCAGACAATCAAAAGAACAAATAAATGAAAAGCTACTAAAGCTTTCCATACAGAAAACAGCCACGATAGAAGAAACAAATCTTGTCAAGCAAAGCTATAAATTATCAGAAACTGAGCTTGACAAACAAAAAATAATCGAAAAGCGTATCACGCAAGTTGAGAAGAAGTTTGCTCAAATTGAACAGAATCTACTGGATGACCATGTTGCTCACTCAATCGTTAGAGAGGAACTTGAAGAGATTCAAAATCAAATCACAGATCTATTTGAGGAGAACAATCAATATCGTGAAATGCTTCAAACGCTTAGAAGAGATGAACTTGAAGCAAGAGAGAAATTAAGTTCGTTAAAAAGATTACTGCTTGAGACGACCAGATCTGTTCATCAAAGCAATATACCTGGCTTACCGGAGGAGTTTGTACAATTAATTGAACTAGGAAAGAAGGACGTTCAAAAGGCTACAGTGAAATTAGAAGAAATTCCACTAAATATGATCATTGTCAATGAACTTCTTGAAAGTGCAGTTCAGTCTGTAGAAGCACTTAAGGAATTTGCTGATGAATTAATTGAACAAGTCTACTTATTTGAACAGGTAATTCAATATGGAAATAGGTATCGTAGTCGAAAGCCCCAGCTAGCTAACATGTTTGTTGAAGCGGAAGATTTATTCAGAGAGCATCAATATAAAGAGGCATTAGATACTGCAGCAGCTGCGATTGAGCAAGTAGAGCCTGGCTCTCTTCATAAAATACAAAACCTATTAAATGAACATCTACACAATAAAGTTTCACCGGAAAAATAGATGAATCTTTCAAACAGGAATGAAAGGATGGGTACGACATCTTTTTGTTCCTGTTTTTGTTATTGCTAAGGAAATTTATATATCCTTTTACTGATGGGTTCAAATATCAATTCATTTTTCTTTCATCTTCTATTATGATATGATTACAAATTGATAAACCTTCCTATGAAGGGAAATAGCTGTTTGGAGGAAGCAAACAAGATGTTGTATCTAGACAACAGTGCGACGACAAGACCGTATAAAGAAGTGCTTGAAACGTATATAAAAGTGACTGAGGAATACTTTGCAAATCCATCTTCTATTCATAAGTTAGGTAGTGAAGCAGAAGTTTTACTAAGTCAATCTAGAAAACATGTAGCTAATTTGTTAGGTGTATCACAGGATGAAGTGATTTTTACATCAGGTGGAACAGAGGGGAATAACCTAGCAATAAAAGGTGCGGCATTTGCAAATCGACATAAAGGAAACCATTTAATCACATCTGTCATTGAGCACCCTTCAGTAATAGAGGCGTTTAAACAATTAGAAGCGGTCCATGGTTTTCGTGTTACATATTTAGAAGTAGATGAAAACGGACGAGTATCTGTCGAAGATGTTAAAGCGGCACTTCAAAAAGAAACTGTTTTAGTTTCCATTATGCATGTTCATAATGAAATTGGTACGATACAGTCGATTGAGCAAATTGGGAAGGTTATTAAGCAATTTTCTAATGCACTATTCCATGTTGACCATGTTCAGGGAGTCACGAAGGTACCGTTGAATTTTTATAAAGCCGAGATAGATTTATGTACAATTTCTGGTCATAAATTTCATAGTTTAAATGGGACAGGTGCTTTATTCGTAAGAAAAGGTGTTCAACTACTTCCTTTATTTTCAGGTGGTTCGCAGGAGCTACAATTAAGGTCTGGTACGGAAAGCCTAGCAGGGAATGTCGCGTTCGCAAAAGCACTAAGAATGTCGTTTGAGAAAGCAAAACAGCTTGATCGGTTACGACATACTCATGAAAGATTAAGATCAGAGTTGATGAAATTAGAAGGTGTCAAGATAAATACCCCGAAAGAGCTTTTTGCACCACATATCTTGAACTTTTCTGTTCCAACTTTAAAATCAGAAGTTCTTATCCATTATTTTGGAGAAAATAATATATACGTATCAACAACGTCAGCTTGTTCATCTAGAAATAAAAAAGTAAGTCAAGCATTGCTTTCAATGAAAAAGAGTGAAGACATTGCAAAGTCGGCAATAAGGGTTAGCCTTTCACTCGATGACACTGAAGATATGATTGAGCCTTTTGTAACGGCGCTTAGAAAAGGTATAGAAAAATTAACCAAGGTAATGAGGTAGAAAAAAATGGAATTTGATCACATATTAATTCGTTTTGGGGAAATATCTACTAAGGGTAGGAATAGGAAAAAGTTTGTTGATCGATTAAAAAGAAATATTAGAGAGGTGCTCACTGAATACCAAGAATTAACTTATCAGGTCACCAGAGATCGATTATACATTCATCTGAATAATGAGCGACACGAAGAGATTGTTGAAAAACTTAAAAATGTGTTTGGTATTCAATCATTTAGTTTAGCAATTAAATGCAGAAGTGAAATCTCTAATATAAAGGAAATGGCCCTAGTAGCCGTTAAGAGTTTATATCAACCACATGATACATTTAAGGTAACAGCAAAAAGAGCAGATAAACAATTTCCACTTGATACAAACGAATTGAATTACCAAATAGGTAGCCATATTTTAATCCATACAGATGAGCTTAAGGTTGATGTCAAAAATCCAAAAATCAATGTTCGTGTTGAGGTTCGGGCAGAAGCAACCTATATTACATGTTATGACTATAAAGGGGCAGGTGGATTACCGGTAGGTTCTGGTGGTAAGGCCCTTTTATTATTATCAGGTGGAATTGATAGTCCTGTTGCTGGTTTCTTATCATTAAAAAGAGGTGTAGAACTAGAAGTCATTCATTTCTTCAGTCCACCATATACAAGTGAAAGAGCTAAGCAAAAAGTGATTGACCTAACAAAAGAACTCACTGCATATGGTGGGGAAATTAAGCTTCATATTGTACCATTTACAAGGATTCAGGAAAAAATTCAGGAACAAGTGCCAGAAAATTACACAATGACGTCTACGCGTAGAATGATGCTAAAAATAGCAGATCAACTTCGTGAAAAGCAACAAGCATTAGCATTAATTACAGGTGAAAGTCTTGGTCAGGTAGCAAGTCAAACGTTGGAGAGCATGGTCGCAATTAATGATGTGACATGTACTCCTATTTTAAGGCCACTCATTACAATGGACAAAACAGAAATTATTGAAATCGCCAAAAAAATTAACACTCATGATATATCTATCAGGCCATATGAGGATTGTTGTACGATCTTTACTCCTGCTAACCCGAAAACAAAGCCTAAAGTTGAAAAAGTATCTAGGTTTGAAAGCTTCGTTGATTTTGATGAACTTGTTACGGAGGCTGTAAAGAATGTAGAAACTATAACAATTTCACAAAAACAAAAAGATGATTTTGAACTATTATTTTAATCGATATATCCTAAAAAAAGTTGTGAATAATTACCAATGAATTTATGAATGAAGCCATGTGTATTTACACATTCTATACTCACAAGGAGGTGATACACATGGCATCAAATAGATCTAACAACTCAAACCAATTATTAGTTGCTGGAGCTCAACAAGCTATCGACCAAATGAAATTCGAAATTGCATCTGAATTTGGTGTAAACTTAGGAGCTGAAACAACTTCACGTGCTAACGGTTCTGTTGGTGGTGAAATCACAAAACGTTTAGTTTCTTTTGCTCAACAACAAATGAGCGGTTCTTTCCAACAACAATAATTAAATAAATAATGGCTACTAAGGGTGGGGGTAACCCCACTCTTTCTTTGTTATTTATAAAATCGGGAGGTTAATTATATGACTAGAGATGATCGAGAAAACATTGCTGTAGACGGGGAAAACGAACAACAACAAAGGTTACAAAAAAGCAGAAAGCAACAAAGAAAAAGAAGAAATGAACCGAAAAATGCGAAACAAGCAAATGAACAAAGTTGATTGTTTATCATCAGCAAACAGACCTAATAAGGTCTGTTCAGACTGTTAACAAATGCTCGCTTTCTTCTGAGTCTAGCTACAGCGCCTAGCCCCTCGAGGTCATAAGCCACAAATGAATCGAAGACAAAGAACGTCTTCTATTCATTTGCTTCTTATGCTTGTCGGGGCTTTTCAAGGCGCTTGCACTTTTGGTGTTACTCACCTTGCTGCGGTGCTCATTGCCAACCCCGGTAACTCCGCTCCTCTCAAGGCTTCGTGCCTCGAAAGGCAAGCGTTAGCAATTTCACTTTGTCTACACACTTAGACACCCGCTCATACTTAAAAGAGCGGGTGTTTTTAGATATGTAGAAGAACATATAATTATTATTTTAATTTTTTACCAACCACGATCTTGCATACGATTTTCAGGTAATATAGATGAAATCTCAATTCCTTTCATCGGATTGCCTAATCCTTTAGAAAGGTTAGCGATTAGTTCATAATCTTCATAGTGAGTTGTTGCTTCTACAATAGCTCTTGCAAATTTTGCAGGATTTTCTGATTTGAATATACCAGTACCAACAAATACCCCGTCAGCACCTAATTGCATCATAAGTGCAGCATCTGCCGGTGTAGCAATGCCACCCGCAGCGAAGTTAACAACTGGAAGGCGACCTAATTCTCTGATTTGGAGTAAGATTTCAAATGGAGCACCATGTTTTTTTGCTTCCGTCATGATTTCATCTACGCTCATATTTACAATCTGACGAACTTGCGCATTAACTTTTCGCATATGACGAACAGCTTCAACAATATTCCCTGTTCCTGGTTCGCCCTTAGTACGCAACATAGAAGTACCTTCAGCAATACGACGGGTAGCTTCTCCGATATCACGACAACCACAAACGAACGGGACAGTGAAAGGACGTTTATCTAAATGAAATTCTTCATCCGCTGGAGTAAGAACTTCACTTTCATCAATATAATCTACACCTAGGGACTCTAAAACTCTCGCCTCAACAATATGTCCAATACGAGCTTTTGCCATTACTGGAATTGATACTGCATTGATTACCTCTTCAACGACTGTAGGATCTGCCATTCTAGCTACTCCACCAGCAGCACGAATCTGCTTCTTCCGCAATTTTTGCTTGTTCCCCATTGATGACGTCCATAATAACGCCACCTTTTTGCATTTCTGCCATCCCACGTTTTACACGATCTGTTCCTATATTCATTTTTTTATCTCCTTTATATAAAAAATTATAGAAAATATCTTAGTAAACTAATAGTTATCATTCCTACTACTACTGCACCTAGTAAACTTTTGATTAATAAAACAACTAAAAATGTTGGGATAATTGCTAATAACTCATGACTATTTGAGAGAGGTGAAAAATTATTCTCTTCAAAAAGAAGTTCTTGACTCAACAAGGCAGTCATAACAGTAACCGGTACAAAACTTAGCCAACTTAGAAACCATTTAGGCAACTCTATTTTACTCAAAAAAAGGAGTGGGATTACTCTAGGTAATAATGTAACAATACCCGTACCTAAAACAATGAGTAAAATATCTAATCTCAATTCCATTTCTTAATC
>JAPSLU010000145.1:10011-11307 GCA_031180405.1 Bacillus sp. (in: firmicutes) | reverse complement strand
GAAGTTAGTTGGTTTTTTTTCTGCTTTTTAATTTTATTGTCTAATAAACCTTCTATCTTTATTCATCCTTTCATATATTTTAGCAACGCTTCATTCACAGCTTGACTTTTTTCACCCTAATTGTTTCACTCCATAAAAAAATAGCAACGGAGTAGGAGGCGGAGGTTTGAGGAAGATTTATGTTCTAGACACAAATGTATTATTGCAAGATCCGAATTCTATTTTTTCATTCGAAGAAAATGAGGTCGTTATTCCAGCAGTCGTATTAGAAGAGGTGGATTCAAAAAAGCGATATATGGATGAGATCGGTAGAAATGCAAGGCAGGTTTCAAAATTAATTGATCAGCTTCGAGAAACAGGAAAATTACATGAGAAGATTCCATTACCAAATGGTGGCACCTTACGGATTGAACTTAATCATCGGTCATTTCATCAATTACAAGAGATTTTTGTTGAGAAAACGAATGACAATCGTATTTTAGCCGTTGCAAAAAACCTATCATTAGAGGAGCAAACGAAGGAAAATGGCCGAGCTGTAATTTTAGTAAGTAAGGATACACTAGTTCGAGTGAAAGCAGATGCTATTGGCTTAATAGCTGAGGACTTTTTGAGTGATCGTGTAGTTGAAATAGATCGTATTTACTCAGGCTTTCTCGACATGTATATTAGCAGCGATAATTTAAATCGTTTTTATGAGAAAAATGAGTTGATTTTGTCTGAAATAACCAACCATCCCTTTTACCCGAATCAATTTGTGATTATGAAGGATGCTCTTGGAGGGTCTTCTTCCGCGATTGGAAAAGTGGATCATTCTGGAAAGAAAATTCAGCGCCTTGTTTTTGATCAGGATCATATTTGGGGAATTAGACCAAGGAATGTTCAACAAACAATGGCATTGGAGCTGCTGTTAAGAACGGACTTGCCCTTAGTCACCTTAATTGGAAAAGCTGGTACTGGAAAGACATTACTTGCATTAGCTGCAGGTCTGATGCAAACGGAAGATTTAGGCACGTATAAAAAGTTGCTTGTGGCCAGACCAATTGTACCAGTTGGGAAAGATTTAGGGTTCTTACCTGGTGAAAAAGAGGAGAAGCTAAGACCATGGATGCAACCAATTTTTGATAACTTGGAATATCTTTTCAATACGAAAAAACCAGGGGAATTAGATGCCATTTTGGCTGGAATGGGGTCCATTGAAGTTGAAGCTTTAACTTATATTAGGGGAAGAAGTATTCCTGACCAAATTATCATTATTGATGAGGCACAAAACTTAACATCAAATTTTCTAATATCTAA
>JAPSLU010000145.1:0-10001 GCA_031180405.1 Bacillus sp. (in: firmicutes) | reverse complement strand
GTGAAAACCATCCTAACTCGGGTAGGAGAGAGAAGTAAAATTGTGCTAATGGGAGATCCGGAGCAAATTGATCATCCTTATTTAGATGAATATAATAATGGCCTTACTTATGTAGTTGAAAAGTTTAAGGATCAACCAATTGCAGGACATGTAAAACTAGTGAAAGGGGAGCGTTCGGGACTTGCTCAACTAGCAGCTGATTTGCTTTAAGAAACGTCTACTATTTTTACATGTTAAGGAAATAGAAAATGAGCTAACAAATTAGGTTAGCTCATTTTCTGGTAAGTATTATAAAATAACAATCTGTTTCACGTTTTTTATTGGATTATCAACATTTGAGCCATTTCCATAATATACATGGATTGGACCGTCTTTTTTTAAGGGCTTACCTTCTTTACAAAAACCTAAAATCAATTCATACGCTTCTGAAATTGGTAGGAGAATTTCTTGATCTTTAGTAACAATCATCACTTCGGAAGCATCCTTATAGACCTCTGCGTTTAAAAGGAAAGGCTTAAAAGGAATGCCGAATGTTCCTGTTAATATTCTTTGTTTCTCATATGTACGTTCTGTTTTTAGTGTTGGTGGGAAAATAGCCCCTTCTATTATTTCTCTTTCCCAATGTTTAGAAACAGCTTTTGTATACTCTTCTAATTCATCTATTACCTCTTGTTTTTGGTGGAAATATGTTGTTAGATCAATCTTTCTATCATCAAAAATCCATACTCCTGGATCTAAGGTAATTTGATATTGTACCTTACCTTTTACCATAATGATTGAATCCATACAGAAAACACCCCTTTTCACGATAAGTATAAGCTTTTATGCAAAATTTGTCACATGTATTGGGAAAAATTCTGGAATAACGAGCATCCTATATAATTTTTAAGCAAATGTGCATCTTTAGGCTGATTGTCCTTGCTTTTTTCTCGTAATGGCATTAATATTATAACATAGAATAGGGTAATCGCTCGGAAACGGAGGGATTAAATTGGCGTCTGAGATTGCTGTTAATCATCGAGATAAAGCACTGGCGGTACTTAAGGCAGATGCTGATAAGATCATGAAATTGATCAAGGTTCAAATGGATAATTTAACTATGCCTCAATGTCCTCTTTATGAAGAGGTTTTAGATACACAAATGTTTGGTTTATCTAGAGAAATTGACTTCGCTGTAAGACTAGGCCTTGTTGAGGAACGTGAAGGTAAAACATTGCTCGATTCACTTGAGCGTGAGTTGTCTGCATTACATGATGCATTTACAACAAAATAATTGACTAAAACTCAAACTGACTCATTATAGGTTTGAGTTTTTTTTATCGATTACTGTGGTGGTCAATGACGATTCTATATGAATAAAGTAATGTTTTTAAAGGATTTTACTCTTTTACGGTCGAAGATATAGTAAAATGAAAACAACTAGATTGACACCATCTTCAAAGTAGGGAAGAGATAATAATGGTAAAAAAGATAATAAAATCATATGATTACTCATTAATATTAGCTGTAATATTACTATGCTCATTTGGCCTTGTTATGGTTTATAGTTCAAGTATGATAACGGCAGTAGCTCGCTATGGATATGAACCAGACCATTTTTTTCAAAGGCAAAAACTTGCTCTATTTGCAGGGAGCCTTGCATTTTTAGTAATGATGGTGTTTCCTTACAGGGCATTTTTAAATAGTAGAATTCTAAAAATTATTGTTTTTGGTTCAATTGGTCTCTTAATTTCGCTATTTTTTATCGGACATGTAGCTGGAAATGCACAAAGTTGGATTAAAATTGGTGGAATGAGTTTACAACCTGGAGAATTTGTAAAGCTAAGTGTGATAATATACTTAGCGGCTGTCTATGATAAAAAGCAAAGCTATATTGATGAATTTAGCCGGGGCGTATTACCACCATTAATTTTTACAGGGCTCATTTGTTTCTTTGTAGTCATTCAGCCTGACTTTGGTACGGCTTTTATTATTGGAATGATAGCTGTATGCATGATTGTTTCCTCAGGTATGGCAATTAAGAGTATGCTAAAGCTTATTTCTCTATTGGTTTTATTTGTAATATTAATGTCTCCGTATATTGTGATAAAAGGTTTTTTCAGTGAAGAGCAGCTCAGCCGTTTTACTGGAGTTTCTGATCCTTTTGGAAATGAAGGTGGTGCGGGGTATCAATTAGTAAACTCCTTTTATGCGATAGGATCAGGAGGATTAAAAGGTTTAGGTTTAGGACAAAGTGTTCAAAAGTATGGATACTTGCCAGAATCTCATACAGACTTCATCATGGCGATTATTGCAGAAGAATTAGGGATTTTAGGTGTTCTTTTTGTGCTAATTTTATTGTCTTTTATCGTAACAAAAGGTATTACAATTGCACGTAAATGTCAGGATCCTTTTGGAACATTATTGGCCGTTGGGATATCAAGTATGGTTGCAATTCAAACTATGATTAACTTAGGTGGTCTTACTGGATTAATACCAATAACCGGAGTGCCTCTTCCTTTTATTAGCTATGGCGGATCTTCAATCTTATTGCTGTTAATTTCAATGGGACTTCTTGTGAATGTTTCAATGTTTACGAATTACCGAGACGTTTATAAAAAGCCGCTTAGATCTGAACAAATTCATTCTGCAGATTTAAAAGTTGTAGAATCAAGAGAGGGTACTTCAATTCGCTAATATTGATAAGAGGGACAGAAAGGGCAACCATGCTGTTAGTCTTTGCTATGTTAAAAAGATGCTTTTTAGAGTTTAAATTAAAAAGATATTCGATGAAGTACTAGAAAAAAGAAGGTTATATTGAAAATTAAAAAGCAAAAATGTACATAGTCACCGGAAGTGTTTATGTACATCTTTGCTTTTATTTCATGTAAAAGAGCTTATCTAATTCAATTACACAATTAAGTAAAGTTTTGTTCACTTGTTGACTGTATTTCGGAATTAAGGTTACTTCTACTGACAAGTAGTAAGAAATAGCTTAAAAGTCCAAATAAACAAGAAATAATAAGGGCGTGAGCTAATGAAACAAACAGGTTCAACCCAGTTAATACAACTAAAGCGCCTGAAGTCACTTGCATACAAACTAAAATGAAAGCAACTATCCAGCCCCAATAGATAACCTTTTGATTTTTGTGATACCTAATAGCGCGCCATGCAGTGTAAGCAATCCAAATAAAGATTAGTCCTGCGGCCATTCGATGCCCCATTTGAATCCATTCATGTAAAGTTGTTGGTAATCCACCAGCTCTGCGACTACAAATTGGCCAACTTGGGCATGCTAGACTTGCCCCTTTATGCCTTACATATGCGCCTGTATATACGACAACGTATGAATAAACAATAATCCCAACCATATGGAATTTCATCGTTTTGTCAATTATAAGCGCTTTCGAATCAAACCTTTTATCGACTTCAAAAATCAATAAAGTTAAAAGCAACACAGAGGCAAAGGAAATAAGTGATATCCCGAAATGAAGTGCGAGTACTGCATCAGATTGTCCCCACATAACAGCTGCTGCACCAATTAGTGCCTGCATTACTAAGAAAAAGATAGATAGAACAGCTAAGAATTTCGTTTCTCTTATGTGTCCAATTTGTCGCCATGACCAAATTGACAGAATTAAAACCGCTATTCCCGCAAGTCCACTGACTATACGATGGCTAAGTTCTACTAAAAGTTCAAAAGTAATATTACTAGGAACAAGCTCACCATGGCATAATGGCCAAGAATCTCCACATCCTGCACCTGACTCAGTCTTTGTAACAAGAGCTCCACCGATTAACACAAATAACATAATAATTGTTGTTAAAACAGCGAACCATTTTAGAGCACGTTGCAAAATGTTCACCTACTTACAAATTTGTTATAAATAAATAGTAAATACTCATCGTATAGTACACAATCTAGAAGAAAAAGACAATAAATAATCATAAAAGTTCACAAAGTTATTAGATATTTATGTTAAGCGTTTTAGTATGGTTGAATATTAAATAATATCGATTCTTTTCTTATGTAAAAAAAGAATTAGAATTCAGGAAAAACTTTGTCTATACTGTTTAAGAAGGGCTTGAATATTCATATAGGTTTTGCTAGAAATAGATATGAGCTTGCTTTTCTAATAAACTTTATTATTTGAAAGATTTGATCTGCAAAATGTGATAAAATAGGGTAGCTTAAAGAAGCAAAATCTACTTGATTAGTTTTTGTTCCTTCACAATTTCGACAAAAATACTTCATAAATTATTCACAATTAAAGGAAAAATTATGTTTTAATATCAAGTAGACCGTTTTTTATTGCTCGTTTTTTTAGTATTATAATATGTAGAAAATTAGTATGTGGAACCGCCTTCATTAGGATGCTGCTATGACGTTATAAAAAGAGAAAGTATCCGTTAGAAATATTGACAAAAAAAGTCTATATTTCTACGTTAGGCAGCGTTAATTTTAAAAGAGAAACCTTTTAAAAAAGGTTATGAAGGGGTAAGGAGGTAATAAGTTGGCAGATACAAAAGTTTTGGATGATGCAGCAGTTAAGCAGCATTCAAATGATATAAGTGAAACAACCCTTTGGAAAGATTTCCTTGCACTTATTAAAGTAGGGATTGTCAATTCCAATGCTATTACTACGTTTACTGGTATTTGGCTAGCTCTTTACTTTAGTGGTAAAGGTTTTCTAGCAAATATAGATATTGTTTTATTTACATTACTTGGCTCTTCCCTTGTTATTGCTGGATCATGTGCCATCAATAATTATTATGATCGTGATATCGATCATTTAATGGAAAGAACAAAGGAACGCCCAACAGTTACAGGGAAAATGAATCCATTACATGCACTTTGGATAGGGGTTTTTCTACTCACTGTAGGACTTACTTTAATGCTTATGACGACATTAACAGCTACGATTATCTCACTAGTCGGTGTTGTTACTTACGTATTTCTTTATACGATGTGGTCAAAGCGCCTTTACACGATCAATACCGTAATTGGTAGTGTGTCAGGTGCTGTACCACCATTAATTGGTTGGGCAGCAATCGATTCCAATTTAAGTGTTATGGCTTGGGTGTTATTTTTAATCATGTTTATTTGGCAACCACCTCATTTTTTAGCTTTAGCTATGAGAAGAACCGAGGAGTATCGAGCTGCAAATATACCGATGCTTCCTGTAGTACATGGTTTTGAAGTAACAAAACGTCAAATCATGGTCTGGATTGCTTGCTTATTACCTTTACCATTCTATTTGTTTGAACTTGGTATCGGATTTTTAATCTTAGCAACTGCATTAAACATTGGCTGGATTTTGCTAGGAATCAAAGGCTTTAAAAACAAAGAGATTGAAATGAAATGGGCAACTAAAATGTTTGTTTATTCCATTAATTACTTAACAATCTTGTTTGTATCAATGGTGCTGTTTACCATTGTATAATCTTGAAATTCTTTCCTTAAAAAGAATTTATTTATAAAAAGAGTTCCTGTAAGAAAAATGATAGGGATTTTAATTTACTGAAAGAGGGGTTTGATTTAGCTATGAGAAAATGGCTGACAAAATGGCGTCTATTTTCATTATTTGCAATCATGACGCTTGTCTTAGCCGGCTGTGGTGAACCGTTTCTTTCCACGCTTAAGCCTGCTGGTGAAGTAGCGGATATGCAGTACGACTTAATGGTGTTAAGTACACTAATTATGGTCGTGGTCATTGCAGTCGTAACAGTAATCTTCATTTACGTTGTCGTTAAATTCCGTAGACGCAAAGGTGAAGAGAACAACATTCCTGTACAAGTTGAAGGGAATCATAAGCTAGAAATCATTTGGACTGTTATTCCTATTCTATTACTTCTTGTCTTATCTGTTCCAGTTGTTTCTGCAACATTTAAACTTGCAGAAGTGGATGCTATTGATGATGAGAATCGTAAACCTGAAGATGCGATCGTTGTAAATGTTCGCGCTAATCTTTATTGGTGGGAATTTGAGTATCCTGACTACGGAGTCATTACGAGTCAAGATTTAATCGTTCCAACTGATGAGAAAGTTTACTTTAACTTGATTGCATCAGATGTTAAGCACTCATTTTGGATTCCATCTGTCGGCGGTAAGATGGATACTAACGTAGACAATGTAAACCAAATGTGGTTAAAGTTTGATTCTGAGAGAGCTGACCAAGCTGGGGAATATTTTTACGGTAAATGTGCCGAGTTATGTGGTCCATCACATGGTTTAATGGACTTTAAAGTAAAAGCAATTTCTAGAGACGAATTTGACCAATGGATCTCTGATATGGAAAATGCTAAAGCAGTTGCATCAACTGACTTAGCAGTACAAGGTGAGCAATTGTTTGAAGAAAAAGGCTGTATTGCATGTCATGCTGTTTCTCCAACAGATGAAAGACCTGCTGCAGCAAGAACTGCTCCTAACTTAGCAACATTTGGAGAACGTGCACGTGTTGCGGGTATTATGGAACATAATGCAGATAGCGTTCGTGCATGGTTAGAGGATCCAGAGACATATAAGCCAGGGAATAAAATGACTGGAACATATGATAAATTGTCTGATCAAGAATTGGATGCTCTTACTGAATACTTAATGGGATTAAAAGTCTCTAGTAACTAATTTTTGAGCAAAATGAAAAGGGAGGTAACACTGTGAGCACGTTAACTCAGAAAAAAGGGGTCGGTGCGACAATTTGGGACTACTTAACTACAGTAGACCATAAGAAAATCGCCATCCTTTACCTGATATCCGGTGGCTTCTTCTTCCTTGTTGGTGGATTAGAAGCAATGCTGATCCGCATTCAGCTAGCTGTTCCGAATAATGACTTTGTTAGTGCTGGTTTATACAATGAAGTGTTAACAATGCACGGGACAACAATGATCTTCTTAGCTGCAATGCCTTTATTATTCGCATTAATGAATGCGGTTGTACCATTACAAATTGGTGCTCGTGATGTAGCATTTCCATTCTTAAACTCTTTAGGTTTTTGGTTATTCTTCTTTGGAGGAATATTCTTAAATTTAAGTTGGTTCTTAGGTGGAGCACCTGATGCAGGTTGGACTTCTTATGCATCTCTTGCTTTAGAGTCACCAGGTCATGGTGTTGATTTTTACTTATTAGGTTTACAGGTTTCAGGATTAGGTACGTTGATTGCGGGGATTAACTTCCTTGTTACAATTATTAATATGCGTGCACCTGGAATGACTTATATGCGTATGCCATTATTTACATGGACTACATTTGTTGCATCTGCACTTATTTTATTTGCTTTCCCTGCATTAACAGTAGGTTTAGCATTCTTAATGTTTGATCGATTATTTGGTACTGCCTTCTTCGATCCAGCATTAGGTGGTAATACAGTTATCTTTGAACACATTTTCTGGATTTTCGGACACCCTGAGGTATATATCTTAATTTTACCGGCCTTTGGTATTTTCTCAGATATTCTTCCGGTATTTGCTAGAAAGCGCTTGTTCGGATATTCTTCAATGGTATTTGCAACAGTTTTAATTGGATTCTTAGGCTTCATGGTTTGGGCTCACCACATGTTTACAACAGGTTTAGGGCCAATTGCTAATGCCATCTTTGCAGTAGCAACAATGGCTATTGCGGTACCAACAGGTATTAAAATTTTCAACTGGTTATTTACGATCTGGGGTGGATCTATTAGATACACTTCCCCAATGGTTTGGGCTGTATCATTCATTCCAACTTTTACAATGGGTGGGGTTACTGGTGTTATGCTTGCAGCAGCAGCAGCAGACTATCAATACCATGACACTTACTTCGTTGTGGCTCACTTCCATTATGTTATTGTAGGTGGGGTTGTATTTTCATTGTTTGCTGGTACTGTATATTGGTGGCCAACAATGTTTGGTAAATTGTTAAATGAAAAATTGAATATGATAATCTTTGTATTATTCTTCACAGGTTTCCATTTAACGTTCTTTATTCAACATTTCTTAGGGTTAATGGGTATGCCTCGTCGTGTATTCACTTTCCTACCAGGTCAGGGTTTAGATACGGGTAACTTTATTAGTACAATTGGAGCTTTCTTAATGGCGGCTGCCACAATCCTTTTACTAATTAACATTGTTTATACTGCAGTAAAAGGGAAAAAGGTTGGCAGAGATCCATGGGGCGAAGGACGTACTTTAGAGTGGGCGATTTCTTCTCCGCCACCTGAATATAACTTTAAACAAACTCCACTAGTTCGTGGATTAGATCCACTTTGGATTGAAAAAATGGAAGGTAATAAAGAGATGACTCCAGCAGAACCACTTGGGGATATTCACATGCCTAACGGCTCAATTTTACCGTTCATTATGTCATTGGGATTATTTATCGTATCTTTCGGTTTATTGTATCGCGAAGATTACGGATGGGGACTTCCAACAATTATTGTGGGCTTTATCATCACGTTTGCAGCAATGTTCTTACGTTCAGTAATTGATGACCATGGGTATCACATCCATAAAGAAGATTTACTTAATGAAGATAAAGGAGGGAAAGCATAATGGCATCTGTTGAAGAAAAGTTAACAGCTGAAAATTTTCCGGCGGCGCCTGAAAAAGCTACCCTCGAAGGCAAAAACAAATTTACTGGCTTTTGGTTGTTTCTAGGTGGAGAGACTGTTTTGTTTGCTACTCTCTTTGCAACTTTCTTGGCTTTAAGAGAATCAACTGCAGGTGGAGCAACAACTCAAGAATTATTTGAAATTCCGCTTGTTTTTGCAGCAACAATGTTGCTTTTAACATCTAGTTTAACAAGTGTATATGCTATGTATCACATGAAGAACTTTAATTTTGGTAAAATGCAACTGTGGTTAATTGTTACAGTACTTTTAGGATTAGCATTCCTTATACTAGAAATATACGAGTTCAATCACTATGTTCATGAGTTTCATTTTACTATTACAGATAGTGCGTTAGGCTCATCGTTTTATACATTAGTAGGAACACATGGACTTCACGTTGCATTTGGACTTTTATGGATCACTACGTTGATTGTTCGAAATGCAAAACGTGGATTAAGCTTGTACAATGCGCCTAAATACTATGTAGCGAGTTTATACTGGCACTTTATCGATGTTGTTTGGGTGTTTATCTTTACAGTTGTATACTTAATGGGAATGGTGGGATAAACTGATGGCCAATATTCACAATTCAGCAAACCCTAAAGTAGACTTAGCTTATCGGCGTAAGAAAAATGCAGAAGATATGAAACATCAGGTAGTAACTTTTGCTATGATGATTTTTCTAACGATCGTTGCTTTTATTGCAGTGGGTTACGATGGTATTGGGGAGTGGTTTAAAATTCCTTTCATCATTACGCTTGCTGTCATTCAAGTTATTTTCCAGCTTTATTATTTTATGCATATGAGCCACAAAGGTCATGAAACTGCCGCACTATTTTTATTTTCAGGTGTAGGAGTTGCTGGCTTAACAGTATTAACATTTGTTACTATTGTTTGGTGGTAATTTTAAAGAGGGGCAATTAGCTATTTAGCTGATTGCTCTTTTTAATTTCATAAGATTTTATAAAATTCATTTCCAGCGCATAGTCCCTGAAAGGTCTAGCTGATTTTTAGTAATTGAATGCAATAAAGCCTTCTATTTTCAATCATCTTATTTGCGTGAGGATGATAAGCGTTTGCATCTATGTTCTCTCTTCAATCAGACAGAATATTATTGTGTTTAATCAATTGTCTTAGCTAGAGAGCAAATGCAATAAAAATAGTAGCATATTTGTCATAGAACGTTCATTGATACTCCATTATTGGAAGTGTATAATATGCATGAAGGACTAGCTTAAGGAGCTGAATTTTCACATGAGCTTTGATATATTTGGATTTCGTGCTTTATGGAGTCCTTATTTTATTGTCGTAATCCTAGTTATTACTGCCCTCTATTTTATTATAATAGGACCTTGGAGAGGTAAGTTTAAAGAAAGTACTACTGTTCCACACAAACAGCAGCTACTATTTGTACTTGGTATTATCTTTCTCTATATAAGT
>JAPSLU010000144.1 GCA_031180405.1 Bacillus sp. (in: firmicutes) | reverse complement strand
GTTAACGCTTGCCTTTCGAGGCACGAAGCCTTGAGAGGAGCGGAGTTACCGGGATTGGTAATGAGCATCTCAGCAAGGTGAGTAACGAGGAAAGCGAGCGTTTGTCAACAGTCATAAAACCCCACCTAAGTGGGGTTTTATGGTTTACTCACCATATGGATATGGAACATGAATACTGTCAATTGTTCCTGGTTCATCTTGTATTGTATTTAGGGATTGCATATAGTCTTCGAATTCCTTCACTAATTCTCTAGGAGCTCCTACTTTCAAATGCCAGTTTCCTGGATCATCCACAAAATATTTGCTCTTCATAAATTCCGGTTCCTTCCTAGGCATGATTTCCCTCCATTCACATCATCTACAGATAGCTTTGCCTGATCGTGGAGCAGAAACACATTTTTTAGAAAAATACTTTTTAAAGAATTGCTATTTGAGGTCAGTTTTTCTATTTGGTTAAGGTCTTTTCTTTTTCCTTAGTTTCAGTTGTAGGTTGTTTTATCTTCATTGTTTGAGTCTTTGTGAACAATTGCCCTACATAGCCAGTGATATGACGGTAGTTTTCTTCAATTTTATCTACAATATAACTGATTCTCTCAAAAATAGTTGCTTTAAGGTTATCTAATTCACGGGATGTTTTTAGATTAATTGCTTCTTGTTGATCAATGCGTTCTAAAATTGTTTTATGAAAAGATTCTTGGATCTCTATGGTTTTTAAAATTTGATCATTTATATCAGTTTGACTATCCAATT
Source organism: Bacillus sp. (in: firmicutes) (assembly GCA_031180405.1). Lineage (GTDB taxonomy): Bacteria > Bacillota > Bacilli > Bacillales > Bacillaceae > Metabacillus. Next base: position 10,566 of record JAPSLU010000144.1, on the reverse strand, counting down.
GCGAACTTAAGTTGGTTTGGTGATTCTCAAATTGATCTATTTTTTTTGAAAGCTGATGCATGGCAGTGTCTTGATGGGTAAGTTGATCGATGATGGCTTGATTTACCAATTCTTCCTCTTCATACCTCTTTAATATTTCTTGGTTAAAAGTATCAATCGCCTTGAATTTTTGAAGGAACATTTTATAGGCTTCATCTTGTTTGTTGATGTGATCAATTAATGGTGTTGTTCGTTTTTCATGATCTTCTAGCTGCTTTGATAAATGAGTATATTGTTGTTTTTGTTCAAGCTTTGTTTCATAAAGAAGTGAATTTATTTTGATTGACGCATTTTTTAGTTCACCATTAATATTTTGTTGGCTTTTTATAAATTCTTGTAAGTAATTTCTTCGATATATGTCTTGATTTGAGGTTGCCTTTACTTGAATAGGATGTTTATAGAGAAGAGGATTTTGTTGATTTTTTATATAGACCAAAAAACTCACACTCCTTTCACTCTTCTTTTTAAATGATGTGAATATTATATGTATAGCCCGAGCTATTTGATTATTCTTTTTTTTTTCTTCCAAAAATGTGTAGAGTTGTCTAAAAGAAGGACATACTACAAAGGATATTATGTAAAGGTGGTATATGGGATGAGTATGGAGTGGTTTGATCGTGTTAGTAGTGAGTTACAAGAGCATTTGGAATCGATTTGTGAGAAATACGATCAAGAAGGACATATGTCTATTGATCGTGGTGCCAAGCATCCTAGGATTGAATTTTTTGTTGAGACAGGGGATGGAGACCGAGATTATTTTTCCACATTATTTTTTGACCCTTACAATGAAGAATTCTACATCGAAACATTTGATCTAGAATACGAGCAAACCTCTAGAACACTTCTTGCGGATATTGAAGATATTATTGAGGCCGTTCATGACAGCTTTCATATGTACACAAGCGATGATGAGTTTGAGGATGATGAATTCTCAGAAGACGATTATGAGGAAGATACAGATATATTTGAAGAAATTGACGTGGAGTGGGAAACACCAGAGGTGACAGCATTTACTTATGAGGATGAAGTAGAAGTCACCTATCAGTTTGGAATCGTTCAAGAAACTGGTGATGGAGTATTACGCCGTGTTAACCGTATTAAAACAGAAGATGATGACTTAATAAAAGATGAAACGAATTTTATTTTTAGTAAAGAAGAAGCAAGTACGATTATCGCTATGATTGCAAGTCATATGGATTCTTTATCTGAATTTGATTTCGAATGATAATAAAATTTGTTAATAGAGATGTTTTAAAATGGAAGTTTTCATTTTTAGCATCTCTTTTTTGTTATAAAAAGACTCTATAATAATGTTGGGGTATAATGAAATACTTTTATAGAGCATAAAGTATATGTAGGAATTTTACTAGGTGGTATAGAACTAGTAGGAGATTATGTTTCTTGCATGAACGAAAGGCGGGGTTCCATGGATTCTTTTGAAAAAAGCAAGCTTGAAGAACAACAGAGAATAAACACTATATTACATAAAATGAAGAATGATTTAAACACGTTAACAAAGCAAACCTCTACTCTGAAAACAGATATTGTTTCGATTAGAAAAAACTTTTGGGATGATGTGACTGTTAACTTAGATGATGCCGTGGAAGCTGGAGAAACAGCTACGAGTATTAAGCAGCAAGCAGAATTTTTGTCTGAACGTGAGCACCGTCATAAGCATTTACATCGTGACTTAAAAAACTTACAAAAGTTAATTGAAGCCCCATATTTCGCAAGAATTGATTTTTTAGAGGAAGATGAACAAGTAGTTGAGCGCATTTATCTTGGTATCGCTTCATATATAGATCGAGAAACAGATGAATTTCTTGTATATGATTGGCGTGCCCCAATCTCTAGCCTCTATTATGACTACTCTCTCGGCCTAGCAGAGTTCAATGCTCCAGCAGGTGTTGTTAAAGGTGAGCTTAGGCTAAAGCGGCAATTTATTATAAAAAATGCTGTCATTGAAGGAATGTTTGACACAGGAATCACAATTGGTGATGAACTATTACAAGAAGTACTTGGCAACCAATCAAACTCACAAATGAAAAGTATTGTGGCAACCATTCAACAGGAACAAAATAAAGTCATCCGAAATGACAAAGGAAAGCTCTTAATTGTTCAAGGTGCTGCTGGGAGCGGGAAGACATCTGCTGCTCTTCAACGGGTAGCCTATTTACTATATAAATATCGAGAAACATTAGAGGCTGAAGAAATTTTATTGTTTTCACCAAATCTAATGTTTAATAGCTATATTCGAAATGTATTACCTGAGCTTGGTGAAGAAAATATGCAGCAAACGACGTTGCAGCAATACCTTCAGCATTCCCTTGGGAAAGAGTATAAAGTTGAAGATCCGTTTTCTCAAATGGAATACATGCTAACTGCAAAGAGTGATAGCGGTTATAATGTTAAATATAGTTCTGCATCGTATAAATCATCGTTTCAATTTATGAAATTAATAAATCAGTATCTTGAGTTATTAAGTGAAAAAGGATTTATTTTTCTTGATCTATCGTTTAGAGGAGAAAGGTTATTCTCTTCAGAACAAATAAAAACTTACTTCTATTCACTAAGTAACACAATTTCAATTACAAATCGAGTAAAGCTAGTCTCGGAGTGGCTTCTTGGTGAATTAAAGAGCCTTGAAAAGAATGAACGCAAAAAACCCTGGGTCGAAGAGGAAATCCAGTATTTAAGTAAAGAGGAATATCAGTTCTATTTTGAGAAATTAAGTAAACAAAAGCGTTTTTCACAAGATACTTTTGATGATTATAACCGAGAACAAGAACTTCTTCGAAAGTATGTTGTAAAAAGAAAATTAGGCTCAATTAGGAAATTGATTAAATCGCATTTATTTATAAATATGAAAAAAATGTATCAGCAATTATTTGACCTCAATCCAACGGTGTTATTAGATGAAAAAAAAATCGAACTTTCAACAGATGTTTGGCAGCAGGTTTGTTCCTATACGATAAATGAACTAAATCATGATAGATTGCCATACGAAGACGCAACACCTTATTTATACTTAAAAGAAAAAATTGTTGGTTTCCAAGTGAATACGAGTGTGAAGTATGTTTTTATTGATGAAGCCCAGGATTATTCTGCATTTCAATTTGCTTTTATTAACCATCTTTTTCCTAACGCAAGATTTACAGTTTTAGGTGATATGAATCAAGCGATCTATGCACATAATTCTCAATCAGGAATCGATGCATTAATGACTCTGTTTCATGAAGAACGAAAGGAAAAAATCGTCTTGAATAAAAGCTACCGTTCGACAAAACCGATTATTGAATTTACTCGTGAATTGTTAGAAAATGGTGAGAACATAGACCCATTTAACCGAGAAGGTGCAAAACCTATCGTAATTGAGAAAAATAATAGAGAAGATCTAATAATTGCAATCATAGATAAAATTCAAACCCTTCAAGAACACTATCAAACATTGGCTATTATCTGTCAATCAGAAAAGGAATCTGAAGAAGTTTATCAGCTTCTTAACAATAAGTTAGACGTCCAATTAGTTAATAAACGTAGTAATGAATACCATGAAGGGATCGTCCTCATTCCTGCTTATTTGGCTAAAGGGATTGAATTTGATGCAGTACTTATTTTCAATGGTTCGGATGAGCTATATGGGAGTGAGGATGTAAGAAATCTTTTTTATACCGCGTGTACGAGAGCAATGCACGTATTATATATATACTCACTTGGTGAGGTCACTTCTTTTATTAGAAATGTACCTAATCACCTTTATATTAAGGAGAATTAACCGAAATGAAAGAGGATATTGTGGAAATTGTTGCATACCTCCCTTATATGAAAGTAATACGAACAATAGAAGATAACCATCAATACCATAAAGAAGAAGAACACAAAATCATTTTGTCAAGCGAGCGGATCCAAACCTCTTTTGACACTTTTTTATTAGAAGAGGTGTTAGATATTTCTTACCGGGTCTTGTCACAGGAAATGGGCCTACTTTATCTTCATACAATAAGGGGAATGTATTCTTTTACAGTTAGAACAAGTCCACATTTATTTATTAAAGAATTTAAAAAAATAAAATAAATAACAAGTGAATGAAATCTCTTCCAGGGGTAATTAATTTGAAAATTATAAAACGGGACAAATTAAAAATTTGTCCCGTACATTGTATGTACATTAACTTACTTTTTCTTGTGCTTTACTCTTAAGAAAGAGTGCAAATTCTTCCTTACTAATATTGGAATTCATTGCTTCCTGAACTAGACGAATGATTTCATCTTCATTAACTTTTATTATCTGATCATTCAATCGATCCACCCCCCGTAAGTTGTATCCTATAATCTTTACCCAGAACGAATGAACATGAAACATAAAATAGTAAAATTTGTTTGTAAACTTATTTTAATAAAATGTTGACAAATTATACGAAAAAATCTGCCCATAATTCTGACAGATTATAAAAATCACTTTAAATCCTTGCAGGTAAATCCTTGTTTCTTTAACATTATGGGTACATCAGGATACTGGTTGTTATAATGTGAAGTTTGATAAAATTGACCTATTCGTTTTGTCCAATTGACGTCATTTTTTCCGTTTGACTTTTTAAGTTGATGTTTTTTGAATTGTTCGTTATATGGATTAATATATTGAGTTTGATCAGAATTGTAAGATTCGTTGTGTCTAAATGCTTTATGTGGGAGTCTTGGATTTAAACCAGGGTCTTCTGATGGGTATCCAACACATAGACCAACAATTGGTATTACATATCTAGGTAATTCCAGCAGTTCAATGACATCTAACGGATTTCTTCGAATACCACCGATTGGGACCGTACCTAACCCTAATGATTCGGAAGCTGCAATGGCATTACTTAATGAAATTCCTACATCTGTTGCTCCGACTAGTAAAGCGTCGGTATCATTGACAACTTCAAATGGCAGATTTTCCATTTCACTTGCTAATTTTGCACGGTGAAAATCAGCACAAAATACAAGAAAGACAGGTGCTTGGTTAATATGTTCTTGTTTGCCACAATAGTCTGCAAGTTTTTCTTTTTTCTCTTTATCTTGTATAACGATAACAGATACTTGCTGTCCATGAATCCAAGTGGGAGCAGCCTGAGCAGCAATAAGAATCGCATCAAGAAATTCTTCGCTTAAGGGTTTATTTTGGTATTTTCGAAAAGAACGATGACTAGTTAATGTGTTGATTACATCATTCACAACAATTCCTCCTAAAAATATGTTAACAGTAACTTTACTTTAATTTCGCGTGATTTTCAAAGATTTGACCTTATATAAATGGTTAATTCCTAGCAGAATTTGAGTAGAAAAGGGTGGGGAGCAGCATGATTAAAGATATGTTATTTTGGAAAAATGCAAATAAGATAAAGACTATACCTAAGCTAGTGAAAAAAAGTCATTCCGAATTAACAATTGTTGCCCATCGAGGTGCATCAGGGTATGCTCCTGAAAATACAATGGCTTCGTTTGAGGAAGCACTAAAGTTAAAAGCAGACTATTTAGAGTTAGATATTCAAATGACAAAAGATGGGGAATTGGTGGTGATTCATGATCAAACAGTTGATCGAACAACAAATGGAACAGGTGAAGTACGTGAGTATACCTATGAAAAACTTATGGAACTTGATGCAGGAGCGTGGTTTCATAAAAAGTTCATAGGTCAAAGAATTCCCACTCTAGAGGAAGTAATAGAAACCTTTAAAGGGAAAATTGGATTTTTAATTGAGGTAAAAAACCCAGTGATATATCCTAATTTAGTAAAAAAGATGGGAGAGGTATTGAAAAAGTGTAAAGTTGAATGCCCGCAGAATCACGAAGTAATTGTCCAATCGTTTGACTTTGAATGGCTAGAAACATTTCACAAGGACTTACCACAAATTCCTTTAGGACTATTGGTAAAGTATCGGATTCACGGTGTATCAATGGTTCAGGTTAGAGAATGGTCTTCGTTAGTTCAATATATCAACCCTAATAAGGCACTTATCACAAAAAAATTAATTAAGCAGATTCACTCTTATAATATTAAGGTTATGCCATATACAGTAAGAGATAAAAAATCAATAAAAAGCTTAATAGATGCAAATGTGGATGGAATTATAACGGATTTTCCAGATTATTTTTTTGATTAAAAAGAGCATTCGGGGAAAATCCCTGAATGCTTAATTGTTTTCTTGTTGTTGTCCAATTTCCTTTTCTGCAATAATGGAGTTTGCTACTTCCTGGTTCTTATGTTCGTTAACTGAATCTCCATTAATATTTCTCATATTTGGAAAAGTTCCATCTGTTTGTAATGTCATTTTTTCTTTAGTAGGTGCATTAGTAAGGTATTGTTCCTCTTTTTTCATGTTTTGCCCTCCAGACTTTTCTTTCTATACTTATCCTTTTCAAAAGTTGATCCTCTCATTCGGTAGCAATCTAAATTCTCAAATATTAAAGTAAAGATACTGAATAGAAAGTAGCTTAGGTTCTATATTTTTTTGAAAGCCTTGCAAAGTGCTATATATAATAGAAGAAACAAGTATTGAAGCCAGATCAACCATTATTTACAAAATAAAAAGTAGACTTATACATGTTAAGATAAATAAGCACCTTATTGATATTGTTCCAACATAGAAAAAAAGTCTTTTACAAATTGATAGAAAACTTTTTCAGAAGGGGCAAGATCTCGCTTTTTAGAAACAATAATTCCAACTGAGCGTCGAACTAACGGAAGTTCTATTGGTATTTTTACAGTAAAACGTGGGATTGATTCATGAAATGTACTTTCAGGTAGCAATGTGACGCCCATCCCGGCTGACACTAATCCTTTAATGGCATCCAAATCTTCACCTACTGAAGAAATATTCGGAACAAACCCAGCTTGTTTACAAGCCTCAACAACGATTTCTTGTAAAATATATCCTCTTGGAAACAATACAAATGAATCATTCCTTAGTTCATTTAGAAGAATGCTCTTCTTTGTAGCAAGGGGATGTGAAGATGGTATTAATGCTAAAATGCTTTCAGTAAATAAAATAGACCCTTCAATATCAGGATTATTTTGAGGAACTGGCCCTAAAAAAGCCAAATCAATTTCTCGATTTATAACTGAATCAATCAAAAAACTATAAGAGCCTTGTCGTAAATGAAAAGCAACATTAGGATGCTTTTCTTTAAACGCTGATATCACTGTTGGTAATAAGTGACTTGCAAGACTTGTGGGAAAGCCGATTTTAATAGTTCCTCTCTCAGGATCTAAATATTCATCGATTTGTTTTTTTGCATAATCGATTGCTTTCATGGCTGTTTTTGTGTGTGTAAGAAACACCTTACCAATAGGTGTAAGCTTAACGTTTCGCCCTTCTCTCTCAAATAAAGTAACACCTAATTCCGCTTCTAGATTCGCAATTTGGCGACTTATTGCAGATTGAGCAACATGCAGATACTGTGCAGCTTCTGATACATGTTCTCGCTCAGCAACTTCCATAAAATATCGTAACTGTCTTAATTCCATTTTAGACCTCCGGTCATATATATATATATCAATATTAGAATGATTTAATCTAAATTATATATTGTTAATATTAATTTTGAAAGATATAATGTAATTATCTGAAAATTATCGGGTGTAAGATTATCTAACGGGGGGAGATATACATGACTTACAATCAAATACCTAAAGCACAAGGTCTCTACCGTCCTGAATTTGAACATGACGCATGCGGTATCGGTTTATACGCTCATATTAAAGGCCATGCTACACATGATATTGTAAAAAAAGGACTAAATATGCTTTGTCAACTAGATCACAGGGGTGGACAAGGCAGTGACCCATTAACAGGAGATGGCGCTGGACTTATGGTGCAAATTCCTGATGTATTCTTCAAAAAGGCTTGTCAGGAAATGACTCTTCCTGAAAAAGGTCGCTATGGTGTAGGAATGATGTTTTTCTCAAATGACGATTCTGAGCGCCAACAAATTGAAGAACAACTTAACAATTTTATTGAAGCTGAAGGCCAAACACTATTAGGCTGGAGAGATGTGCCAGTAAACGCAGAAGAAATTGGGCCAGTTGCAAAAATGAGCTGTCCAGTTGTTCGCCAAGTATTTATTGGGGCAAATGATTCAATTCGAGATAATATTACGTTTGAACGTAAATTATATGTTATTCGTAAACAAGCAGAGAATTGGGCTAGAGAACGTGAACTACGTTTTTACTTTACTAGTCTATCCAGCAGCACAATTGTCTATAAGGGGCTTTTAACTCCGGAACAAGTTGATGCATTCTATTTGGATTTACAGGATGAAGATTTTGTCTCTGCTTTTTCACTAGTACATTCACGTTTTAGTACAAATACATTCCCAAGTTGGGAAAGAGCACATCCAAATCGTTACTTGATTCATAACGGCGAAATTAACACGCTACGTGGAAACATGAATTGGATGAAAGCAAGAGAGCAACAGTTTGTATCAGAAGCATTCGGTGAGGATCTTGCCAAAGTTCTTCCAATTCTTGATGCCGAAGGCAGTGACTCATCAATTCTGGATAATGCGTTTGAGTTTTTCGTATTAGCAGGACGCAAACCAGCACATGCTGCCATGATGATGATACCGGAGCCATGGACAGAGAATCCTCACATGAGCCCAGAAAAAAGAGCATTCTATGAATATCATAGCTGCTTAATGGAGCCGTGGGATGGACCAACTGCTATTTCATTTACAAACGGTAAGCAAATTGGAGCTATCCTTGACCGAAACGGATTACGTCCAGCACGTTATTATGTAACAAAAGACGACTACATTATCTTCTCTTCTGAAGTAGGTGTTATTGAAGTTGAAGAAAAGGATGTTCTTTACAAAGATCGCTTAAGCCCAGGAAAAATGCTTTTAATTGATTTAGAGCAGGGACGTATAATTTCTGACGAAGAAATCAAAGATGAAATGGCGAAAGAAGAGCCATACCAAGAATGGTTAAACGAACAGCTTATTAAACTTGATGACCAATCTAATGTATTAGAAGAAGAAGTTATTACGGATATTGCTGAGCGCCATCGTGCCTTCGGATATACGTATGAAGATATTCAAAAATATTTACTTCCTATTATTACGGAAGGTAAAGATCCGCTTGGTTCAATGGGGAACGACACACCGCTTGCTGTGTTATCAGATCGTCCTCAATCGCTATTTAATTACTTTAAGCAATTATTTGCACAAGTTACAAACCCACCAATCGATGCGATTCGTGAACAAATTGTAACTTCAACAATGACATTACTAGGAACCGAAGGAAATATTCTTCATCCTACGAAAGAGAATTCACGTAGAATTCAATTAGATTCTCCTGTACTTTCTAATGACCAATTAGCACAGTTACGACTAAATTTAAATAATGGATTTAAGAGTAAAACAATCCAAGCATTATTTACAGAAAATTTAGATGAATCCGTAATACAATTATGTGCTGAGGCAGATGAAGCAATCAAAAACGGTGTAAATATCCTAATCATTTCTGATCGTGCAATGAACTCTGAAAAAATTGCTATTCCTGCATTATTAGCAGTTGGAGCTCTTCATCAACACTTAGTTCGCCAAGGTACTCGTACAAAAGCTAGCCTTGTGATCGAGTCAGGTGAGGTAAGAGAAGTTCATCACTTTGCTGCTTTAATTGGATATGGAGTAGATGCAATCAACCCTTATCTAGCGTTTGCAACCTACAAAGAAGCAATTTTAGATGGAAGCTTACCATATAGCTATGAAGAAGTTGTTGCAAAATACATCAAAGGTGTTACTGAAGGTGTTGTAAAAGTAATGTCTAAGATGGGAATTTCAACTGTTCAAAGTTATCGTGGAGCACAAATTTTTGAAGCGGTTGGTATTAGTCAAGATGTTATTGATCGTTTCTTTACCGGAACAGCATCACAATTAGGTGGTATTGGCCTTGATACAATTGCAAAAGAAGCTGTATTACGCCATCAAGATGCTTATTCTGAAAAAGTTGATAAGGTATTGGATTCAGGAAGTGACTTCCAATGGAGAAAGAATGGGGAGCACCATGCATTCAATCCAACAACGATCCACACTTTACAGTGGGCTTGTCGTAAAAATGATTATAGCTTATTTAAAAAGTACTCTGATGCTGCAAATGAAGAAAGAATTGGCTTTTTACGTAACTTATTCACATTTAACAGCAGCAGACAATCGATTTCAATCGATGAAGTAGAATCTGTAGAATCAATCGTAAAACGATTCAAAACGGGTGCGATGTCATTTGGATCACTAAGTAAAGAAGCACACGAAACACTTGCGATTGCTATGAACCGTCTTGGCGGTAAAAGCAACAGTGGTGAAGGTGGAGAAGATCCAAACCGTTTTGTTGCTGATGAAAATGGAGATTTACGTCGAAGTGCAGTAAAACAAATTGCTTCTGGTCGTTTTGGCGTAAAAGGACACTATTTAGTAAACGCTGATGAGCTTCAAATAAAAATGGCTCAAGGTGCTAAGCCTGGTGAAGGTGGACAGTTACCAGGGAATAAAG
>JAPSLU010000143.1 GCA_031180405.1 Bacillus sp. (in: firmicutes) | reverse complement strand
CCAGAATTTGAAAACCTCTTCTTCTACGAACTAGACAAGCTAAGCGAGGAAGACAAACAGAAGGCTTTAGAGCATGTAAGGTACTTGAGGTATCTAGCGGAGCAGGAGAATAAGAGATGACAGCAAAGCACGATACTTTAATATCCGTGCCTCGAATTTTTGCATATTAAGAGAGGTATCTAATTATGGACCTGAAAGAAAAATTAATAGTATCTTGGAAACGAATTAAAGAAGACCGAAAAACAGATTTTATACTATCAGATTTTGAATATAGGATCTTCGATAAGTATCATAATGAGCTACTTGATTCTTTAGCACAAAAAATTGAACTTCTGTTGAGTGGCGCAGTACCAGACAGCTATCGTCCAGAACAGTTACGAACTATTAGAGTTCCTAAAGCATCATTTACTACAAGACCTGGATCAATACCAACTATTGAAGACAGAATATACTATCAATTTTTAGTAGATGAATTAGCTGAAGAGATAGAACAAAATTTAGTACCACTTGATGATAAAGTCGTGCATAGCTATAGATACTCTTGTGAACGAAAATCTGAAAAAATGTTTAAATATGAATCGGCATCATATAAAACATTTAATGTTAAAACAGAAGAAATTGCCAGCGGTTACAATTTTATCATAATCACTGACGTATCATCCTATTTTGAGCGAATTTATCACCATGATCTTGAGAACACCTTACTTGGATTGGGGGCAAATGTAAAATACGTTCAATTATTAATGAATTTATTAAGGAAATGGAATAAAGGCAATTCATACAGTATTCCTCAGGGACTGTGGCCATCCGATTACTTAGGAAATGTATATTTAGACCCTGTAGATAAATTTATGATTCGGAACGGATACGACAGTTATTGCCGTTATATGGACGATATAAGGTTAGGTGCCAATTCCATCTTAGAGGCTCAAAGTGTACTGCTACTCTTAGAAGAAAAATTAAATAGGTTTGGCCTTGCTTTGAATGCAGGAAAAACTAGAATAATTTCAAATTATGATGTTGATGAATTGCTGTTTCCATTCAAGCGTCGTTTTGAAGAAATTTCAGATGAAATATGGTTTGACGCTTCTATTTCTTCTTTTGGTCCATATTCAGGGTCAGAGGATGATGATCAGCTCGATCACGAAATACGATTACAATCGTTTCGACAATTATTTAGAGAACAATTAAGCATGGAGCAACCGGATCCATATATCTGTAGGTACTGCCTAAAACAATTTAGGATTTCTAAGGATGAAGAGATATTGAGCGATATTATCCAAAATATCGAAAAACTTTTTGTTGTTACCCCACAAATTGTAAATTATTTCATAGCTTTACTTGATGACAACTTCATAAAAGAATACATCATAGATGATGTAATCAATAAAATTACAACTCATGCGATATGTTATGATTGGCAACTCATGTGGTTCATTCATTTTTTAGACAGGACTAATGAGTTAAAAATTGATCATGTTACTAAGCTCAGAAACTTCTTAACTACTGCCAATGTTCATGAAGCCGTATTAATAAATGGACTTCTACTTCTTGGTAAACATGGAGATTCAGAAACCAGAACGTGGATATTGGAATGCTACGAAGGAACTCATTCACAATGGCTAAAACGTGCAATCTTATTTTCACTAAAAGATTTAATAATTTCAAAGCGAAACCACTTTTATTCTTATTGTCGAGGTGAACATTCTCTTAATGATAAGATTATAGATTATGTGACTTCTGGACATAGTTAAGGGGTAAGCGTCAAAAAACTCGGTGGATAGAAAAAGAGCAGAAACTCGTGTAAACTGAGTTCTGCTCTACTGACAGGCTTCTTGAACTTCTGGACTCCACGGAAGGTAATCTTCAAGAAATTCCGGGTGCTGACCGAACTGTACTCCCGGCTGTGTTTGGCAATCTAAGAGTGCCAAATTTTGCTGCGATAATTTTTTATCAATATGCAGCAAAAAGTAACTTTTATGCATAGGTTTGACATGGAGCCTCTGCGGGCATAATTCACTGCGAAGGGCGAAGCCACAGGCTAATTAGCCTATCATGACCACCTCTCCATGTCAAACCAAGTGAATTGTAGTTGCATCAAATCTTGCTGCAATATTGAGCATTTCTGTTGTGCAATATACAATCCTTCCCCTTCGTGTTCCCGAATATTAAGAAGTATAACGAAAGCCAAAAAATCGTTCCTTGTTGTCTTCTGTACGCATTAGCCTTGCAATAACTGACTCATTCTTGTACAGTTCTGCAATCGCAGTTTCTTCTAATTCGTCAACGTTTACAGTAATAAAATACTGCCCTTTAGACTTTTCTTTAAGTAACTTATCGACAAATGTCAAAAGGCGGTACTTTGCAAATCTGTCTGGTTTTGAATATGATCCATCGTGTATTAAGAAACACAGATTATCTCTCTTGTTAAGACTGTCGATAAACCACGTTAAATCAAACATATTGATTTTCATATGTAATCTTCCGTGGGATTTTTCATCATCAATTTTACAATTCATTTTAATTCTTCCCGTAGTGTCCTTGATGCCAGTGTCGTTGTTTAGTTCAATATCTAAAACGCCACTTTCATCGTATACTTCTAATACGAGTTTATTGAAAAGCTCCTTAACATCTTTGATTGAAGCCTCATAGGTCTTAAAAATATCGAGTTTAATATCAATTTGTTTTAAGATATCTTGCTTTATTCTGTTAATCTCAGCAGTTACGTCAGTCTTTGTTTGGTACATATTAATTTTAACTCTTATTTGTGCTAACTCTTCATATTTTGCACTTTTATCATTTGTGATCTGAGTCAAATCTGCGATAATATCGGTATTTTTAAGTGATTTTGTGTAGCTCTGCAGCTTTCCGCTTAATTCATCCAGTTGTTTCTGCTTTTGCTTGATATCATAGTCCAGTTCATTAATCTTATGAGTGAAGTACTTTCCTCTACTTTCAACAGTAAAATCATAAAAATCAAAAATCGCTTGTTGGTTCTGTTTGACTGAATCAGGAAAGAAGCCAATTAATTGATTATAAAAAGGCTCAATATCATTAATAAGTTTAATTTCCTCTAACTTAACTTGGAGATCGTTGATATTATTCTGATACTGTTTTCTGACGTGCTTTAATTCAAAAAGTACATTTTGAAGTTCATTATATTGTGACTTATAAACCTGATATTCCTCTGCATTTTTTGAAAATTTCTTAGAAATATTTAGCTTTTGAATGATATTATCTAATTCCTGGATTTCCTTAGTTAACTTTTTCTCGCGCAGTCTTAAATCGCTGACCTCATTCTTTAATGAGTTTATCAAATTTAACTTCTGAGTATTTTCCTTTTGTTCTTTTTTTAACTTAGCAATTTCTTTTTCAAAGTCATAAGGTAAATTAAACAAATAAGCAAGATACATTGCTTGATTCATAGCAGCTCTATTCACAAGTCCAATATTTGTAAATCCTTCTTTTTCATCTCTAATAATGTATTCTCGAAGAGCTGAAAAGGATGGTTCCTCAGGTGTTAATCCGAGTAATACATCATTAATGTATTTTTTGAAATCAATATCCTCTTTATCTATCCAGTCCCTTAAATCGAAAGACTGACTCTTGCCATTCAAAATGTATCCTTTTTCAGGTTGATTTATTAATCTTGCCAAATAGATAATTTGATTATCAGCAGCCACTTCAAGAATAAGCAAAACGTCCTTTTCTGCTAACAATGGCTTTCCAACGAAGTCATCAGGGCAAGAGCCCCCTAACAAAAAATTAATTGATTCGACCATTGTGGTTTTGCCAACCCCATTGGTTTCCTTACCTTGTTCCTTTTTCTCGCCTAAAATAACGTTCAAACCAAAAGGATTAAATATATACTCCTTTAAAGTCTCTTTTGTCTGATAACTATATATTAGTAGCCTCTTAAGAATCATTTTTCTTCTTCCTCATCACTAAATTGTTTTGCAAGGAGATTAAATCAAGGGAGTATAAGAAAGTCAGCGATAAATATAACACTCTCTCAATATTTAAATTTAAAACGATGTTTTGCTTCTTAGCAAACTCCAAAAACAGTTGATCAATATGCTTTTTCTTATTTAGAAGCTCGTATAATATTTTGGATGAAACTAAGACATTTTCCTCAATTGTTTGATGCTTTGATAACAGAAAAAAATTCATTGGTTAATTACATTCCTTTTCCTTTTATCTTCATTGAAAATGTCGCATTCGCAGATACTCCAGAAAATAACAATTCGGAGATAAGATTTTAATCTCTCCTCAGAGTAATCAACCTTTCCTCTGTATTTGTTACACAGGTTAATTATCATATGCTGAAGGATTAAGTCACCATTTTCATAGTTGTAAAGCACATTCAAATACTCTGTAATAATCACGTCCGGGATTATAAATCGTTTATCGAAACCCAAAAAAGATGTTGTACCCAATATTTTATTCATAATGGGAAAATGCGCTGAACATCTGTCAAATTGGCGCTCCAAAGTTGGTGAACACACCATATTAACGAATTTTTCGGTAATATCTTTTGGCACAAATCTTTCGTTCAAATTAGCTTCTTTATTTACGATTGTATGGAATTCAATCAGAAATCTCTTAAACTCATCCTCGTCTATTGCAAGAGGTGTATCAAGCTCAACTACCTCAGTGTTTTTTTTTAATCGCTTTAATTCAAATTTATAGCTACCTTCAACCACTTGTCTTCCTACTGTATTATCCTGATGCCAGTATTCTCCCCGTTTATTCCAACGGTGATATTTTACCTCACCACGGGCTTGCTCGGTATCAATAACACCAGTAATAAATAATGGATCTGAGTAACTGTCTACCATAACCGATCCAGAAGTAAACATATAGGTGTTATTATAGTTATCTGATTCATTATGATAAGCAGCTCGATGCACGTGACCGTTCATATATAAATCGATCTGACTATCAGAAAATCTGTTAAGTAAACTTTCTTTTTCATCTTCATGAATACAATTGATGGTATGATGCCCTATTGCTATGTTTAAGGAATCATCTTTTGGTAAATGCCTTAATGCCTCGTATAATTTATTTAATCCAACAAGAATCCTTCCCTCAACACCTTTTGTTCCTGCAATAAGACAAGTATTTATATGCACAACATTAAACCCTGGGCCTCGCTTAACAAAATGTAAAGCATCTTTTGGATATTCTTCACCTATATACTCCTTATAGAAATTAAAGAAGGGTTCTTGAATTGAAATTAATGTGTTATAAGTGTCAGTATCGAGGCCATTAATTTCATTTTTTGCATTTGCTGAACTTAAAATTTGACTTGTTAATCTGTCAGCCATGGGATTTCTTTTGATATCATGATTACCTGGAACAATAAAAAGTTCTTCTTTACTAATTTCCACAGCAGAAATTACAGAATCTAAAAATGATACTACTTCGGGACCATACTTACTTCCTTGATGTGCAATATCACCCGTGATGAACAGGAAATCTATTTCATTTTTGTTTGTTCGAAGATACTCAATTAGATTATCTCGCATTACAGTTGTGTCGTAATCATTGTACATATGATGTATATCTGATAGTTGAGCCCATTTAATTTTCATTTTCAATCCCTCATCAGTTCATATTCCATCATTTAGGTTAGACCAAATTTGCCAATTTCTTTGTTTTTATATACTCCATTTTCCAGTTTATTTTTGTGGTGATTTCAATGACATCAATATTTCTTAAGTACCATTGATGCATCACTTCAGCAATTGTCGTTCTTAAAAAAATACTCTATGATCACTTGGATATTCTGTAATGCATGATATTTGTTATATACTAAGAGTTTTGGCCATGAATTACTTTCTGCAACTCTTAGGCTTTATGAATACTTCGCCAAGCAGTTCCAATTACCTACAACTTTCGATCGTGTATATCCGACATAAAACGACAAAACCTCTTGATCTATAATCAAGAGGTTTCCTTGTTAGTTAAATCTCAATAAAAAGTTCTTGTTGTTAATATCATCAATTTTCCAGTGTTCCCCTTCTTTTTCAAATAAAAATCTAACGGTAACAGTTTCGTCTTCCCAATATTCATTAACAAAAACCTCAATTTTACCATTTATATTCTTCGGTTGAGAAACTGAGTAACTTAGGAATTTATTTATATCTTTTCCTAAATACTTTTTCTCCTTATTTATCCTTTTGTTAATAACTTCAATTGGTGTATAGTTCAGTTTGTCTTTAATGAATCGACGACTTACTAGTTCAACATATTGTTTTGCATCAAGAGTACGCGTTAGTGCCACATAAAACCGATCGACGGAGTTCAAAACCATTAATTCATCTTCACTTTTTTTATTAGTTGAATTAGCCATGCCCCTTTCAATAAGAGATACATCGTTAACTTCAACCTTTGTAACTTTATTCGTTGGATAGACTACTAGTGCTCCGTTTTGAACTCCCAATAAGAGATCTTTAGTAGTTTCAATTACAAGATACTCTTGTCTACCCCCTTTTTCGTTTAATATGCTTGCAAACTTGAAGGAGCTCTCCCCTCTAAAATATGACTCAATCTTAGTTTTTTGAAATATTTGGCCAGAAAAGAACGTCCCAACAATTAAGATAATTGAGAAGACGAACAGCATATATCCATTAATGCCATTTATAAAACTAACTCTATATTGAATGAAACTCTCATTCTCATTACTCGAATGTAAATATTTTATAGGGTTGTCGTTATTCCTTGATAGTGATTCTTTTATTACATTGTTAAGGTTTTTTTCTTCTCTATATACATCACTTAAAACTAAACACCAAGTGAATAAAGCGATAGAAATTATTATCAATGTAATTAATGCTATCGAAAAAGTTAATTGTAAATTTATTAGTACTGACATTGAAACGCCCAAAAAAACTAAGATCAAAATAATATGTACTATCATTCGCCAACTGAAAGGGTTTAAATTTTTTATTAAACGTTGCTTTTTTCTGGAATTATTTTTTTTAAGACCAGTGAAAATAAATATTGATATTAAAAAACAAAAAATAAGTATAACTACTATACGTATTCCATTTTTTAGAAACAAGTCTAAGGAAAAGGGAAAGCTTTCTATACCATTTACAAAATAACTCAATTCTCCCGCTGTATATATAAATCCTAAAAAATATATCAAAAACGTGGAGATGATTGCATAATCCCTAATAAATTTTGAAATTATCACAACGTGATTTTTCTCATTATCCATTCCTAAGTAACCCCTATTCATTGTTTAGTCCAAAAGAACGAAGAAATATAGGAAAATTTTACACTAAATAGTATAATACTAATAGTCTATTTGACTTCTTTTTTTTGCTTTTCTATACGAACGTACTTTCCCATCTGAGGTGATCCAGCTTGAAAATCTCTTATTCTCCGACTCCACTTGAAACCTGGATTAGTCGTTTTTACAGACAACTTGGGATAAAAACACCCGAGGAACTGGACGAACAGCGTATAGCAAGATCACTAGGCATCCATCTCTTTTACAAAGACATTCCATCAATGTCATATGAATTCGGACGCTTCAAAAGTATAACAATAGACAAAAGACTCCCTTCACTTGTGCAAAGGGAGCATTTTTATCATGAGCTGTGTCATATCCTCCGTCATTCCGGACGTCAGATTATGATGCCAGCGGCATTCCGAGAGCTACAGGAATGGGATGCAAGGAACTTTACGAGGTACGCTGCACTGCCGCTCCATATGATTACAGTGTATGATTTCAAGCAACCCGATGTCTTGGACATTTTATCAGACCAGTTTAAAGTGACGCCGCAACTATGCGGAGAGCGATTACAAAAAATACATGATAGATTAAAGCTTGCTGTAATCTAACCTTCTCCTGCTTAAATAGCAGGTTTTTTCATTTTTCGCCATTTCTTAAAAGTAAATATGATAACATTCCTGATTTTCGACACAATACGACGGATTTTTTACATATAAAACAGTATTATACGTGTAACTGATAAAATATGCCTATTCTAAGAGGAATGCTTATGGACCTATCAAAACTTGTATCAGATGCAACAATAATGCGGTTGTTAATCCCTATTGTGAGTGCAATTTTCTTATTCATAGTGTTTAAGCCAGGTATTATTACAATCTTTACTGCATCTAAGAGTGAACGATTATTAATGAATAAGGAACTTCGGCAAATTCTTTATTTTGTAAAATACATTGTGTTAGCTTATCTTTTTCCTTTCTCAATTTTTCAGTCATTCAAGGAAGGTTTAGAAACATCAGTTTTCTTTCAGTCTTATTTTTTCTTGTTATTCTTAGTAATTATAGGTGTAGTGTTACTATGGTTTAACTCAAAAAAAGAAGACAAGTGGCAAACGACTGATAGTATTTGGATTAGACTCCTACTAGTTTTTGGTGCCGGCTTTTATTGTATTGGTCTTGGATTAATCTATTCTGCATTTCTAGATGATGCGGTCCTATCCACAAAAACAGTAGATGCTATTTTAGCACTATGTTTCATTACAGTTTTATATTGGTTGTTTCTTAAACCAGCTATCAAATTTTTTACAACAATAGACTCTGTAGAAATCAAAGTGAAAATTCGATTATCGAATGGTCAAGTCATTCGAGATGCGTATCTTCTCTATCCCACTTATGGTAATCAGATTTTGTTGGGTGATAAAAACGACCCTGCTCTTTGCTATCATAAGGTTTCACTTCCAATCTCAAAAATAGAGTATATCGAGTTTTTTATCACTAGATATCATTGGGGAACCTCGTATGGATTAAAGAATTCTTCAATACTTATACATAAAAGCAAATGACATGTTTTTATTTAATTGATGCTGATAATTAGGAGAGGTAAATATGGAGTCCTACTTTAAAATTAATAGGCGTTTAATTGAGTATTTAAACTTTGAATCTCTCAGAAATTTTCTGCGACCAATTCCTTCTATACAATCTTCTGGATTGAAAGCTGATTTAATTGCAAGAATAGAAGAAGCAATTAATAATAATGTGTTACCTAAAGAGACTTTTGCAGAATTTTTATCACACGAGTTACGTTACGGACATAATCGTGTTCTATTCATTACTCGGATTAATTCAGCAACTTTACATAAAATTAAGGACTTTTCTAGATTAAAAGAGGCTCTTAAAACAGCTGGTTTACCAAACGAAGAATTCTCAAATTATATAGATTTCGTTCCTCACTCTGATAAGCCTGAACTAGTACATCTTGAAATTAATCGTGTTGGTGCGGCAGTCCAACAAATTGTACTTTGTTTTGCAAACATGGTCCTAGTTAATAGAACGACAGGTGAAATGACAAGTTCGTTAGAAGATACTGACTATGCATGGGTTACCATTGATATTATTAATGAGCAGCTAATTGTTGCACTGCGTCCACGCAGTAATTTTTCCAATGAAACCTCTGCTAAATCAGTCGCTACTTTTGATCATTATACAAACTATCTATCCCGAATCTTTTCACTTAAATACTTTTCAAATGACGAAATGAAGTCTATTCTGTACAATATTTTTAAGGAAATGACTACCAAAGCTGAGAGACCTTACGTTGAAAAAGTTAGACCACTTGAGTCAGAAATCACCAGATTTTGTAATGAAGTAGCCGCGTCTATTGGTCTGCCATCTTGTGAAAAACCTGTTAATTTACCCTTTCGTGTAAGGAGACTGCTTGAAAGAGCGCTTATTCAGGAGGATTTTTTTAATTTTAAGGCTTACTCAATTGGTAAGGTAGGCACTGTTGAGCGATTTTTATATGCCGATGAAACTGGAGCAAGAGTTAATGCAACTACAGATGACTCCGAAGGAATCGGGTTAAAAGATATTTACTTTGATACACGTGATACTATTGATGATCAAAAAACATTTAACAAACTATGGATTCAATGGTTCTACGATAGTGATCCTCAGAATAATATTTCCACAAAATTAGAAGTAACCAGTAAGTATTATATTATTCACTTTTATAAATACCATACGGGAGATGAACAAAAGCATGTACTTTCCGCTATTGAGACGTTTAAATAATTTTCAAATCGATTCACTCGCCATTAACTCATTAGATTCATGGCTTGCTATCCAGCGAAAAGCTGTTCTTACTAACCTATCACCAGTGCGATTTTCAGGACAAACAGACATAAATCTTGATTTAGCCATAGATATGTTTCTATTAGCTGCTGCCCCTGATATTGGAATACTAAAAACAAAATATAAGGTAATTTGTCCAGTTTGCGAGGCTGCCAATGGTACATACTACTCCCTTCAAGAGATTCCTAATGTTGAAGTTCAATGCAAACATTGTGAATTTGGTTTTGTTCCCAATGAAAGACTGGATTACGTTGAGATAGTCTTTGAACGTTGTATTAATCCTGCTAAAGACCTTGTTTCAGAAACCCATGAGAAAACAGGAGTATCAAAGGACACATTTATGGGAAAGGATGGTAGCCTTCGTGTAGATGATTTAATTAAAGGCTCTTCAAGTGCTCGAAGGCGGCTTTTAATGGGACTTGATACCCGTTATGAGGCAGCTCAATGAAAGTAGATGCTAAACTTTTGGTGGGTATTATCCTTTTAACTGTTTCTTTAAGTTTAACTACCTCTTTTGTTATAGTTTTCATAAAAGCGGATAAGGAATGGATTGGATCTTTAATTGGGGCTCTTGGAAATATTATTGGTGGAGTTCTCGGTGGTTACATTGCCTTTTCAGTTGCATATTATCAAATTAATGAAAGTAAAAGAAATGAAACTCTTCGTGAAAAACAGGAAGCAAAAAATTTAGTTATTGTTCTAAAGGAAGAATTAAAAAATAATTCTATTGCTTTAACTGCTGTACTCCATGACCAAACTATCGATCCCAAAATTATTAAATTTAATCTATCGAGAGAAGCTTGGCTATTCTTCTCCTCTAAAGTTGCACATTTAGTTGACGAGAATCTCTTTATTACCTTGAACACCATATACAGAAAAGTACAAGTTTTTGAGTCAATGTCTACTGAAGAAATTGCAAGTGATATTGATCGTGTGTATATATCTAAGATGCAATTACAATTTGATGAATGTATTCGAAAGCTTGATGACTTTAAAAAAATCTTAGAACAGTAATATATTAGCTCACTTTGAGCTTTTTTCTTTAGACAAAAAAAGAACGTTAGTTCCTATTAATCCGTGAGGTGATATGTTTGTTTCGATTAGGTGTATATGCTCGTGTAAGTTCAGACGATCAAGCAGAACGTGGTACGATAGAAAACCAGCTCGAGTTTGCTCGTAAGTATGCGGATCTCCATCAGTTAGAAATCGTTAAGTGGTACAAGGATGACGGGGTAACTGGATCTATCCCGCTAG
>JAPSLU010000142.1 GCA_031180405.1 Bacillus sp. (in: firmicutes) | reverse complement strand
CACCCCTTTTAGGATTAGGTAATTATTACTTGATTATGTCCATCATCAAGCTCGTGCTCAACTGGATGACGCTTGAAATAATATCTCAGAACAGCCAAAACAGCGATGGCTAAAATAACATATATAAGAGAGAAAAGGATAAATAAAAGACCAATCTGAGTAGAGCCTGTAACAACATCCTCAGTAGCTAAAATTCGATAAATCACCCAAGGTTGTCTACCAGTACATGCAAATATCCACCCAAATTCAATGGAAAGAAGAGAAAGTGGACCCGCGATAACAAAGGCATACATCATTATTTTTGGAAAATGGTCTTTCTTTAGGAATTTGTGCCACACAAAACCTGCTATAGATAAAAAAATAAGGAAGCTACCGATAAGAACCATACCGTTAAATAAGGTATGAACAAATAGAGGCGGCCAATATTCCTCTGGAAAGTCATTTAATCCAACTACGACTGTCTTAAAGCTATTGCCCGCAAGAAAGCTTAATGCCCAAGGAATTTCAATCGCAAATTTTATTTCTTGTGTTTCACGATCGGTGAAGCCTCCGATTGCTAATGGGGCATAATCCTGTGTTTCAAATAGTCCTTCTGCTGCTGCAAGTTTTTCTGGTTGATACTCATGTAGCATCTGAGCGGATTCATGTCCATTAATAGCTGTTAGAAAAGAAAAAATCCCACCAACAATTAAGCTTAGCATGAGGGCTCTGCGGTGAAACAGATAGACCCGCTCATTTTTTCTGTTTTTCAGCATCTTAAATGCTGCGATTGTACTAATCATAAATGCACCGGTCATATAAGCAGAAACAGCGACATGTGCTGCAGAAATAAAAAAGCTTGGGTTAAAAAAAGCAGCCCATGGATCTACATCAACAATTTCTCCATTTTCAATTCGAAATCCGGCAGGAGTCCCTTCAAACGCATGAACATTTGTAATTAAAACAGCTGAGGCACTGGCTCCTATTAGTACAAGTGTGACACTAATAATTCTCATCTTAGGTGAAATACGATCAGCGGCATATACATAAATAGACATGAATAAGGCTTCAATAAAAAAGGCATATATCTCAATTTGAAATGGTAATGACATAACTCTCCCGATGACTTCCATGAACCCAGGCCATAATAATGCGAGTTGAACACCTGCAATGGTTCCTGTAGGAATAGCGACACCTAAAAGAACCGCTTGACCTTTTGTCCACCGTTTCGCCATGATGGCATAATCCTGGTTCTTTGTTTTCTGGAATAGTAACTCCGCACATAATATCATTAAGGGAAGACCGACACCCAGCGTAGCAAAAATAATATGAAAACCCATGGTCGTTCCGAACAGTGAACGTGCTAAAACTAAATCATCCATAGTGTTCCGCCTTTCTTTTCCACTCTTGTCGTAATCACCCATAGTCTCCACTATTTTCTAAAGAATATTCTTTATAGTTTTGAATTCGGTTTCTGGAAGGTGTTAAAAGTCAGATTTTAATCAAGGATTACAATTGGCAAAAAAATTGCTGAATACTATTAAAAAAGCAGTTTACTCATACTGAGTAAACTGCAAAATGTAATATTAGATTATAACCCTTTAACAAACAATTGATCTGCTCCAAGCCCTTCATAGTCTCTCTCAACATAACTGTTCTTAAGTTTAGTAAAATAGCTCTGTCCTTTCATTTTTAGTTCTTCTAGATCGACCCCTGGCAACTGGCGGTTTTTCATCACGATTCGCCCATTAATAATAGATAACATAACATCTCTTCCTGTTGCAGACATGCACATCGAAATGAAAGGATCATCAATGGGGCCCAAATGGAAGCCAGAGAGGTCAACGGCGATCATGTCTGCCTTCGCACCGGGAGAGAGACGACCTAGATCTGAACGACCCAGAAATTCAGCACTGCCAATCGTTGCGGCATGGAAAATATCTCTAAACCTCGAGTGGTACACTTCTTTGGATTTTAAACGAGAAAGCATTGAAGCTGTCCTAATGTTCATAAACATATCGGGCGGAAAAGTGTCTGTTCCGATCGCAAGCGGAATACCCTGTTCCTTATAGGATGCAAAGGAGTCAAGAACGACCCCGTGCCGGCCCATAATTAGAGGACAGTGAATAATTGTTGTTTTTGTCTTATTCAAAAGTTCCAAATCTGAACCATATAAATCTACATCTCCTGTAAATTCAGAGGTGAAAATGCCGTGGGGAATAGCAGTGTTTTTATCTAAAAATCCAAGTTCAAATAAATAACGAACTGGCGTCGTACCAAAGTGTTTTGTTATATATTGATATTCAAACTTTCCTTGAGCAGCATGCAAACGCACTGGGCAACCAAGTTCGCGGCTGAATGCTTTTGTTTGTTGAAGAACTCTTGAAGTTTGCGTCTCAATGCGTTCTGGAGCAAGCATTCCTTTAATAAGATCATCTGAAGCTCCATCAAACGTTTGGACAAACTTTACGGCCCGTTCAAGTCCAGCCAAGCCTGCGTCCTCATCGTAAACGACTGATATATCACCAGAATCCGAAACAACCCTTATTCCAGCTTGGTAGCTAGGTCCTAAATATATACGTAAACCGAGTCTACTGGCATGATTTGCCGCAGCCTCAAGCTCTTCATATGTTTCTGCCCAGCGTTTGTAAAATACAGAAGTAATGGGCATGGCAGTTGTAATTCCATTTAAAATTAGCTGAGTGTAGGCGTATAAAGATTTAAACGCCTCTTCTTCTGCTGTTAAAAATTCCTTTGGACCTCGCTCATAATATTTTTTGGACCAGAGCATGTTTGCCATCTTATCCTTGCTCTGTTCTAGGTGTATCGAATCATGATCAATATCTCCTAATGCGTTCAAGTCAATAAATCCTGGGCAAACCATGGCATCACCCATATCCAGCGTTTGGTCAACCTCCTCATCATAACAAGAACCGACATAAAGAATCACATCCTTTTCAAACACCACTTCAGCATTTTCTAGTAATTGATGCTTCTTACCATCATATCCAATTACATAACGTGCTTTTACCTTTGTTTTCATATACCTTCATTCTCCTTTTATATGAGGTGACAAGCAACCTGTTGTGAAGCAGCTACATGTTTAAGTATTGGTTCTGTACTTCGGCATTCATCAGTTGCAAACGGGCAGCGTGTATGAAAACGACAGCCGTCTGGTGGATCAATGGGAGATGGAATATCTCCTTCAAGGATTACCCTCTCTGTCTTATTTTTAGAAGAGAGAGAAGGAACAGCAGATAGTAGGGCTTTGGTGTAAGGATGCTTTGGGTTTTTAAAGATGGATTCTTTATCACCTATTTCAACGATTTTTCCCAAATACATGACCATTACGCGATCCGAGATGTGCTTTACGACCCCAAGGTCATGTGAGATGAAGAGATACGTAAGCTTATGCTTTTTCTGAAGTGATTTTAATAGATTTAAAACTTGGGCTTGAACCGAAACATCCAGTGCGGAAACGGCTTCATCGCAAATAATTAAACGAGGTTGAACCGCGAGTGCACGAGCAATCCCGATACGCTGTCTTTGCCCGCCACTAAATTCATGAGGATAGCGATCCTTAGCTTGTTCGTTGAGACCGACACTTTCGAGTAGCTCAACGACTCGTTTCTTTTTATCTTTCATTCCTTGAATAATCATAACTTCTTCTAAGATCTTGCCAATCTTTTGTCTAGGATTTAAAGAAGCAAAAGGATCTTGAAATACTACCTGAAGATTTTTGCGTATTTTCCGTAATTGTGTAGAATTTAACTTCAAGAGATCCTGATTTAAAAATTCAATCTTACCGCTCTTTGCTTCGACTAAGCGGAGAATCGAGCGGCCGATTGTTGACTTTCCGCATCCGGATTCTCCGACAATGCTTAGCGTTTCCCCTTCCATGATGGAGAAGCTAATATCATCAACAGCTTTTACATAACTTAATGTTCTGCCCATAAGCCCACTTTTAATAGGGTAGTATTGCTTTAAATTTTCCACATTTAGTAATGTCCCCATTTTACACACCCTCCTTTATATTTGATCCTGTGTCAATCCAGTTCTCCTCATACATCCAACAGCGAACAGAATGGTCATCGCAAATATGCGTGAAGCCGGGGGCCTTTTGATGACAAATGTCTCTAGCATTTTCGCATCTAGAAGCAAATGCACAACCGTTTGGCATTTCATATGGACTCGGGATATTTCCTTCAATGGTTTCAAGTGTTTCAGTTTCCAGTTCTAAATGAGGAATAGATTTTAGTAGACCAACAGTATATGGATGCTTGGCATTTTCAAAAAGATCTTCTACCTCAAGAGTTTCGACAATTTTCCCAGCATACATGACTGCCACTCGGTCACATGTATTAGCAATGACCCCAATGTCATGGGTGATTAAGAGCATGCTCATACCAAACTCTGTTTGTAGTTTTTTTATTAAATCCAGAATTTGCGCTTGAATGGTTACATCGAGAGCAGTTGTGGGTTCATCCGCAATAAGTAATTCGGGTTGACAAGCAAGGGCCATTGCGATCATTACCCGCTGGCGCATCCCACCGCTTAATTCGAACGGTTCTTGTTTCGCCCTCTTTTCTGGAGAAGGAATGCCGACCATTGTTAGCATTTCCACTGCCTTCTTCCACGCTACTTTTTTTCCTAACTTATGGTGTGTGCGAAAAACCTCAGCAATTTGCTCGCCAATTGAATAGACAGGGTTTAAAGAGGTCATAGGTTCTTGAAAAATCATAGAAATTAAATTCCCTCTCAGCTGCTCCATTTCTCGTTCGGTAATCTTAGATAAATCTCTTCCCTTAAACCAAATTTCCCCCTCCATCATTATTCCGGAAGTATCATCTAAAAGACGCATGACAGACATGGAGGTCACGCTTTTACCGCTTCCAGATTCACCGACCAAACCAACTGTTTCTCCTTTGTGGACGGCAAAAGAGACACCGTCAACTGATTTGCTTATACCTCGTTCCGTTTTAAAGTAGGTTCGTAGATTACAAAGTTCAAGTATTATTTCCGTATTCATCTGCTCATCACTCCTTTTATCTGGTACATGTATTACACAGCATCTACTCGTTTGTTAAACTTCCTGTATAAGATATCAACAACTAAGTTAACGAATACAAACAGAAGAGAAGCGACAAGGACCCCTCCCTGAACGACGGGAATGTCGCGAACTTTAATGGCATCGACAACCATACGTCCTAGTCCATTAATCGCAAAGACTGACTCAATGATTACTGCACCGCTTAGCAGTGATCCAAATTGAAGTCCGGTTACAGTAATTATCGGAATAAGTGCATTTTTAAGTGCATGCTTGTATATGACAAGTACCTTTTTTACCCCTTTTGCTTTTGCGGTACGGATGTAATCCTGTCGAATGACATCAAGCATACTGGAACGAGTCATTCTTGCTACAATTGCTGCCCCCATTAAACCAAGGGCAATGGAAGGGAGCACCATCTGACTAAAAGATCCCCATCCGGATGTTGGGAAAGTCCCTAGTTTTACAGAGAAAACATATATAAATACCATGCCTATCCAAAAGCTGGGGAAAGAGACACCTAGCAGGGAACCTACCATCAAAATCCGATCAGACCATGAATTCTGTTTCGTTGCAGAAATGATCCCTGCAATCATCCCTAAAACGATGGTGACGATGGTTGCCGCAATCGATAACACAATCGTGGTAGGTAG
This sequence comes from Bacillus sp. (in: firmicutes), assembly GCA_031180405.1. Taxonomy (GTDB): domain Bacteria; phylum Bacillota; class Bacilli; order Bacillales; family Bacillaceae; genus Metabacillus. Next base: position 5,679 of record JAPSLU010000142.1, on the reverse strand, counting down.
CCGAGCCATGATTTCTTCGGTAACTGATCGACTTGAACGATAGGATTCTCCCAAGTCTCCCTGTACAACATTGCTGACATAACGAACATACTGTACGAGGAAAGGGTCGTTTAAGCCTAGATCTTCTCGAATTTGTTCAACCACTTCAGGAGGAGCACTTTCTCCAGCCATCATTGTGGCTGGATCACCTGGAACAAGGTGCATTATAAAAAAAATGATAAAAATGACTCCTAGTATAATCGGGGTGGTCTGAAAGACACGTCTAGCAATATAGGTAAACATATATTTCCTCCTTATTTTTTCCTGCTTGGGAATTAATAAAATTTTTGAACTGGGATACGTGCGCGACATCCAGCTCCAGCAGTCTTACTTTTTGCAAGTAGCAAGATGCCTAGCCCATCGAGGTCATATGCCAATTTGAATACAAAGGAAAAAGTCCTTCTATTCAAAATCGTTGTGTTTGCCCTAGGCTATAATCAACGCGCTTGCACTTTTGTTCCTTCTTTGAAAACTCGTCATTTTTAAACTATTTTTTCATTCGTGGATCAAGGGCATCGCGTAGTCCATCACCAAATAAATTAAAGCCTAGGACAAGTAAAGAGACAGCAATACCTGGAAAGATAAACAAATAAGGTGCTGTGAAAAAATAAGCACGAGCATTACTTAGCATCGCTCCCCACTCTGGAGAGGGAGGCTGAGCACCCAGACCCAGAAAGGACAGTCCTGCAGTTGAAAGAATAACAGTTGCTAGATTAAGAGTGGTCTGTACAATGATGGGAGAAAGGATATTAGGAAAAATATGTTTGAAAATTATTCGGAAATTCCCAGAACCAGCTGTTTTAATAGCTTCAATGTACTCTAATTTTTTAACTGATAAGACACTGCCTCGGACAATTGAGATAAATACGGGAATTTGGAAAATACCTACAGCGATTGTTACATTAATAAGACTTGGTCCAAGTGCACTGACAATGGCAAGAGCAAGGAGAATTCCTGGAAATGCGAGAAGAATATCCGTTATCCTCATAATCACCGTGTCCACCCACCTCCCTACATAGCCTGCAATCAGTCCAAGAATTGTCCCAACTGAAGCACCAAAAACGAGTGAAGCAAAGCCAACCATTAAAGTAATCTTTGTTCCTGCAATGAGTCTGCTGAGGACATCGCGCCCTTTATCATCCGTACCTAGCCAATGGTCGAAAGAAGGAGGCTGCAGAGTTTTACTTAAATCTAGTTTGTATGGGTCATAAGGAGTCAGCACTTGTGCAAACAAGGCGATGAGAAAGAAAATAAAGACAATTCCAGCTCCTACAACAGCCATCTGATTTTTGCGGAAGTTATAAAGAAAAGTTTTTAACCTCCTGCCTGTCTTCGATTTTTCTTTGTTCACTACAATCGACGAAATCTTGACAACTTCTTGTTTCATTGTTGAAAACCTCCTTTATTTAATTAGTGTCCTTTTAAAAAAACTAATAAAAAATGAAGAATAAGTAAATATTATTCGGGTTTATCGTAAAAATTTTAAAAATAAGCGTAAAAATTTTAAAAAAAATACTTTTTTATTAGCTTTATAATGAGAGTATGCAAGACAGGTTCAAAAATAAAGGGGGAAGCAAGAATGAAAAAAGGATTAGTTTTATGCATGCTTTTGATAACATTTGTTTTAACAGCATGTAACGGAGAAAAAGAGGCTACAACAACAGATGCAAACACAAAGGGTAATCCTGGAGGTACTTTAGTTGTTGCAAGGCAAGCAGATGCGGAAAGTCTAGATCCTCAATTTACTTCATCTATTTCAACTGTAAGTATTGTTCATCATCATGTTTATGAAAATCTTGTTCAGCATGATGAGGATATGGAAATTAAACCAATGCTTGCAGAGAGTTGGGAGCAAATTGATGATGTGACATGGGAGTTTTATTTAAGAGAAGATGTTACTTTCCATGATGGAACACCATTTAATGCCACGGCTGTTAAAAAGACCATTGATCGTTCTCAGGATCCAGAAGTTGCTTCTCCGAGGGCTATCATGTTCAGCTCAGTAAAAGAAGTCGTGGTGGTTGATGAATATACGGTTCGCTTTGTTTTAAAAGAACCGTTTGCACCATTGTTATCTAATCTAGCCAGTCATGAAGGTGCTATCCAAAGTCCTAAGGCAATTGATGAGCTTGGTAAAGATTTAGGACAGCAACCAGTTGGAACAGGTCCTTATAAGTTTGTCAGCTGGACTCCTGGAGATGAGATCATATTTGAAAAGAATTCAGCTTACTGGGGAGAGCCTGGTAAGACAGATAAAATTGTTTGGAAAATTGTTCCGGAGGACTCCACTCGTTTAGCGATGCTAGAAACAGGAGAAGCACATGTGGCTGAACCTATTCCATCTGCAGATATGGAGCGAATTAAAGCATCTTCAACTATGTCTCTTTATACAAGTGAGGCATTAGGCACAGAATGGGTTGGCTTTAATACATCAGCAAAACCATTGGACGATGTACGTGTAAGACAAGCAATCAGTTATGCAATTGAGCGCAGCAATTTAATTGATGGTGTGTACAGTGGGGTAGGAACTTTGGCCACTTCTACCTTAGGACAAAAGGTTCTTGGGTTTTCAAATAATCTACCAAGCTATGAATATGATCTTGATGAAGCAAAGAGGCTTTTAAAGGAAGCAGGATATGGAGAAGGTTTCGAGATTACTATAACTACACCTGAATCAAGAGAACGACAAAATTTAGCCGAGGTTTTACAATCTCAGCTCAAAGGAATTGGTATTGATGTAAAGATTAATATAATGGAACCAGCTTCCTATTATGAAGCTGCCGCGAATGGTGAAGTTGAAATATTTATTGGCTCATGGAGAAATGCAACAGGTGATGGAGATTATAACCAATTCAACCTTTTTCACAGTAGCTCTATTGGACCGACTGGCAACTACTTCTACTATAATAATCCAGAGGTGGACGCTCTAATCGAAAAAGGGCGCGCTGTAACAGATCTTACTGAGCGTAACGAAGTTTATCATCAGCTTCAAACAATTGAATTAGAAAATGCCTTATATATACCAATTCGAAATATAGAAAATCTTGCAGCAACAAGTAAAAATGTTGATGGATTACTAATGACACCGTCTGGCTATTTAAAATTAATGGATGTTACGATTCAGTAATGTGTAATATAAATGAAAAACTATTGAGTGTTTCAATAGTTTTTCATAAACATTATAGGTAAAAGGAGTGTTAGGAATGTCCTATTGGATCAAAAATGTTCGGTTAGAGACGGGCTATATAATAGAAGAAGGTAGGATCATTTCGACGAAAACAGAATGTTTTCATGTAAACATCAGTGATGGAGTATTTAAAGAAATCGTCCCATCGGATTTTGATATAAAAAGTCCTTTTGATGCAAAAGGTCAATTATTGCTGCCATCCTTTAGGCAAATGCATGTTCATATTGATAAAACCTATTTTAGCGGACCATGGAAAGCAGTGATGCCAGTAAAGGATCGCTCTGGTAGGATTGAAGAAGAAAAAATGCTCTTAAAGCAGCTCCTTCCCACTGCGCAAGATAGAGCTGAGAACATGCTTCAACATTTTTTAGAAAATGGATCCACCAGAGTTAGAACTCATTGTAACATCGACCAAATTATAAAATTAGAAAATTTAGCTATAACACGGAATGCAATTGAAAAATTCAATGCTAAATTGGAGGCTGAAATTGTAGCGTTTCCCCAGCATGGACTTTTGAGGAGTAATTGTGAAGCACTAATGCGTCAAGCGATGAGGCAAGGGGCAACCATTGTGGGTGGAGTAGACCCTGGAACCTTTGATGAGAACATAGAGAAATCTCTTTTTACTACAATGGATATTGCCGTTGAAAGTGATGCAAGGATTGACCTCCATTTACATGAGCCAGGATCACTAGGGATTTTTACAATCAAACATTTGGCAAAGTTAGTAGAGGAAGCTGGATGGCAAAATAGGATTACGGTAAGTCATGCGTATTGCCTCGGGCAGGTTTCTGAGAAGGAAGCCATGGAAATAGCGGACTTACTTTGTTATTTAGGCATTGATATTACCTCGTCTGTCCCGATGCAGGCAACCATCCCGATTCCTCTTTTGCAGGAAAGAGGGGTAAAAGTAGGATTAGGTACCGATAATCTTACCGATCATTGGTCTCCATTTGGTACAGGTGAGGCCCTTGCATTGGCACGTAAAGCTGCTGAGCGCTTTAAATTAGTTGACGAACGTTCCCTTTCGAAAACACTTAGCTATATTACAGGTGGCATTCTCCCGTTAAATGAACTAGGAGAAAGGGTCTGGCCGCAAGTAGGTGACAAGGCCGATGCCGTAATTATACAGGCATTTTGTTCAGCTGAAGCAATAGCACGAATGGCAAAATGCTCAATAGTCATCTGTAATGGAGAAATAGTTGTTGGTGATTCAGAATTGGTCATTCAAAATTAAAGAAAGAAAGGAAAAACTTAATGAATAAGGAAACGTATTGGCTGATAAATGTTAATCTAGAAACGGGATATATCTATGAAGGTGACCGAATTGTTGGGACGAAAACAGACATACACCACCTGTTAATTAAAGATGGTAAGATCTCGAAAATTTTGTCAAAGCATGAGTGGATTGATGATGACTTACCGAAAGTAGATGTCAACAAACGACTTGCACTTCCATCATTTGCCGAAAGCCATTTTCATTTAGATAAATCTTATATTGGCGGACCTTGGAAAGCGATTAATCCCTCAAAGAATTTAATTGAGCGTTTAGATGATGAAGCGAAGATTTTGCCGTTGCAGCTTCCAATGGTGAAATCAAAGGCGAAGCTTTTAATTGAAAAAATTACTCAGGCAGGTTCGACGCATATACGAACGCATGTAAATATCGATCCATATGTCGGGCTGAAACATTTAGTATGTGTAAGGGATGCTCTAGAAGAATTTAGTGATCAACTTACATATGAAATTGTAGCGTTTCCTCAACATGGTTTGCTTAGAACGAATGTTGCAAGCTTGATGAGACAAGCAATGATGGAAGGAGCTACCCATGTAGGGGGTATCGATCCCGGTGGGGTAGATGGCTATGTTGAGTCCTCGTTAGCAAAAATGATGGACATTGCGGTGGAAGCAGATGCAGATATCGATCTTCATCTACATGATTTAGATTATCTCGGGCTTTATACAATGAAAAAATTATGCGACATGACAGAAGAAGCTGGTTGGAAAAATCGCGTTGCCATCAGTCATGGTTTTGCACTTGTTGGAATTCCTGAAAGTGAAGCAGCCGAGATGGCTGACCGATTTGTTGAGCTTGGGGTAGTTATAAAATCAACAGCTGCGATGCAAAAGATGCTTCCATTCCCACTTTTAAAGAGAAGAGGCGTGGATGTAGCACTCGGCTGTGACAGTATGTTTGATTCTTGGGGATCTTTTGGAAATGCCGATATCCTTGAACGAGTTTGCAGGCTTGCGGAGTATTACCGCTGGAGTGATGAGCGCTCATTAGCTGAAGCTTTAGGGTACATTACACGTGGTATTATTCCTTTAAACGAAAAGGGAGAACAAATGTGGCCTAAGTCAGGTGATGATGCCAATATCGTGCTTGTGGATGCATCTTGCTCAGCTGAAACCGTAGCGAGACGATCAAATGTAGCCTATGTTCTTCATCAAGG
>JAPSLU010000141.1 GCA_031180405.1 Bacillus sp. (in: firmicutes) | reverse complement strand
ATAAATATGCCTTGGTGGCGCCTCAGAACAAGCACTTAATAGCATCATAAGCACGAAAATGACTAATACGAGTAAACCTTTGTTCACTATGCTCCCTCCCTTCTACCATATTGTACCAAATATTATGTTTCCGTTAAGCAATTATAGCCTAATAAATAGAAAAAAAGAGCTGACCTAATAATTTAGTCCTGCTCTTCTTTGACTTTAACCAATTATGACTCTTTCCTTTGGATAATGAAAATTATCTTTTTTCTCTTTTTTCCCTAATAAATATAGAAACGTCAAAATTCCGATCCGACCGATAAACATTAAAATCATTATGACAATTTTACCAAATGTACTAAGTTCAGGGGTAATCCCCATTGACAAACCTGTTGTACCGAAAGCCGAACAAACCTCAAATAGAATCTGAATAAACGTGAATGTTTCAGTTGTCGTTAGTATAACAACGGCAGTAAAACATATTAATAAAGCCATCATTGTCACAACTACAGACTTCATCAAATCTTCCTCATGTAGCTCACGCTTGAAAATTTTAATAGATTTATTTCCTCTTGCAAAATGAAAAAGAAACAAAAGGTTAAGCGCGAATGTAGTAGTCCGTATTCCCCCTCCAACTGAGCTTGGGGAAGCACCAATAAACATTAATGCACACATAATAAGTAACGTTGTTTCGGTAAATAAACTAACGTCCATCGTCGCTAAACCAGCACTTCGAGTGGCAGTTGATTGAAACAAAGAATAAAAAAAGGTTTCATGCCATTCCATACCTTTATAGAAGTAAGAGTATTCAATACTCGCTATAGCAATTGTCCCAAATAAAATTAACGAAAAAAACGTGATCGTGGTTAATTTTGAAAACAATGTAAATCGATAGCGTTTATTTTTAGTAAACAGAAAATCCTTTACTTCAATTAATACTGGAAAACCAATCGCTCCTAACACAATTAAAATCATTACAATAAATTGGACAAAATAATCATGTGCGAATGGAATCATAGATTGACCTGTTATATCAAATCCTCCATTTGTTGTTGCACTTACCGAAGTAAAAAAACCATGTAAAAAGGCTTCCTGCCATGTTGAATAATATTTTAGAAAATAGGTCCCTAAAATCATTCCACCTAGAAACTCTATAAGAAGGATTAACACAATAATTTGCCGTATTAAGTTAACAATTCCAGATAAATTCACTTGATTTTGATCGGCCATAATAAGTTGACGTTCTTTTAACCCTATCTTTTTCCCCATAATAAGCCACACAAACGTACCAAGTGTCATAATACCTATACCACCAAACTGCAGGACAAATGCCAGTATGAAAATACCGGAAACACTAAAAGTTTCAGCTGTAGGAACAACGGTTAAACCCGTAACACTAACAGCACTTACAGCAGTAAATAGGCGATCGATAAATGAAAAGTCAACCCCTGGCTTATGTGCAATCGGTATGCTAAGTAAAAGTACCGAAACAGTTACCGCAAGAAAATAATAAGATACAATCAATTGCACTGGTGTTAATGATTGTATTCGAAGCTTTAGTTTATTCATATATCATTCATTCCTATCCATAAATCAAAATACTAAAGGAACAACTCTCCCTAATAACATCCATGTCTATTATCATAAAGAAAATTTTTCAAAATGGAAAGGACTATTCGAGATTAATTGTTTTCAGACTTTTTGCCAAAACGCATGCGCCTCAATCAACCTAGTACAAATAAACCAATTTAAAATTTTAGATCGTCTCTGCCCTCAATTACAAATTGGCTAAATCCTGGAGGGGCTAGCCACCTTACTTTTTTTTGCAAATAGTAACAATACTGGAGCTTGATGTCTTGTGCTTTTCTAAAGTTCAAGAACTTTATTATTTCCTAAAAGATAAAAAAGGATGACTTATTCGTCATCCTTTCCTATTATTTTGCCTCTAATCGGCTTATTCTATCATCTAAATCAGGGTGTGTCGAAAATAATGACAGACCTTTTTTACTATTAATTTTTAAAGTCGATAAAGAAGCCTGATCATCTCTCACACGTTGTGTATAAAGTTTAAGAGAACGTAGGGCGTGAATCATTTTATCTTTACCTGCTAAGTCTGCACCGCCACGGTCTGCGTGGAATTCACGGTATCTAGAGAACGCGAATACAACTAAGCTTCCTAAGATAGAAAACACCAACTGAAAAATAATAACAGCAACAAAATGAACAATTGGAGCAAGATCTTCTCTAACAAAACGAGATACCAACCATGCTGCAATACGCGCAAAGAACACAACGAATGTATTCACAATACCTTGCAGCAATGTCATCGTTACCATATCACCATTTGCGATATGCGCTACCTCGTGAGCGACAACACCTTCAATGGCAGCATCGTCCATCTCATGTAATAAACCTGTTGAAACTGCTACAAGGGAACGACGCTTTGATGGGCCAGTAGCAAATGCGTTTACTTCAGGAGATTGATAAATACCTACCTGAGGCATTTTTGTTAATCCAGCAGCACGCGATAAACGATGCACTCTGTCTACTAACTCTCTCTCAGCTGTTGAAAGAGAACTGTTTGGATCTAAGACTTTTACACCCATCATCATTTTTGCCATCCAACGAGACATCGCTAATGACACAAATGAACCTGTAAAACCGACAACAGCACTAAAAATAAGTAAGCTTACTAAATCTAAATTTCCACCAACAGTTTGATAAGGTGATACATTTAATAGGGATAATACAATACCGATAGTGGTGATAACTAAAATATTTGATAAAAGAAAAAGAAAAATTCTTTTCGCCATACAGACCTCCACATTTCAAGTTCACATGAACTTATATTATAATAAGAATTATAGGAACTTTTTAATAAAATTGCAAGAAAGACTACTCAATTTTAATAATTCGTTCACTATTTTGTTAATTCCTTTAAAAACATGTTCTAAAACGAGCATAAAAAGGATTACACGCAGAAAAAAGAGGTGTCTACGATGTCCTTCCAATTAACAAGAGTACAAATGGCAAAACTGTTATACGCATTAAAGGGTGAGTCAAAACAGACTCCTTTACATATTGTTGAAAAAGCGGTAAAACCATCAATTGCTAATGATCAAAACGTTCCACCTTTCTTACTTAAGTTCAGTAGAAGGCGGAACCAGAAGGAATATGGCTTGTCTACAAATGAAATAGTATCATTAGCAAATCTATGTGAATTAACATCTTTAAAGTCCACTTCCATTCAAAATTGGATTAAACGGGATGTAAGGGAGTTAATTGGCCCACCTGATCTTGGTAAAAAATATTCAATTGAACAAGCTGCTATGCTATTAATTGTGAAAGATTTAAAAACAATTTTTGAGTTTGAAAAAATTCGAAATGTCTTAACGATTGTATTTAATACGCTCTCAGACCGTAGTGATGATTTAATCAGTCCAATTACATTTTATGAAATATATGGAACTGTTCTTGAAAGTCTGGAAACAATCACTGTTAATGACTCTACTCTTGAAGATCGAATCAACGAAAAACTTGAATTGATTTCTGATAAGTTCCCTTACCTTACAGAAAGTCAGTGGAACATAATTAAAAAAATCTTAGTTTCCACTGTTTTAGCTGTTTTGGCCTCTCATATCCAAACGAGGGCGCAGCATTATTTGAATGATCTTTAGTTTCTTATCACCTCTAAACATTTCCAGTATAGAAAACTCTGCTGTAAGAAAACTTATGAGTAAGGCTGGAAAAGAAAAACTGTTCAGCTTTAGCAACTATCTTTTGAAGGAGTGTTAGCAATGTCTAGAAGTAGCAACAAGTTACTTGTCCCAGGGATTGAACAAGCTCTGGATCAAATTAAATATGAAATCGCCCAAGAATTCGGAGTACAATTAGGATCTGACACTGTTTCACGTTCTAATGGATCAGTAGGTGGAGAAATCACAAAACGCTTAGTGGCACAAGCTCAAGCACAGTTAGGCGGACATAGAACTAAATAAACATATGGGAAAAAGGCTGATTATTGGTCAGCCTTTTTACATAAATGATTCATATGTGCACCTTTATTGAAATGGCTTTTGTTCTTTTTTACCATTATCTCGATCTTTTGGGTCATCGTTTAAGCTCTTCCAATCATTGATTCGATTATTTCGGATTTCCTTACGCTCTTCTTGCTTCGTATTACCGGTTTGTTTAGCATTGTTCTTTTTATTATCAATTATATTTTGATGACTCTTTTGACCATTCTCTTTCAGCTTTTTCTTAACTTCATTTAATTTCTCTTTCGTTTCTTTTTTTATTTCTTTTTGGGCGGAGTTGTTGTTAACAGTTTGATTGCTAGGTGCTTCCTTTACTTCATTTTCTATGTTCGGTTCTTTTTTCTCCAGTACAACTGGAACAGCTGGAGCTTGTGTTGCTTCACTCTTTGTTGTATCTTCTACTTCTTCTTCAGTTTCTTCCTTTTGTTCAACAAGCTCTATATACTTTCCTGTTGAAACCCCTTGTTCTTGTGCCTTTTCTCTGGTTTCTTGATCAGATTCAATGGTTTTTACAACCATTTCTTCATCTTCAATTGCCGAACGTATTTTTTTAAGATCATCTTGAAGCTCATTTTCTATATCTACATCTGTTTCATTCATAACCGTAGTTATTATTATTTCTTTTCCAGGATAAACGTATCCATCTACTTTACATTCTTCTACGATGATCTGAACAATTTCATTAAGTGGCTTTTCCTGCCACCCCTTCAAACTATTCATAATATCATTCGCTTCATCATTTAGTGGCTCTAACGTTATGACCTTTAAATCATTATCGACTCCTACTTCAAAGCTAGGGTTAATGTCAATCGACATGTACGCATATACTTCATCATTATTAAAAAAAGGTAAGAAACCAGTAATAAAAAATATAATGGCAACTGCAGATAATATACCTACCCTAGCTGTACGAGTACTAAAATGTTGGAATAACGATCCTCTATCTGCCCTTTTTGCTTTTGTTGCTGCTTCTTCACGTTTATCCAATAAAGGAAAAAAAGAAATTTCTTCACCTAATTCATAGTTACCCTCTTTATTTGTAGCCTTTAAAAATTGCCCATCTGGGGTAAGCAGTGTAACAAAGTCATCATCAAGCTCTACGACGACCCCTCTTTTCATGTATCAAGCACCCCTTTAATATAATCTTTTAAATAGACGAAATCCCCTGAAAGAATGATAGCCATACCGATGATGTATTTTCTATTTCTCTCTATAGTTTTGCGACTAACCGATACTTTTGCTTCAAGCTGTTTAACTGGCAGCTGTTTTTTTGTATAAAGATAATCGCGTAGTTTTTCATCGTTTACTAGTTCTTTCGCAACTAAAATCGCGTTTTGTCTTGCATCAGAATGTTTTGGTGATTGCTCAACGATTTCAGCAAAGGTTAATTGAAAGTCTTTTAAGCAATGCTGAAAATAGACAATTTCTTCTTTTCGATGTTCTTGCTCATTCGCCTTTGTGTATTCTTCAATGGATAAATCTGACTCAATTTTACTTTGGGAGAATTCTCCCTCTTCATGCTCTTGTAGGTCTAGATTGATCATGTGAGGATGACGAGCTTCTTGGCGAATATAGTCAATTACTTTTCTTTTAATGACAAGCTCCGCAAAAGCTAATAATGAGCTCCCCTTATCAGTCGAATATTTTTCGATAGCGTCATTGAATGCAATAAGCCCTATGCTAAATTCATCATCATTTTCATATATATATCGTTTACAAACAGATGAAACTGTTTTAGCAATAAATGGTTTATATTGTTCTATTAATTCATTTTGCAATTGCTGATCTCCCTTTTGAATCAGGAGAACTGTATCTTCTAATGTTCTTTTTTTCTTACCTAGTCTAAACAAAAGGCTAAGCATTGGATGTTCACCTCTGTTTCCCCTATATTACTTTGTCTATAATAGCTAATTTACTAGGGGATCGCAAAGGAAGAAATATGAAACTATCTTTTTTATTCTCTACAAAAGGAAGTCAATTATTACAAAACAAATTACTTTAGACCTATTGATATCAATCCATAACTAATAATCCAAATAGTAAATTTTTTTTAGTTTATGATGTCATTTCACATATACTAAATAGACTATAAAACAAGGGATTACTCAAAAATAATTAGTAAAATTCAGCTTTTCCTCCCTGCCTCTCTCTCCATTTCTTACTTTCACTACATAGTTACGTCAACAAATTTTATCTTAAGGGTGTAGAAAAAAAAAATTGACAAAAATATAGCAATTGTGAACTTAGACCTATATTTTGTTACACATTTGACATATAACATTCATGATATAAAAAAATAAAATTTTCATTAACGTACAATAGTGTAAGCGCCTTGTCATTTTCAAACTTAAAGGCCTTATAGAATAAAACGGTTTTTTGTTTTTAATTCGATTGTGGCATAGGAGTCAGCTACCGTACACTTTCATGCAAAAAGTTAGACTGCTGGAGCTGATGTAGTGCGTTTAGCCACAGTGCAAGAATTTATTAATTCCATTAGTAAAAACAAAAGGGAATCCGAATCTATAGATCCGAATTCCCTTTTGTTTTTACTATTTAAGAGTCATTACTTGCTTTATTTACCCTATCTTCTTCAATTACCTCTTCTACTTTCTCGTCCTTAGATAGGAACCAACCACCCAATGCTATTGCTGCAAGCACAATCCAGAAAATAATCTTCCATGTTGCAGATTCAATAAAATGCTTTGAAATTAGATCAATTTGCGGATGTGCAAGGGTATATGAAGCAAGTTTAACACCTACCCAACCAACGATTAAAAAAGCGGCAGTTTCAAGATTTGGCTTTTTCTTTAATAGTTTAACAAAGTAAGTTGCAGCAAATCTCATGATGACAATTCCAATAATACCGCCTGTTAAAATCACAAGAAATTGTCCACCGTCAATTCCACCAATTGTTGGCAGGGTTGTTGCAGGTAACGTAACCGCTAAGGCAACCGCGGCAAGTATTGAATCCACTGCAAAAGCTAAATCGGCAAGTTCTACCTTTAGCACCGTACCCCAAAAGCCTGATTCCTTTTTCACTACCTTAGTATGCTCATTTTTCTTTAATACAAATTTCTTGACGATATGGTTAATCGAGATGTACAAGAGATAAATTGCTCCAATTGCTTGCACTTGCCATACGTTAACTAGAAATGAGATTAAAAATAATGCGCCAAACCGTAAGAAAAAAGCTCCTGCCAACCCATAGAATAATGCTTTCTTCCTTTTGTCTTCTGGTAAATGCTTGACCATAACGGCCATTACTAGTGCATTATCGGCAGCTAATATTCCCTCTAAGGCTACCAGAACTAATAAAACCCAACCATACTCTAATAAAAATGCTACATCCATTTTTTCTCCCCCTATGCTTTTTAGAAGTATTTCTTCTTATTACCCTTTTTTAGCAATAGGACAACAAAAAAAGACCCCTGCCTACGAAGGCAAAGGTCTTGCTAAGCATGTATTAATCAATCCGATCATGCCAACAAAGCCGATGGAATATACCCATGAAATGACGACTTTGTTTTCAGGTTTCCCTGAACGCTACTCCCCTTTGAAAGAAGAATATTAAGTTACTATTATCATACGCGGAATTAAGTTTTTTTGTCAATTAATTTCATTCTTTTTATGAAGAAATATTATTTAGCTTCTGAATTAAATGGTTTTTTCTTCTTTTTAAAAATAACTTTATAAGCGATAAACAATATTAACACTGTTACTCCAATCGGAAGAAGATATTGATTAGCTAATTCTCCAACACTTTCCCAATTTTCGCCTAGTTTATATCCTAAGAAAACATAAATAAACGTAATAGGCAGCATAGCTAAAAATGTATAAATTGAGAAAGTCCATACATTCATCTTCGCCATACCACATGGAATTGAAATAAGAGTTCGAACCCCTGGTAAAAATCTTGCCGTGAAGGCAACCATTGCTCCATTTCGTTCAAAGAACTCATCAGCTTTTTGTAATTTCTCTTCATTAATAAAAAAATATTTGCCGAATTTGAGTAAAAATGGTCTACCGCCATATCTTCCAACCGCATAAAGAGTTAATGGACCAAACGTTCCGCCTATAGTACCAGCTAAAACAGTGCCCCATAATGTCATATCACCTTCATACACCCAAAAACCTGCAAGTGGGAGAACTAACTCCGCCGGAACAAATTCTATTGTTAAAGCAAGCATAATACCAAAGTAAGAGAGCTCTTTAAAATTCTCAATCATCGTAAGGATAAATTCTTCCACTTTTCATCACCTATTCATTCAATAAGTTGTTCTACAAACTTATATATTACACATATTCATGAATACAGACAAGCTTTGTTTTAGAGGAGGAATGGATATGGATTGGCTACAAGCTATTATTTTAGGCATTATTCAAGGGTTAACAGAATTTATTCCAATAAGCAGCACCGGACATCTTTATTTAGGTCGGAATTTTTTTGGATTAGAAGAGGCTGGCTTGTTTTTAGATACAATGCTTCACCTTGGTACACTAATTGCTTTAGTTGTTTTTTACAAGGATATTTTAATAAACTTAGTAAAAAATCCTTTTAGTCGGATAACGGCACTATTAATAATTGGGACGATTCCTGCTGTCATTACAGGTATCTTATTTAATGATTATTTCGACAGTATCTCAAAAACCGGAGTAACAATTGGTTGGGAGTTTTTGATCACTGGTGTGTTTTTATGGTTTGCTGATTCCATCAAAAAGGGCGCTAAGAAAGTTGATGATATTTCTTTATTTGACTCTTTTTTTATTGGAAGTTTTCAAGCATTTGCAATTTTCCCAGCAATTTCAAGGTCTGGAATGACAATTGTAGGTGCACTTATAAGAAAAATGGATAAAGAAGCTGCTGCATATTTTTCTTTTTTATTGTCCATACCAGCTATTTGCGGAGGAATTATTTTTCAGCTAAAAGACATGGTCTCAGGGTCTGTTCCACAAATCAGCTTTTCATCCATGTTAATCGCCACATTATCATCCGCCATTTTTGGCTATATTGCTGTTAAGTTTATGATTACCTTTGTGAAATACAGAACACTAAAAATCTTCGCTGTTTATGTATGGATTCTCGGTATTATTATTATTGTCCTACAGCAACTATCTATTTTCTAATTAAAACTGGAAGCTATTTCTACTTATGAAATTCTTGCCTTAAACTGAAAATAAAAAATAGGAAACTTTAATTAAAGGCAGGGATCTCTATGCATACAATGTGGAAAGGCTCGATCAGCTTTGGACTAGTAAACATCCCTATTAAGCTTTATGCTGCAACAGAAGATAAAGACATTAAGCTTAGAACGCTTCACAAAAAATGTCACACCCCGATCCAATATGAGAAAAAATGCCCGAATTGTGATGAAGAAATCAGTCAGGATGAAATAGTAAAAGGCTATGAATATGTAAAGGGAAAATATGTCGTGTTAACAGATGAAGAGCTAAAAGAAATAAAAGACGAGCACGAGGACAAAACCGTTGAAATAATTGATTTCGTTAAAATGGAAGACATTGATCCAATCTATTTTAGCCGCTCTTATTTTATCGGACCTGGTGAAAATGGCAGCAAAGCCTATGGCCTTCTTCGTGAAGCACTTACGAAATCAGGAAAAATTGGGATTGCTGAAATTACGATTCGCTCCAAGCAACAACTTGCCATGGTGAGAGTTTATCAAAACTGCATTGTAATGGAAACAGTCCATTATCCAGACGAAGTACGAAACGTAAAAGAAGTACCTAGTGTGCCTGAACAAGTTGAGGTCGGTGAAAAAGAACTAGAAACAGCAATCATGCTCATTGACCAATTAACCACTACATTTGACCCTGAAAAATACAAAGATGATTACCGACTTGCCTTACAAGAGCTCATTGAAAGAAAGGTTAACCAAGATGAAGGAAAAACTCCAACAGAAGCTGCCCCAAGACAAAATGTTGTTGATTTAATGAGCGCCCTGCAAGCAAGTATTGAAAAAACGAAGAAACCCCAGACAAAAGCAAAACCAAAGGCAAAACCAGCCAAAGCAGTTGGAGATGAAAGCAAACAACCAAAGACAACTGGTGCTAGTGGAGCAACTGAAAAGAAAACAAAAACGGTAAGAAAGAAAGCTTAGCTTAGAATGAAAACGGGGAACTAGTGAAGATGGTTTCTCGTTTTTTGGTTAAATTGAAACAATTAATGAATGTTTTAAACCGCTTCGGGGTTTTATTGAACCACTTTTACTTCTCTATTGAACCATTTCTACAATTTATTGCACCACCCCCTTTCGTTGCAACTACTTTTGCTTCAACTTTTCCACTTTTTGAACCACTCTCAGATTTTATTGAACCACTTTTCTTCTCTATTGAACCATTTCTACAATTTATTGCACCAATCCCCTTCGTTGCAACTACTTTCGGTTCAACTTTTCCACTTTTTGAACCGCGTCGAGATTTTATTGAACCACTTTTCTTCTCTATTGAACCATTTCTACAATTTATTGCACCAAACCCTTCGTTGCATCCATTTTCGCTTCAACTTTTCCACTTTTTGAACCGCGTCGAGATTTTATTGAACCACTTTTTTTCTCTATTGAACCATTTCTACAATTTATTGCACCAAACCCTTCGTTGCATCCATTTTCGCTTCAACTTTTCCACTTTTTGAACCGCTTCGAGATTTTATTGAACCACTTTTTTCTCAATTAAACAACTTCTACAATTTATTAAACCAAACCACTTTTTCTCACACTAAAAAACATGGCGATAAGCGACTATCACCATGTTTTTTAAGACTTGCTTATTTAACTTCGAACCTTTCGTCTTTGCACAAACACATACGCTCCACCAATCGAAAGGATAATGAATCCAAAAACTAGCAAGTTATAATGAGTTGATGCTGTTGTAGGTAATTGAAACCCTTCTTTAGAAGGCGAAACAAGTTCCTCAACTTTTTTAACTTCTTCCACTTCTACTACGGCAAAAATGCTGAAGTGGTTTGTTTTAACTGAAACTTTTCCATTATTATAAACTGCACCAGGGACAATCTCCCACTTGTTAGTTTCTTCATTATAATAAAGCACTTCTACCTTTTCTTGATTCTTTACATTTTTTGGATCAACATCAAAAATTAACTCGATATGTTCATTAAAGTTGTGAATCGATTTCCCATCGATACTAAGGGTAAAATCAAAAACCCCACTAATAAAGTGTGAATTTTCCATATTGACTAATCGCTTTACGGTTAGATCTGCACCTTTAGAGATTAGGGATAGCGGGACATTCATCGCAACTTGTAAACTAGTTGCAGATAACTGAATTGTATCCACTCCTTTTTCTTTTAAAAGGGCAATATTATCTTTTGTTAAAGTAAAAGTGACATTTGCCTTTTTGTGATCTTTAAATTCTATAACAACTTGGTCACCTTTGTTGATCTTATTTAATTCTTTGTGATCAAAAGTTATTTTGCCATTAAGATACTTTGGTTTAATCACAACTGTTTTATTTTTCTTGCTTTCACCTGGCTTATCTTCTGGTTTATCCCCCGGTTTATCCCCCGGTTTATCCCCTGGTTTATCCCCTGGTTTATCCCCCGGTT
>JAPSLU010000140.1 GCA_031180405.1 Bacillus sp. (in: firmicutes) | reverse complement strand
AAAAAATACTAGCCTGTCTTTATGACAAACTAGCATCCTTTAAATGTTTAAGTTGTTTTTCAATCCATTGATAGATATCATTATATACTTCTTGTCGATTCACTTCATTCAACATTTCATGTCGACCTTCTTTATAAAATTTATAGTCGATCCTATGAATGCCATGTTGTTTCATTTGATTAATCATACTGATTACACCCTTTGTGTAGTTTCCAACAGGATCCATATCACCGCTAAACAGGAAGAAAGGCAGATCTTTTTCTATTTTTGCTATTTGTCCATCTTGATGTATCACATCAAGACCATGATATAAATCCTGAAAAAATCCTGTCGAACCTAATTTTCCACAATACGGATCATCTATATAGGTGGTAATTTCCTTTGCATCCCGTGTTAACCACTCATAGTTTGTTTTAGCATTCTTCCATTTTTTATTATAATTTCCGGTCGTTAATTTCTGTAAAAGAGGGCTTTCGGTTTGCTCTCCCCATTTTTTCACCTGTAACTTTGCAATTTTTTTCGCAATTTTTAAGATGAAGCCTGGATTTCCACCTGTTCCAGATAAAATCACACCACAAAGCCCAACGTGAAAGCGCTGTAAAAATCGTCTAGCCAAAAATGACCCCATGCTATGACCGAATAGAAACACAGGAAGATTTGGATATTGCTTTTTAACATCATCATGAACTTCCTTTAGATCATCAACAACTCTTTCAAATCCATCTTTTTTAGCAAAATAACCATATATCCCACTTCTTTCGCCTGTCTGGCCATGGCCTCGATGATCATGTCCAATTACGATCATTCCCTTTGAGTTTAAGAAAGCAGCAAATTGTGCATAACGTTGGATATGCTCTGCCATCCCATGAGATATCTGTACAATAGCTGTTGGCTCCACCGATTCATCCATCCATTTGCACACATATATTTCAAAACCGTCTGACATGGATAACCATTTTTCACTTTTCATGACTTGCCCCCTTTGAAATTGACCTTTTTAGAAAACACCCATTCTTATGGAACCCCTTTTGTATAATTTATAACTCATCAATCTGTGTAACAGCATCTTTATGCTCTTCATCTAATTGTAACTGATATTCTCCCACTACAGCAGGTACCCTATTTAATTTTTTTCCATGAAACGATACCTATTTCCTTCTATACGTGCACCCATTGTCGAACAAAAAAAAACGCACCTGTTATAAAAAAAGAATCTTATGATAAATCCCCTTATAATTTAAGAATCACAAATTAAAGAACTGCATACAAAAAGGACCAAAAAAAGGAGTTCCACTATCTCCTTTTCTTAGTCCTTTTTAACAGGAATGATGCTCTTTCCTCATTAATCTATATTCAATTTCTAATTCACTTAATGTTAATTCATATAATTGGCGATCGTCTGAGGATTTAAACCAATTTAGCTTCAATAGCTGTTGAATTATCCGATCTTTCTGAAAGACAATTGCTTCCTTCATTTTATCACCCATTTCATTCACACCCTGTGGTTATCTACATCAATTGATTTTCCGTTATATTATTTAAATGATCCTCCAGCTTTGTTTTAAGCTCATGGGAATTTTTCAACCTATTAGTGGCTTCGAAGAAAAAGTCCTCATCTCCACGTCCGAGAGATTGATCTACTAGAAATTTCAAATGGTTTATGTTTAACTCAAGGTCCATTAAAGACAGGATATGCCCTTCTGTAAAATACTTATCTAAATCCTCTATTGCCATGAAAAACTTCTTATTAGAGTTCAATAAAACTAAAATGTACCAACCGTTATCAAGTACATATGTACGTTCATTTGTTACCTCTAAAAAATCTCCTCTTTTGACAGTTAACATATATTCGTGGTCTCCATCTGGACAGAAACATTCTACAACATGTTCAAATTCTTGATTAACAATAAAATACTGATGCATAATAGATTCTCCTCTCTTAGTGAAAACCGTTCTTTTTATCAAAATCTTTACATTGTTGTGTGTAAAGACTCTCAAAACATTGGTGATTCGATTTATTAATTAATTTTTTATATCAAGGTACTTAACTTAACTGAATAATAGGTGGATTTTCTCCCGTCTATTAACAAGAGAAAACAGCAACTAAATGGCTACACATAACTTCTTTATTTGAAACGATGATAGTTCAACTGTTATGAAAAGCTGTAATCCAACCCCTTCAACTTTGTGTATATTTGTTCTTATAAAAATAAGGGCAGATGCTCGCTTTTCGTTGAAATAAACTGAAGAAAATGGTCCGTTAATTTGGTTAATACCATATAATACTCTTCCCTAGAATGAAAAAAATCAAACCTACCGAATAACGGCGAATTAAATATCTTGTCTCAACCTTAGTTCATGTTCATGTAGAAGCTAATAATAGTAAACTTGATAAGGACATCTTATAAAAGACTCTAAATGATGATATCTCTTTAAATTCTCTAGAATTTGTTCTTCGTTAGTCATTTAGAGAGCACATCCTTTTCAGAAATACATTGATAATGATTATCATTATCTTTTATATATTCTAATTGAAAAACATTCTCATTGTCAAGTTTCTTTCGTATCTTTCTACTTTTCTACATGATTGTTGTCTTTAAAAGAAGTACTTTGTAAAAACTGATTAGGTTGATTGGAGTGCAAGGTGCGAGACTCTTGTGGAAGTAGCGGGACAGGTGAGACTCATGCAGTTCTCTTGCGACGAGAAGGCTCACCGCCCGCCCCACGAAAAGCAAGCATCCTTGAGCGCAAATCAACCAACCCTATACTAATTTAAAAGCAACAAAGTTTACGAAAACAGCCTTATAGAAAGACAAAAGGATCAAGTCCGTGATAGGGACTGATCCTTTGTGTTCATTTCATTAGCTTCTTTATTATGTTCAAGCCGTTTTTTGCATTAGGATAACGGAAGTTAAAATCAAAGCGATTCGTTTGTTTGAGTATACTTTTAAAATGAGAAAAGGTCTGAAAGCTTGATTCCCCATGATAAGCTCCCATTCCACTTTCACCTATCCCACCAAATGGCAGGTAAGGTGTTGCGATATGCATAAGTGTATCGTTTATACATCCTCCACCAAATGAGATGGATTTTGTTACTTGTTTCTCAATGTTCTCGTTAGTAGTAAATAGATACAATGCTAATGGCTTTGGCCTACTATTAATAAAATCAATAGCCTCTTGTATATCGTCATACTCAATAATCGGAAAAATCGGACCAAAAATCTCATCTGTCATTACGGGAGATGAAAGATCAGATGGCTCAATAAGTGTTGGACTGATTTTCAAACTCTTCTCATCTGTTTCTCCTCCAAAAAGGATGACTCCATCAGATAAATATCCTTTTAACCGATTGAAGTGACGGGCATTTATTATTTTTGTGAATTCTTTATTTTCAATAGGATTTTCTCCATAAAAATCAGTAATTTTCCTTTTTAACTCATCTAAAAATGATTCTCTAATCCTTTTTTGAAGGAAAAGGTAGTCAGGTGCAATACATGTTTGACCAGCATTCACCAATTTACCGAAGGCAATTCGCTTAGCAGCAAGCTCAATGTTTGCTGTATCATCTACAATACATGGACTCTTTCCCCCAAGCTCGAGTGTGATCGGAATTAGTCGCTTTGCAGCAGCTTTCATCACAATTTTCCCAACCGGAACGCTCCCTGTAAAAAAGATATAATCAAATGGCTGATCAAGTAAAAAACTTGTTGTAGCAACCCCACCTTCTAACACTGCAACATACGCTGGATCAAATGTATATCCAATTAACTTAGAGAGTAACATTGATGTATGTGGTGTTAATTCTGATGTCTTTAAAATCGCTGTGTTTCCTGCGGCAATAGCTCCTATTAGAGGTGCCAGCTGGAGCTGAAACGGATAATTCCACGGTGCAATAATGAGTGTAACTCCATATGGCTCTGCTATTCTTACTCCTTTTGAACCAATATGTATTTTCGCTGTTTTTACTTTTTCAGGTTTCATCCACTTATCTAAATGTTTTATCGTAAATTTAATTTCTTCTAATAAAAAACCAATTTCTGTTACATATGCTTCTGTTTCTGATTTATTTAAATCCAATTTAAGCGCATGACAAATTTCTTTTTCATTGTCCCGAATTTGATCAGCTAACTTCTGAAGCATTTTTATTCTAAAGGCCTTTGATTTTGTTTGACCACTTTGAAATAGATTTTTTTGGCTTTGAACAGAAGCTTGAACAGATTCAAGTGTCTGATTCATTAATTTTCCCATTTGAAGATTCCTCCTGTACGCGCCTATCATCTGTTAATATATCCCTCCTATAGTGATGATGTCAAAAAGTTGTTTTCTTCAGTACAAAAGCCTTGAGAATAGAAGGCGTTCTTTGCCTTAAATGCTAAATTAACTAGATCCTAAAGGGCTATGCCTCATACTATTTTTTCAAAAAGTAAGACTGCTTTAGAAAATGTCGTACGCTTATTCACAGTTCAAGAATTTTTAAATTCCTTTCCTTAGCAATGAAAAAAGGACTTAACCCGGAGATTAAGTCTCATTACATAGACTGAACTTTTTTTTCGTAGCTCGTTTCTTTTTGATATCCCCATATCAAGGATAAAACGATTCCTATGAAGCCCATTGCTCCCGCAGTAAAAAAGATCGGAATGAATGTACCTTCTTCACTAAATATCCCTGCGATAAATGGTCCTAAAAAAATACCGATTGCATAAATAGCTTGAAACAATCCCATGGCCGTGGCACGTGATCGGTTCGGAATTGTTTGAATGGCCATACCCATCAACAATGGTATAGTCATCCCTTGTGCAAATCCATTTAAAGCTTGAGTAAGGTAAAGTAGCTCTAGGTTTTTGATAAATGGAATAACCGCTGAAAACAGGAAGGTACCTAGAAATCCAATAACCAATATCGTCCATTTTTGAAACCGCCCAGCCAAATACCTTCCAGTAATAATAGGAGCGATCGCATGAGGTACCATAAAACTAAAGACAAGATAAATCAGGCTTACCTGGGAACCACCGATTTCTAAAGCATAATTGGGGGTAAATCCAAACATAGTAATAAATAATACCGCATGAGCAATCGCAGATAATGTTGCAGCCTTTAAAACGTTTGGTTCCTTCATCACTTCGTTTAATTCAGTCATTTCAATTTTTTTGAAATGGATTTCCCTTTTCATTTCCTTAACACGAAACGCTAACAAAATCCCAAAAATCCCTATGATCCCACCTAACCAAAAAGGAGATTTCCAGCCCCATTGGGACACGAGATAACCACTTAGAGCCATGCTAATAAGCTGGGAAGCTACGGTTATAAATTGTATATTCCCCATCGCTCTTGTCGTATCTTCTGTTTTAAAATAACTTGCGTATAATACTGTGAAGGTTACCCACATTGAGGCAGTTATTCCAGAAAAAAACCTAGAGACAAGCGCAAAGCCTATGCTTTCAGTTAAAGCAAAACCAAGACAACTAATTACACCAGTAACAAGACCAGCAATCATAAATGGCTTACGAATTTGCATACGGTCTGACACAATACCGACAGGAAGTCTTAATAAAATCTGCATAATGCCATAGCTCCCTACAATAAAACCAACCAACGTATACGTTCCACCTAAATATTCTAAGTAAGATACAAAAATAGGAACATAAATATAGAGTGAAAACCAATAAATAAACGTAATTAGGACAAATAAAATATGATCATAGAATGAGAGCTTTTGAATTTCTACATTGCTAGTCAAAATATACCTCCAATACTTAATATCAGGCGATAGAATTTAATATTGTAGATCTTAAGTTAATGTCTAGTTTATCTTATCTGTTTTTTTACATCTTTTGTATAATAAAAATGAAAAAAGAGAAGAAAATCAACACCTATGTTTGATCTCCTTCTCTCCATGTATTATAACGAGGACTTTCCATCTATTAGAAATATAAAACCCAGATTACAATCACAAGCACTATTCGGTAAATAGCAAATGGCATTAGCTTTATTTTATTTATTAATTTTAAGAAAAAGCGGATTGATACTAATGCAAATACAAATGCACTAATGAACCCAGCTATAAAAAAAGGCATCGCATCTAATGTGAAGTACTGCCAATTTTTCAAAAGAGAAATACCACTTGCTCCCGCCATTATAGGAACAGCCATAATAAAGGTAAAATCAGCTGCTGCGCGATGGCTCATACCTAATAATACACCACCTGAAATCGTCGAACCTGAACGGGAGAAACCTGGCCATAATGAAAAACACTGAATTAATCCAACAGACAATGCTTGCTTATACGTAATTTGATCAACCGTGTCTATTTTTGGCTCCTTAGGTCCGAAAAGGTCTGCTGCGATCATTAAGACCGCACCTACAACTAAACCAATTAACACCGTTGTAATCGAAAATAAATGTTCATCAATATAATCCTCAAAAAGGACTCCTAAAACTCCTGCAGGGATTAACCCAACGATCACTTGGGATAGCTTCAAACGATTTTTAGAGATTTCTTTTGATTTTCTTCCAAGTTTCCCTAAGCCAAGCATTTGAATAAATCGGTCTCTAAATACAACGACAACCGCTAGAATAGACCCAAGTTGAATCACAATTTTAAATGTATTCGCTACATATTTTGTTAAAAACTCTTCTGATTGTAACCACATATCATCCACAATGATCATATGACCTGTTGATGAAACTGGTGCAAATTCCGTTAACCCTTCTACTAAGCCTAGTATAACAGCTTTTAAGAGTGTAAAAATATCCATCTTGTAAGCTCCTATCATTTTCTATTGATCGTTAAACTACAAAAGTAAGTATAACGGCAAAAAGGCAAAGATGGAACTTAATTTTTTCTTGATTTCTGTGGTTACTCTTTCACAAATTCCTTCGTGCTTCTTACAGTATCAATCGGTCGTACTAATTTTTCTATTTGTTCACGTTTTGGTTCCAAGAACGGTGGTAAGGATAATTTTTCACCTAGTGTATCGTACGGCTCATCGCCCATAAATCCTGGACCGTCTGTTGCAAACTCAAATAAGATTTGTGGAGCAACTCTAGCATATAAAGATTCAAAAAAGTGTCGATTTACATAGCCTGAAGTGTGAAAACCAATGCTCTCCATACGATTAATCCACTCTTCCAACACTTCGCGATCCTCCACACGGAAGGCCACATGATGGACGGTTCCAAATCCTTGAATTCCTTGGGGAAGCATCACATTGTGTTCTACTATTACCTGTGCTCCATTTCCCCCTTCACCTACTTCAAAAAGATGGAAAGATCCTTCTTGGGCAATTTCCTTAAATAAAAGTGCTTTTTCGAGAACTTCTTTTAACTGATCAAAGTTCGCAATACGAATGAAGATTGGACCTAATCCTGTAATCGCATGTTCTAATGGAATTGGACCTTTTTGCCACGGTGTCCCAGAAGCTATCCCTTCATTAAACTCATCAGAAATTAACTGATAATGTTGCTCATCAAAATCTTGAAAAGATAGCGTCTTTTTACCAAATTGTTCTTTGATTCCCGTGTGTTTAACTCCCAAGCGATCAAAACGTTTAACCCAATAATCCAATGAAGCATCTGTTGGAACACGGAATGAAGTTTTTGAAATTTCATTTGTTCCATGAACACCTTTTGGTATTCCAGGAAAATCAAAGAACGTCATATCTGTCCCCGCACTACCAACATCATCAGCAAAAAATAAGTGATATGTCTGAATATCATCCTGATTAACTGTTTTCTTCACTAAGCGCATTCCTAACACATATGTGAAAAATTCATAGTTTTTTTCTGCACTACTTGTTATCGCTGTTACATGGTGTATTCCTTTTAAATGGTTCATCTTAAACCCTCCATTACTTTTTTTACTATTAGTATGTTTTGGAACTAATCTATTTTTAATTCATTTAATTCAAATATCTCGAATTAAAGATAATATACCATGAAAAAATCTTAGTTGCAAGTCTAATCGAATATTAGGATAGCCTTGTATTTGCAAAATTCAACTTTTTATAAAATAAAAGACAAGGATTTCTCCTTGTCTTTTGACATTAATCGTGAAAATTCGTACCATCTGTTGTTTCTTTTATAATACCTGCACGGATTACGAAGTCACCGAAGTGCTCGTTTTCTTCACGTTCTTTTGCATAACGCGGAAGAATAATACCTAGCTCTTTTAAGATTTCTTCTTCACCGATGTTTTCACGGTACATCTTACTTAGTCGGCTACCGTCATGTGCTGCACCAAGGTACATATTGTATTTACCAGGAGCTTTTCCGATAAACCCAATTTCACCTAATGCATGACGGGCACAACCATTTGGACAGCCTGTCATACGGATGGTAATCTCTTTATCATTAAGACCATTTTGATCTACAATTTGATCAATTTTATCAATTAACGTTGGCAAGTAGCGCTCGGCTTCAGCCATTGCTAATCCACATGTTGGCAAAGCAACACATGCTAACGCGCTACGACGTAATGCAGAGTAATGTTTACCATCTGTTAAGCCATATTGTTCAATAAGCTCAGTGATTTTTTTCTTTTTCTGACTTGATACATTACCGATGATCAGGTTTTGGTTTGCTGTTAAACGGAAGTCGCCAGTGTGAACTTTTGCGATTTCTCTGATCCCAGTCATTAGTTTATAGTCGTCATAATCAGTTATACGTCCACCTTCAACAAATAACGTGAAATTCCATTTACCTTTAACGCCTTTCACCCAACCGTAGCGATCACCGTTATGGTCAAAGTGGAATGGCTTTGCTTCCTCTAAACTCCAACCAAGGCGATTCTCAAGTTCAGCCACAATATTTTCTAAGCCAAGACGATCTACTGTATATTTGAAGCGGGCATTTTTACGAACAGAGCGATTTCCGTAATCACGTTGAATCGTAATAATTTTTTCAGCTACATCATACATTTGTTCTGGCTTACAGAAACCAATCACTTTTGCAAGCTGTGGGTATGTTGCTTTATCACCATGTGACATTCCCATACCGCCGCCAATTGTTACGTTAAAACCAACTAGCTTGTCGTTTTCAACAATAGCAATATAGCCTAGATCTTGCGAATATACATCGATATCGTTTGATGGTGGAACAGCAATACCAATTTTAAACTTACGTGGTAAGTAAAGTGGACCATACATTGGCTCTACTTCTTCAGTATCAGGTGTTCCCGCTACTCTTTCTTCATCAAGCCATATTTCATGGTAGGCTCTTGTACGTGGTAATAAGTCATCACTTAACTTTTTAGACCACTCATAGACCTCTTGATGAATGTCAGATTGATACGGATTTGCAACACACATAACATTACGGTTTACGTCACCACAAGCAGCAATTGTATCCAATAAAGATTCATGAATACCTTGGATCGTTTTTTTCATATTCCATTTTAAAATACCGTGCATTTGGAATGTCATTCGAGTTGTAAGCTTTAATGTACCATTTCCATATTTATTCGCAAGATCATCCATTACAAGCCACTGATTAGGTGTTGCGACACCACCAGGTAAACGAACACGTAACATAAATTGATAAGCTGGTTCTAGTTTTTGTTTTTGACGCTCGTTACGTAGATCACGGTCATCTTGCAAATAGCTTCCGTGGTGTTTCATCAAGCGGTTATCATCATCTGAGATACCTGAACTAAGTGGCTCAAGCATAGATTCTTTAAGTGTACCACGCAAATAGTCACTTCTTTCTTTAATGCCTTCAACATCACTCGGGGCGCCTTCAGGTGCTGTTAATATTTTGTTAGCCATGTTGTTTTCTCCTTTCAATCAAAAATCAATATACATCGCGTTGATAGCGTTTATTTTGTTGCATGTCAGCAAGGTAGCTTTCCGCTTTTTCACGGCTGAAGCCGCCTTCTTTTTCAATAATATCAATTAAAGTGTTATGAACATCATGTGCCATATGCTTTTCATCACCGCAAATGTATACAACAGCTCCTTCTTCAAGCCATTCAAATAATTCTTTGCTGTGTTCTAACATACGGTGCTGTACATATACTTTTTCTTCTGTATCACGAGAGAAAGCAACATCCATTTTTGTAAGAACGCCATCTTTTATCCATTTTTGCCATTCTGTTTGGTAAAGGAAGTCTGTGACAAAATGCTGATCTCCGAAGAACATCCATGACTTACCTTCTGCTCCAATTTCTTCACGCTCTTGCATGAACGAACGGAACGGTGCTACACCAGTACCAGGCCCAACCATAATAATCGGAGTATCTGGGTTTTGTGGCAGTTTAAAGTTTTGGTTATTTTGCACATAAACCGGCAAAGTATCACCCGGCTGTAAACGCTCTGCTGTTAAAATTGAAGCCACGCCATTACGATTACGACCATGTGCTTCATAGCGTACAGCCCCAATCGTTAAGTGAACTTCATCAGGATTGGCTGCTAGACTGCTAGAAATAGAATATAGACGTGAAGGCATTTTACGTAAAATCGCAACAAAATCCTGTGCTGAAACATTAAATGGTCCAAAATCACGGATTAAGTCTAGTAAGTCACGACCATTAATATAAGCTTTTAGTTGATCGAGTTTATCTGGCGCAACAAGTGCTTTTAGATCTTCATTTGATGATAGCTGTGCTGCTTTTTCAACCAGAGGTTTCGTTAGAACAGTGATTTCAAGCTTTGTGCTCAATGCTTCTTTGAGTGTAACTTCCTCTTTGTTCACTGTTACCTTTTGATTTCCATCCCAGTTTGTTGCTTCTAGAATAAGACCGACTAGCTCAGGGTCATTTTCTGGATATACACCAAGGCTGTCACCTGGTTCGAATGTTAGTCCGGAACCTTCAAGTGATAATTCTAAGTGACGAGTCTCTTTATTTGAGCCACTACCATTTAGATTAATGTTCTCAAGAACTTCTGCCTTAAATGGGTTTGTTCGAGAGTATGCTGATTCAACAGCTGGAGCAGTAGAAGTAGCTGCTTGAACTTGTTCTACACCTGCAGACTGTGCTTCACTTAATCCCGCATAAACACCTTCAATCCATTCTGCGGCAGGCTCATCAAAGTCAAGATCACAGTCTATACGTGGGTATAAACGAGTGCCGCCAAGATCCTCTAGGCGTTGATCAAATTCTTTCCCTGTTTGACAGAAAAACTCATATGAGCTATCGCCAAGTGATAAAACAGAGAAACGTAGATCATCTAGCTTTGGAGCTCTTTTACCGTGCAGGAATTCATGGAATGATAACGCATTATCCGGTGGTTCTCCTTCACCATGCGTACTCACGACAATTAGAAGATTCTCCACTTTCTTTAAATTGTTAGGCTTAAAATCATTCATCGATGATACTGTAACTTTGTATCCGCGTTCCTCAAGTATTTTTCCTGCCTTTTTAGAAAGACCTTGAGCATTACCTGTTTGTGAACCATAAAGAATTGTAACATCTTTTGATACCGGTTTTACATTAGCTTGAGCTACAGCATCTACTACCGGTGCTTCCGGTGCAGCCGGAACACTAGCAGAACTTGACTGTGTAGCAGCTAAATATCCGCTCAACCAGACTTTTTGAGATTCTGTCAAAGTTGGCAGAAGACGATTGAGGAGCTCTGCTTGCTCCTGATTAAACGGACTGTTCATTACCTGAAGTTGCAACAAAATC
>JAPSLU010000005.1 GCA_031180405.1 Bacillus sp. (in: firmicutes) | reverse complement strand
TTCTTTGTGATCAAAAGTTATTTTGCCATTAAGATACTTTGGTTTAATCACAACTGTTTTATTTTTCTTGCTTTCACCTGGCTTATCTTCTGGTTTATCCCCCGGTTTATCCCCCGGTTTATCCCCCGGTTTATCCCCCGGTTTATCCCCCGGTTTATCCCCCGGTTTATCCCCCGGTTTATCCCCCGGTTTATCCCCCGGTTTATCCCCTGGATCTTCTTCAGTGACTTCTGCTAATACAGCCGTACCACCGTTATCTTTAGATGGTAATGTAATGGTTACTTCTTGATCGGTATTTACAACGTATTCTTTGTTGTTGTATAGGTCCATAAGTTTTGTGTTGGCAGCGTAGTCAACTGAGAAGGTTGCTTGTTTTACATCAGTTGTTGTGTTTAGTCCAACAAGCACACTTTCATCTTTATATTCTCTTTCGAAGACAATATATTTTTCGACATTTCCACCTGCTACTTTATCACGAGTACCTTTAGAGAATACTTTTGAGTAATCTTCGCGAATGTTAAGAAGTGTTGAGTAGTGGTGATGAAGGGCCATTGCTTCAGGGTCTTTCTTTTCATGAAGGTCCCAAGGCATGTCACCACGATTTTGGCTAAATGAGAGTACATTGCCGTCAGCATCTTTTTTCCAATCAGATTTACCTGATCTACCTAATTCTTCACCGTAGTAAATAACTGGCTGACCCTTTGATGTAATTTGTAGAGCAGATGCGACTTTTAATTTTCCTACATCACCTTGGACATATTCTGATAAGAAGCCGTTTTGATCGTGACTACTTAGGAATTGTCCTAGTGTTGCTGAGTTAGTTAATTTGTTGTTCCGATCTTGTAGGTAAGTTTCAACACTATCAATATTTCCATCTACAAATGATTTTGCTTTTTCTTTGAAATCAAAGTCTAATAGCGAGTCCATCTGACCAGTTCCTAAGTAGCCTCCGTCATTTGTTATGCTTGCTCCCCAATATTCACCAATCACTTTGAAGTTGGGGTCAATGGCAGTTAAATCATTTTTCAGGGCTTGCCATGTTGCATCCTCGACATGTTTTACTGTATCAATACGGAAATAGTCGATTGAATCTCCACGATCTGTTCTTGCTTTATCTATCCATGCTGTTTGCCAATCAATTATTTTTTGTCGTACAGCTGGATCTTCTGTTTTGAAGTCTGGTAAATTATCAAGCTCTCCTCTTACAGTTGGATCTTCATCAACTGTACGGAACATTCCTTTAAATGGTGCCAAGTCTTCTTCAGTAGGAAGATTTTCAGCATCACCTTTCCATGTATCCCAAATGTCTCCATCCATTCCATAGCCAGCATGGTTTACTACAACATCTAGCATGATTTTAATTCCACGATCATGCGCTTTTTCAATTAGCTCTTGGAATGTGACCATATCACCTAAATGTTCATCTAAAGTAGTAAAATCCTTTGCCCAGTAGCCATGATAGCCATATTGCATTGACGCAAGGTCTCCAGCAGTTGTAAAATCTAACCCTTTGTTAAAATCTATATTATCGACAATCGGTGTAATCCAGATCGTATTGATTCCTAGGTCATCAATATAATCTAACTTGTCGATAATGCCTTGGAAATCACCACCATGATATGCTTCCGAATGAGTAGGATCATACTCTTTTCCACCGTTATTAGAAGGATCACCATCTTTAAAACGGTCTGTAAGCATAAAGTAAATTCTTGCTTCATCCCAATCAAAGTTTAGTTTTCCACCTACTGACTGCTCCGGCTTAATGGTAACATTAACTGATTTCATATGTGTGTTGCCAAATTCGTCAATAACGAACACCTTAATCTCTTTTTCACCAGCGGTAACAGATTGATTAGCTGCGATTGAAACAGCGCCAACATTTGGGTCAATTTCAACCTTTTCCTTGCCACCAAGTGCTGCTAAATCAGCATATATTTCTCTAATGTTTACGTTATCTTCAGAGGTTACATCTACTTTTAAAACAGCATTTTCATCAAAAGAGATTTCAGAAGGAGAAACGGTTGTCTCAATTGTAAGATCTGGACGAGTGTACGTAATCGTTGACTTGCCATTCTTAATATTTTTGGGATCAGTTACCTCGACCGTTTCACCGTCTTTTGTGACAATGAACGTATACTCATGTGTACCTTCATCTATGCCCTCAAGCTTAAATGAAAAATACTCATTTTCCTTACTGTATTCCATTGGATATTCTTTTCCATTGATTTTTACTTTTACTTCTTCAATCGAATGCATTTCATCACTTTGGAATAGTTCTTCGTCTCGATAGTAGAACGTAACATTTCCATCCTGCAAAACAGGTCCTTTCACAGACGGTACGACTGTTTGTCCTGGAACACCTGTGACAACGGTCACTTTTGTGATGATATCTTCTCGGTTAATTTGAACGTTGTGATCATCACTGTCAGGAGAGATTTTAGCTGTATTCCAATCTGTACCTTTACGTACTAAGAATCCGATCGATTCTGTTTCAGGAGCAATTTCAACGTTTGCTACTGCTGTATCACCATCAATTGTTTCAAAATCGATTTGATCGTTTTTCACACCAGTGTTCCATACCCAAAGGTTCCATGCTCCATAGTCGCCTGTAAACTCTCCATCAGGGCGAACGTATTTAATGCGAACATAACGCTTTATATTTTTCTTTACTTCTATATCTAATGTTGCTTCTACATCACCTGAAGTAGCAGTGATCACAACGTTACCTGGCTTGATTCCAGAAACCTTCCCTGTGTTATCAACGGTTGCAACAGATTTATCAGATGATGACCATAATACTTTTGCATGAAGCATATCTTGGTTAAATTGATCTTTTACATGAGCAGAAAGCTGAGTTGAATATGTCTCAAACACAGATTCATTCCCAACAATAGAGATTGTATCAGCAACTAATGTTTCAACCGTTACTTCAATCGAAGCTTCAATGTCACCAGCTTTAACCTTAATCGTAGCAACACCTTCAGCTACCCCGACAACTCGGCCATTGTTTACAGTTGCTACTCCATTGTCAGAGGTTGACCAAATAAGCTCTTCTCCAAGCATGACACGACCATTTTGATCTTTTACATATGCCGTTACACCTTTTGTGTCTCCTGGATTAATGGCAAATGTATCTGGATTTACTTCAATGCTAGTTGGGACAGGTGTATACTCTGCCTCAGATTGATCATAAAGTACCATCATCGATAATCCTTCAACAGACACCTTGTCTGAGTTTACTGTACGAATGGTTTCTGTTCCTGCTGAAGTATGGTCAACGACAACATTCCAGTTTCCGTTTACTGGTAGAGCTACTTCTGTCGTTGTTTTATTTGCATTATAAATCACAACAATATTTTTCCACGTATCATTGTTCGCGTTATCTTTTAATTGATATGCAACAACGTTTTCATCCTGCTTGAGGACTTTAAGATGTTGTTCAATTTCTTCTTTTGACTCCATTTTAAAAGCCGCGTGTTTTTTACGTAATTCTATTAATCCTTTATAGTAGTTAAAGACAGATTGATATTCGTTTTTTAATTCCCAACGAATTTGGTTAATAGTATCAGGACTTTTATAACTATTGTGTACACCATTTTTACTTCTTAACATTTCTTCTCCTGCATGAATGAATGGAATACCTTGCGAAGTTAAGACGATGCCGTTAGCTAGTAGACTGCGTTTTACCCATTCGTTGTTCAAAGCATTTTCTTCTGTGATCACAGCATGGGGGTCATATTGCTCTGACTCGTGATCGCCATCTGTACCTGCTACTCTCATTAACTTGTCCCAAAGGTTTAAGTTATCATGTGCTGTGACATACGTTATGCTTTCTTGGGGCTTACTAGTAAATTGATCGATTGCACCTTTTATACCGACAACGATATCACCCTCTTTACCAGCAGCACCTGTTGCAAACCCAGCCCCTGCTCCATCACTGTCCCCTTTAATGGCACCACGGATATTATCGTTAAAAACAGAATAGCCTTGATCTTTTTGCGATCCTTTTACATGCTGCATTGAAGATGGCAGGCTAGTTGAACCACCAGTCCAGGGTTCACCATAAATCAGCACATTCGGATCTACATTGTTCTTCAATTCTTTTGTTAGATCTTGCATTGTTTTTTGGTCAATTAAACCCATTAAGTCAAAACGGAATCCATCAATACCAAATTCTGTAGCCCAATAATGAACAGAGTCTTTAATGTATTTACGAACCATCGGTCGTTCTGACGCTACTTCATTTCCTGTTCCTGAGCCATTTGTAATTTTTCCTGTATCGTCTGTACGATAGTAATAACCTGGAACAATCAAGTCAAATGGGGAACTACCTTCCAATTGTGTGGATTCGTTCATATATGTGTGATTATACACAACGTCTGCAATGACACGAATTCCGTTATCATGTAAAGATTGAACCATTTGCTTGTATTCTTTTATTCTACTAGTTGGATCAGTAGGATCAGTAGAATAAGATCCTTCTGGTACGTTAAAATGTATCGGATCATAGCCCCAGTTAAATTTTGCGTCTGTGGCGTTAGGATCATTAACCTTTAATTCATTTACAGAACCAAAGTCATAGGTTGGTAATAAGTGAACATAATTCACACCTAATTCTTTTAAGGAATCAACACCTGTTTTCACACCATTCGGTCCTGTTGTTCCTGTTTCTGTAAATGCCAAATATTTCCCCTTATTGTTCATTCCAGATTGCTCATCAATCGAGAAATCTCTTACATGGAGTTCATAGATGATCGCATCTGCTGGAGATACGATGGCTGGTTTGTCTGCGGGATCAAATCCACTAGGATCTGTGCTATCTAAGTCAACAATAGCTGCTCTTTGACCGTTTGCAGACGTTGCACGGGCATATGGATCAACCGCATAATGAGAAGTTCCATCAGCGAATTCAAGCTTGTACATATAATATTTATTTTTCAAATTTTCATTGATCGTGACAGACCACACACCATTATCTGCTCTTGTCATGTCCGTTTCATTACCACCAGAGTGGTCTGTAACAAAAGCACCCTCATATGTACCTTCTTCATCATAGATTGCTAGATTTACCTTAGTTGCTGTTGGCGCCCATAACTTGAAGGTTGTTTCGCTAGAAGAGTAGGAATAACCTAAATCATCTCCATCATAATAAAAGCTGTCATCATTCAGGACATTGCGCATAGTTACTTTTTGGCCCTCTGATTGCCCTAATGAAACTTCATACACGTTTCGTACATCAATGCTCTGATCATCAGCAATTGTAAGTTTGGCTTTTTTATCACTGATGTTAGTAGTTATTGTGTCAATGACCTCGTTAGAAGTCTTATCCGTTAGCACAAATTCTTGTTCCCCAAACTTCTTATTTGTTGTAAGCAAAATTTCAGTAAGTGAATCCATTAATGCAGATTGAACCTTTACTGGCTCTGGTGATTCAATTGTAAAGATTGAATTCCCATCTGCTGTATTTGGATTCAATGGATCTGTACTGTTTTCATCCCAACTGCGATTATTAAAAATGAATTTATACTGGTAGTCACCAGGTTGAAGGTCTGGAAGGGTTGCCGTGAACACACCATCTTTTAACGTCATTTCAACAGCTGTTGCAATATCCCAATTGTTAAAACTACCGATTAGAAAAGCTGCAGTCTCATTTGTCTTTTTGTAGCTAAATGTTACACTTCCATCTTCATTTAAAACAGGACTTACAAGCTTAATAAGTTGAAAAACAGAGTTACCATTTTTTGTGTTTGGATTTACAGGGTCTGTTACTGATTCATCCCATGTACGGTTATTCTGAACAAATTTGTATTCGTACTCACCTGGTTCAAGGTCTGAAAGAGTAGCAGAGTAAATACCATCTTTCTCCGTCATTTCAACTGCTGTTGTTAAATCCCAGTTATTAAAACTACCAATTACATATAGTGCGGTTTCCCCTTTACTTTCGTAATTGAATGTAACCGTTCCATCCCCGTTTATAACAGGGCTTGTCACAGCAGGTGTTTTGGCCTCACCAATTGTAAATACAGAATTCCCATTGGCTTGTTTAGCATTAGCTGGGTCCGTTATCCATTCTTCATCCACAATAAACTTATATTCATAAGTTCCTTCAGCAAGCTCTTTGGTTAGTGTCCATAATCCATCAGACTCTTCTGTCATATCAAGAGCCCCTGTTTGCCACTCTGTAAAGCTGCCAGCTACCTTAACAGATGTTGCATCCCCCTCATAAGAAAACGTAACAGTCCCATCATCATTGATTATTGGACTCGTCACTTCCGCGCTAACGCTTGCATTTGGAACAAACCCCGAAAAAAGCTGTAAAACGAAAGAAAAAATAACTAAAAACGATAGCACTCTCATGTTTGACCTTTTCAAATTTCTTTACCTCCCCCATAAAATTCGTTACTTGAGAAATCGTTTGCACAAAAGATAAAGTAAGAAAGATTCCTTGATTAGAATCCTCCCCTCTTTTTTGCAATCGCTTTCACTTTCACTATTAGAATATCACCTCAAAAATAGTGATGCAATATCTAATATGAATATACCTTCATTTACTTTTTCCTATTTAGTATCATATTAGTTACTTGTTATGCTCTTCAACGAGAAGTAATCCATTTTGCGGCCTCAAATAAAGAAGGAAATTGATGATCTGCTAAGCCTTCCTCATCACCAATTAATATTGTTTTTGTACCGGCCTGTTTACCAGCCAATATATCCACATCCCGATCTCCTACCATGAAACTATTCTCTAGGTTCACATTATGTTTATTCGCTAATGTATGTAGCATTTCTGGCTCTGGCTTTCGACATGCACAACCCGCGTTTGGTTTATGTGGGCAATAAATGATATCATCAATTCTCCCTCCACTTTTTGCAATATCTTGCTTCATTTTTTCATGAACCTTTCTAAGCATTGCTTCCTTCATATATCCTAGACCAACACCACCTTGATTTGTCACAACAAAGACAAGATAGTCTGCATCGTTTAAGAGCTTAATTCCTTCTGCTACTCCTTCTAATAAATACATTTGCTCTGGTTTGTTAACGAATTTTACCCGGTTGCTTAACACCTCATTAATGACACCATCTCGATCTAAAAACACTGCTTTTTTCAATATACGGATTCTCCTTTCATGAATTGTCATGAATCTGTTCATATTAATGGTAGAGAAAATAGTATAAATATTAAAGGATGATGCTTTTTGAAACCAATGCTTCCCACTTTACATACCGAAATACCTACTGGACCCGAATGGGTTTATGAAACGAAGTATGATGGATTTCGATCAATCTTAATGATTTCCAACTCATCAATAGATTTAATGAGCCGTAACGAAAAAACTTTAAACAATCAGTTCCCAGAAATTATTGCAGAAATTGAAAATATGTATGATATTTTAAAGCCATATCTGCCTCTTACTTTAGATGGAGAAATTGTTTATTTGACTACTCCACATTTCTCAGATTTTGAACAACTACAAATAAGAGGGCGATTAAAAAATCAGGATAAAATTATGAAGGAAGCGGGGAAAAATCCTTGTCGGTTCCTAGCCTTTGATCTTCTTAAGATAAGTGGAAAACATCTAATTGTCGAACCTCTTGACAAACGTAAAGAAGAGCTTCAAAAACTATTCAAATCTTTAGGTTTTGAACGAATTGTAGATCCTTCGGCACCTAATCTTTTACAGTATGTACCCTATACTTCCGAATATTCTCGTTTATGGAATGAAATGCGGCTAGAAGATGGTGAGGGTTTAATCGCTAAACACTTGAAAAGCAAATGGGAAAGTGGACTTCGCACACAGCAATGGTTAAAAATTAAAAACTACAAATATGCTCACTTTTTTATTACTGGCTATGATAAAGAAAATGGTTATTTTCATGTTGGGGTTTTTCAAGGGAGGAATATTATACAAGTTGGGGTCTTTTCCCATGGTATTTCCAGTAATGAACGGGAAGCTCTTCTTAAAATCCTGAGAGATAATAAAAAAGCTGAAACAGCTACATTTATTGAAATTGAACCTGCCATTGTCGTTGAAATTCAATTTTTATCACTTTATAAAAACCAACTGCGAGAACCATCGTTTTTTACATTTCGTTTTGATCTACATATTGAGGATTGCACATGGGATATGTTATTGCTTAAAACCGCGCCAATTCATGAAGAAATATCGATTACACATCCAGACAAGCCGCTATGGGAAACAGTAGATCTAAAAAAGGAGACATTTTTGAGTTACCTTTATCAAATATCACCTTTTATGCTTCCTTTTTTAAAAAATCGTTTGTTAACTGTCATCCGCTTTCCACATGGAATGTATGGGGAAGCATTTTACCAAAAGAATTGTCCCGAATATGCTCCTTCTTTTATTAGAACGAAGAAACACGAGGACATTGATTATATTATTTGTAATGATCTGTCAACTTTACTTTGGCTTGGAAACCAACTAGCTTTCGAATATCATATTCCTTTTCAAACGATTGATACTCAGAAACCTACTGAAATTGTCTTTGATCTCGATCCACCGTCAAGAGACTATTTTTCTCTAGCCATTAAAGCAGCATTAGAAATGAAGAAGGTCTTTGATCAATTTCAATTAAAGACCTTTCCAAAGTTATCAGGAAATAAGGGGCTACAAATTCATATTCCACTTACAAAAGACTCCCTTAGTTACCAAGAAACTCGTATATTCACCGAGTTTATTGCTAACTTTCTTGTGACAAGTTTTCCAGACGATTTTACGATTGAAAGAATGAAAAAAAATCGAGGAAACCGCCTGTATGTTGACTATATCCAACATGCTGAAGGAAAAACAATAATAGCTCCCTATTCTCTTCGCGGGAAAAAAGAAGGAGCATTTATTGCATCACCACTTCATTGGGAGGAAATTAATGAACAGCTTTCTGTAGAGGACTTTACAATTGATTATGTATTGCATCGTTCAAGAAATATGGAGTGTCCTTTTCATGATTATTTTGAATCAGCTCAGGATAAAACGCTACGTACTTTAATTAATCAACTAATTAAGACAAATAAGTAGAAAAAAGAAAAAATAAAGGTTAGAAGATGACTTTCTACTCCCGGTTAATAGGTTCTTCATTACTTCTATGAAGAGCCTTTTACCTTCCTTTCTCCGCTATTTTTTCTCCATTATCTCAAAAGAAAAAGAGTGACCTAATACGAGTGGTCACTCAGTGAAAAGTTTTTAATATTTTACATGTAGCCCCATTTATCTAAATAACAAGTGTTGGCTATGAACCCCGGCTTTTTTTAGTAACGCTTTCAATTCTGCTTGTTCTTCAACTGTTAGACCTGAAAAAGCTCGTGCAATCCGAATAGCATGAATTGGATAGATTTCATCTAAGTATGATTGACCTTTGTCAGTTAACTTAGCATAGATTGAGCGCTTATCTTTAGGATCTTGCTCTCGATAGATATATCCATTTTTTTCAAGCTTATCAATTACATACGTAACATTTCCACTTACAAGTAATAATCTTGATCCAATTTGCTGAAGTTTTTGTGGCCCCTTTGTAAACAATAATTCTAGTACAGCAAATTCTGTTGGGTTAAAGCCATGTTCTTTGCTATCTCGAATAGAATGCTCGGATATACTTTTGAAAGCCCTTGCAAAAATACGAAACAAATCTAATGCATTCTGTAATTCTTCTTCAGTAAATGATCTCATCCCATCGCCCTCTTGTTTAATTTTAGCCAAAGATAAAAATATAAAGTTATTACACTCCTGATTCATTTTACTATTAATTAACCTGAATTTGAAGGATTTAAATAAGAAAAATATGTAATTATAATAATAGATACAATTTTTCCCCGAGGTGAAACATGAAAGAAGTGATCAAAAACATATTAAAAGAACTCGAAAAAGAGGAGCAAATAGAGATTTTGTTTGCTAGTGAAGCTGGAAGTCGGGCCTGGGACTTACATGAAGCGACAAGTGATTATGATGTAAGATTTATTTACAAACATAAAAAGGAATGGTATTTGCAGTTATATGAAGGACAAGATGTTCTGGAGAAAAAATCATTCGATACTATTGAATATGTAGGTTGGGATCTTAAAAAGGCATTGCGATTGGTGAACAAGTCAAATCCGACTCTATTAGAATGGATCCATTCCCCGCTCATCTATTTTAGTAATCCAATGTTTAAAGAAGACATAAGAACACTAGCGAATAAGGCTTTTTCACCATACTCTGTTCTACATCATTATTTCAATATGGCTAAAAAAAATTATGCGCAATTACTTCAATCTGATGAACCTACAGCAAAGATGTATCTAAACGTATTAAAGCCCCTATTCTCAAGCTATTGGATTAAGGAGCATAATGAATTCCCTACAATTAGTTTAAACATATTAATTAATAGCAGTTCATCTGCACTCATAAATAAAGAAGTCAAAAAGCTAATCCTGCATAAAAGAAATGGACTTTGCTATACCTCTCAAGTACTGAATCATTTTATAGAATCTAGCTTAGAAACTCTAGAAGTACAATTAAAAAGCAGTAGAAAAAATAAATCAAATTGCACGAATCAATTAACTGAATTTTTCATTAAAACCATTGAATAAATCAGGGCTCCAATACCATTGGAGCCTTTTACAATTCAGGCTGCTGAGGACTCTTTCTTCTTAACTTCGGGACATTGTGATAAAAATAATTATATTCATTTTTCAATTCTGTTAATGTCATTTTATTCATTACTTGGCTATTGTACACACCAATTGCCAGTAGCTTTTGAGAATAATAATTTCTTTGCTCTT
This sequence comes from Bacillus sp. (in: firmicutes), assembly GCA_031180405.1. GTDB lineage: Bacteria > Bacillota > Bacilli > Bacillales > Bacillaceae > Metabacillus. The sequence continues at coordinate 58,312 of JAPSLU010000005.1, read as the reverse complement.
CAAGTGCAGTTTGTAACATTTTGCTCATAGCACTCATCTCCATTTTTTTTTTACATACTTAAATGTACATGAGAATTGTTATGACACGATTAAAGTAATGTTAAGTTTTTTTTTCGAGATATTAAGATTGTATAAATTTGATTAAATATTATAAACTTTGTCGAGAATAGTTTCAATGACGTAAGGAGTTGAAACGAATGAAAATAAAAGTAGTTGCAAAAAGAGAACTCTCGCAACAAACAACGGTTTATTACCTAAATCTAACAGAACCAAAACATCAACAATTGTATATGGGTCTTTTTAAAGACAACGAATTAACTGCCTTAACCATTTACAACCCAAACACAAAAAACTACGAGGAAGTTACTTCATTATTCCCTCAATCTTTTCTCCAAAACCTTTCTAACCAAATTACAATGCAATTAAATAATAAGTCCTACAATTTTGGAAAAACAGGGACAAATAGGAAGATCATCATTTAATATCCATCAACTAGCTACAATTTAATTTTACTGACTATTCTTCAGCTATTCAGTTTCACTGTTAATAAACCTCACACCTTTTTAAGTAAACTATATTTTCGTGTTAGAATTTCTAACACAAAAGAAGTCACCTCTTACAAAACAGGATATACTTGAAAAAAGTAAGGTTAAGGGGTGGAGCAATGAATCATCAAGACCGCTCTTATAAGGATAAAAAGGTGATTTCCATTGGGACAGTGAGCGAGTTAACTGGATTAACGTTGCGGCAAATTCGCTATTATGAGGAAAGAAAGCTGATTGCTCCGTATCGAAATGATCGTGGTACTAGGAAGTATTCGTTTTCTGATATTGAAACACTAATGGACATTGCAGACAAAAGAGAGGACGGTGTTCAAACAACCGAGATATTAAAAGAGATGCGTTTAAAAGAAAGACAGCGTGAAAGTGAAGCTGATGTTAGAAAAAAAATGCTTCAGGGTCAGTTAAACGCCCAATTCAGATATGGTCGTGGAGGACATTGATGATAAGATAACGCTACAGCATAATCTTAATCATACGCTGTAGCGTTATCTTATAAGATATTAATCAATTTTTTTTTCATTCCATTGATAGAATGTACAAAAAACCTATCTTTCCATGATTCCTCTATTAAAGCCCTCAAACACAAAACCTGCTTACTTCGTCAATTCTCATTAGTAAAAATAGTGTCCCTACCTTTTTTTATAAGAATAGGAAAAAAATCACAACATTCTATTTACTTTCCTCAAAAATATCAGATAATAGAGGTACTAGGATCCTATTACCTAGATCTTTTTTGAGAGGTGTTCATTGTGAAAACACTAGATACCGTAATAGAAGAATATAGAGTCAAGATGTTTTTGATTGCAAAAGAAGATGGACTTAATTCACATCGAACATTAATTGCAAGTCAACACTTAGATGAATTATTGAATATAAAAATGGCTGAAAGCAAAACTACCCATATACAAGACGAAAGCACTAAACCAATATGAATCAATAGGAATACATCAATAGGAACGTCTTTGATGTATTTTTTTCATAAATTCATAAGTCTCTTACTTAAGGAAGTGAAAAAACAGTGGATCGAAAAATCGTTTGGTTGAGTAAAGGAACACCGTCTACCCTTACATATAAAGGTAAGGAATTCCGATCAGGAATATCTAAAAATCAAGTCCATGAACTGAATGTTAAATCAAACCAAATCATTGGAGATGATGTAGAAAATCATGAATTCCATGGTGGATCCGATAGAGTTATTTGTGCTTATGCCTATGAACATTACGCTTACTGGGAACAACTTTATCAAACTTCACTCCCTAAAGCCGCATTTGGTGAAAATTTAACTCTATTAGGAATGAGGGAAACAGAGGTTTGTGTTGGAGATATTTATCAGATCGGAGAAGCTGTTGTACAAGTATCACAAGGAAGATTTCCCTGCAATACTATTAATAAACACACAAACATTCCCACATTATTAAATAAAATTGTCGAATACGGCTACACAGGTTATTTTTTTCGCGTGCTAGAAGAAGGTTTAATATTGTCGAATTCATCCATTAAATTACTTGAAAAGCATCCGAAGGAACTATCCATTAGCTCAATTCACCATACATTTTTTCATCAAAAAAATAATCTCGAACTAATTGAGTCGATTTTATCATTAGCTGAGCTTTCCGAAGAATGGATGATTCGCATGAAAAAACTACACAAAGGTCTAATCAAAAAGTCTAACTAATCAGGAATGGAGTTGCCCTCTCCTTCCTTCCACTTTCCTGTTTTCTTCGATGTATTCATTCTTTACTCCTATTTTCACAAAATTCTGTTGACTTAGATTTTAATTATGCTATGATAAATCTGATTTAAAATAATCTACCAATATCTGCTAGGGGAGTCCATAAGCCTGGACTGAGAGAGGAACGCGTTTGAAGTTCTTTGACCCTTTGAACCTGATCTGGATGATACCAGCGTAGGGAAGTAGGAACAGTCGTAAAAGGGCTTTTTGCGCGCACCCTTTTTATCATTTTTCCTACATCTATCGAACGGGTTCTGATTTCAGAGCCCGTTTTTTTGTTCCTTCCGTTGTTGTCAAGTAGATGAACAAGACACTAAAAACCAAGGAGGAAAATCAGATGAAAATCACTGTAAAACAACTGTTCCCAGGAAGTAAAAAGATTTACGTTCAAGGAAGTAAGCCGGACATTCAAGTACCTGTAAGAGAAATTTCTCAAGGAATGACAATAAATTCTTATGGTGAAGAAGAGAATCCACCTATTCACGTCTATGACACAAGTGGTCCTTATACTGATGAAACAGCCGAAATTGATATTTTCAAAGGTTTACCAAAGGTAAGAGAAAGCTGGATTTGTAACCGATATGATGTTGAACAATATCAAGGACGTAAAGTTAAACCAGAGGATAACGGCTATAAAGCTTTTAATAAATCAACGATCGATGTTTTCCCATCTCAGAATCACATGCCATTTGTAGCAAAAAAAGGAAAGCGAGTCACACAACTCCATTACGCACGCAATGGAATTATTACACCTGAAATGGAATATATCGCCATTCGAGAGCAGATGGACCCTGAATTCGTTCGCTCTGAAGTAGCATCTGGTCGAGCAATTATCCCTGCAAATATAAACCACCCAGAAAGCGAACCAATGATCATTGGGAAACATTTTCATGTGAAAATTAATGCCAATATCGGAAACTCAGCTGTTTCCTCTTCAGTAGAAGAAGAAGTAGAAAAAATGACCTGGGCTATTCGTTGGGGGGCTGATACAATTATGGATTTATCGACCGGAAAGGATATACATACAACTAGGGAATGGATCATTCGCAATTCTCCTGTTCCTGTTGGTACAGTGCCAATTTACCAAGCATTGGAAAAGGTGAACGGTATTGCAGAGGATTTAACATGGGAGGTTTATCGAGATACGCTTATCGAACAAGCCGAACAAGGAGTCGACTATTTTACGATTCATGCAGGAGTACTTCTCAGATATATCCCGTTAACAGCAAAGCGTACGACTGGCATTGTTTCTAGAGGTGGGTCCATTTTAGCGCAATGGTGTTTAGCTCATCATGAAGAAAATTTCTTATATACCCATTTTCATGAAATTTGTGAAATTTTATCTAAGTATGATATATCTGTATCATTAGGCGATGGTTTACGACCTGGCTCCATTGCAGATGCAAATGATGAAGCGCAATTTGCTGAGCTTGAAACATTAGGAGAGCTTACGAAAATTGCTTGGGAGTATGATGTTCAAGTGATGATAGAAGGACCGGGTCACGTACCGATGCATCTTATTAAAGAAAATGTTGAAAAACAGCAAACCATCTGTCAGGAGGCACCATTTTATACGTTGGGACCTCTAACAACAGATATCGCTCCTGGGTATGACCATATTACTTCAGCAATAGGAGCAGCAATGATTGGTTGGTTCGGAACGGCCATGCTATGCTATGTAACACCAAAAGAACATCTCGGATTACCGAATAAAAATGATGTTCGCGAAGGCGTTATTGCCTATAAAATTGCGGCACATGCAGCCGATTTAGCAAAAGGTCATCCAGGTGCCCAAAATCGTGATGATGCTCTATCAAAAGCTCGATTTGAATTTAGATGGCATGACCAATTCAATCTTTCTTTAGATCCTGAAAGAGCCATGGAGTACCATGATGAAACATTACCTGCTGAGGGTGCAAAAACTGCTCACTTCTGTTCAATGTGCGGACCAAAGTTTTGCTCAATGAGAATTTCCCAAGATATAAAAAAATTAGTCACACATCAAGAAATAGACGAGGAAAAACGCCAAAAAGGAATGGAAGAAAAAGCAAAAGAATTCATTGAAGGCGGTTCTAGGATTTATAGATAATTATTTGAGGGATTTATCTCCTTTACAAAGGAAGGTAAATCCCTCTGCTCATTTTAACAAAATACAGCTATCATGCAAGTACCTACTAAAAAACGGATCTTCCCCAACAACCTCTAACGTTTTACCAGAAAAACTGTGATCATGTCTCGGCCGATCACTTTCCCCATATAACACACCCCCAGATTCCATAGGAAGTGGTTGATTGTAACTGTAATAGGTTCGAGTCTCAAATAGATGGTAATGACCACCGTTTTCTAAAGGAATCGCAGCCCCAGTCTCACCATAAAACCGATGATAATGCTTATTTTGAGTGGAGGTTACCCCTCTAAAAAAGTGGCGGTGTCGATCAAAGCTATTCCCATTCACTTCCATAGTAAATCCATTTATTATATGGATATGCCCTTTCGATTCTGATGTTTTTGCTGAAAAACGGTGTGCGTGGTGAGGTTTAATCATACCAATATGAATCATCTTTCTCATCCCTCTTTAAGTTAAGGTCTTATTTCTTTATTATGAAAAAAAGGAAAGATAAGAAAGTTGTCTTTCAATAAATTTGTAAATTGTTATATCTTTACATATATTCCTTTTTTATGAATAGCCCTCTCCCTCCAAGGCACATACTACCATTAACTATGGAGAAGGAGATAATTTTATGAAAAAGTTCTGGTTAACAAGTCTTGTTTTCTTTCTTTTATATTGTCAATCCGTACAAGCGGCACCACCTCAAGGAGATATCAATCAAATCCTTGCTGATTTAAATTGGAACCAGCAAAAATTAATTGATTATCTTGATTATAATGAATTAACTCTTGATGATTTTGAAACAGGGGAAGATCCCCGGATGATCCTCGGAACACCTATAACTCCTGAGAATCTAGCAGAATTACTCGATCAATATAAAATCACTAGACAACAAATGGATGTAACCCTTGCAGAATTTGGGGAAACACTAGAAGATTATTACTTTATTGAAGACCTTGAAGTTGCCTTAACCTTTTATTTAGATCATAAGGAAGAAATGGCTGAAATCGAGGAATTTTTTGCCTTAATCGGTTTAACAGATGAAGAGGTAGATGCTCTATTCACTCACTTTATGGAACTTGATAAAAAGCAAATTGAGCCACAAATGAAAGCGATTAAGACACGACTTGATCCATATCTAATGATGAATAAAATGACAAAGCTAACTGAGGCCCAGGAAGACGAAATAATTAGCATTTTAAAAGCAATGATGGATGCCCTGCAGCTTAACACACAATATACCCTTATTGATAACAACGACGTTGAAACGGTTGTCACATTTAAAGAGCTGATCAATATGGAAGAATTATATGAAAATGACCTATTAATTGCGCTATATAACACAAAGGGAGACTTTCTGCTCGACATGCGCCTATCCGAGGATATGCTAAGCTCTGAATTCTTTATAGAATCAGGAATTGAGTTTGCTCGATTGGGAGATTTAGCTGGGGAATTCGCAAGTACACTCCATCATCGTTTACCAGATACAGCTTCTACATTATGGGGAAAATTAGTGATAGGACTTACCATATTTAACTTAGGGATTACCTTGTTCTTTTTCACTAAAAGGTTACGGCAGGTACAATAAATGATCATCCGATTCACCTCTTACCTATCTATAGGGACCATCTTAATTGGCCTTGTAATAATAATTTATCATGCTTATTGGTTATCAATTGGACTTCAAACTGTTCCTGAACAAAAATTGAATGCACCTACTGTTTCATCTATAAATGCTGAAGTAATTCCTGGTGAAGGACAAGAAATTGGAGTGCTTACGATCCCGAAGCTTGACAGGTCACTTCATATCTACCAGGGAATTAGAGAAGAAACTTTAAAAAAGGGAATTGGACATATCCCCTACACCCCATTGCCAGGAGAAAAAAGTAATTCTATATTAGCAGGTCATCGGGATACATTTTTTCGTAATCTTGATCAATTAAAGATTGGTGATGTACTAATTATAAGAAGATCCAATCAATCTTACATTTATAAAGTTAAAAAAATACGGATCGTTGATAAAGATGACAAAACTGTCATTATCCCAAAGCCCAGAAGCACATTAACACTTATAACCTGTTTTCCATTTACCTTTATTGGCTCAGCACCCGAGAGATATATTATTGAATCAGAGTTAATTTCGAAGCCTAAAATCGAAATACGAAAAAAAGCTTTAAAGTAACATGCTTCTATCAACTTATAATTCGGAATTTCTACTTCCAATTACTGATAAGAAACCTAAAAGGTGGCATACTACTAATACTAATTTTTAGGGGGGGGTTCACATGGCCACAAAGCAATTATCGATTTTTGCATTGGGTGGAGTTAATGAAATCGGAAAAAACATGTATGTTGTTCAATATTCAGATGAAATCTTTGTTATTGATTGTGGAGGAAAATTTCCAGATGAAAGCTTATTAGGTATTGATTTAATTATTCCCGATCTAAGCTATCTTGAGGAAAACAAAGAAAAAATTAAAGCTCTAATTGTAACGCATGGCCACGAAGATCATATTGGAGGAATTCCGTACTTTCTAAAAAAGTTAAATGTACCAATATATGGAACGCGGTTTACACTAGGTTTAATTGAATTAAAACTAACGGAGCATAACCTACTTAGAGATACCGAACTCATCCAAATTGATTCAGAGACCAATATTTCATTTAACCAAGTTGAGTTAAGCTTTTTTAAAACAAATCACAGTATTCCTGACTGTTTAGGTATTGTCTTTCATACCCCAGAAGGAAACGTCGTACACACTGGAGATTTCAAGTTCGATCTAACACCAGTTAATAATCAACATTCTGATATTCATAAAATGGCCGAAATTGGAAAACAAGGAGTTCTTGTTCTTTTATCAGAGAGTACAAATGCTGAACGGTCAGGATTAACCCCTTCAGAACAAATGGTTGGCGAACATATGGATGAAGCCTTCATGAAAGCAAAACAAAAAGTAATTGTTTCAACCTTTGCGTCAAATGTCAATCGTGTTCAGCAGGTTGTCGATGCAGCACTCAAAACAAATCGAAAACTAGCATTACTAGGTAGAAGTATGGTCAATGTTGTTGACGTTGCAATCGAACGGGGGTATTTACATGTACCTGAAGGAATGCTCATTCAACCTCAACAAATTCATGATTTGCCGCCTGAAAATGTTGCGATTCTTTGTACTGGTAGTCAAGGTGAGCCTATGGCTGCACTTGCTCGCCTCTCAACTGCAAATTATCGTGATGCAGAGATTCTTGCAGGTGATACCGTTATATTAGCCGCTTCACCAATACCAGGAAATGAACGGAATGTCTCTCGTATCATTGATAATTTATTTTCTTTGGGAGCTAGTGTGATATATGGATCTGGAAGCACTACAGGTATGCATGTTTCAGGACATGGTTATCAAGAAGATTTAAAGCTCATGCTGACATTAATGATGCCAAAATATTTTATTCCTATTCATGGGGAATACAGAATGCTCCATCAGCACCGATTACTAGCTGAATCGGTTGGAATAGAAAAAAACAATACCTTTATCATTAATCTTGGTGAAGTAGTAGACATTGAGAGCCAAGAAGCACGTCAAACCCGAAAAGTACCTGCCGGAAACACTTATGTTGATGGAATCGGTGTAGGAGATGTAGGGGATATTATTTTACGAGATCGTAAGCAACTATCAGAAGATGGAATGCTCGTCATAGTTATTACGTTAAGCAAATCGGAAAGAAAAATCATTTCAGGACCTGATACGATCTCAAGAGGTTTTGTTTATGCAAGAGATTCTGAGGAGCTATTAAGAGACGTAAACCGCCAAGTAGAACGAATTATTAAAGATCTACAAAAAGAACGAGTTCATCAATGGAATGTCATGAAGCAGAATATTAAAAAGACTCTTGGACAATATCTCTACAGACAAACAAAAAGGAAGCCAATGATTCTTCCGATTATTATAGAAGTTTAAAAAATGTAGGCAACTAAATAGCCAGGGACTTCTCCTAGATCGGGGTTGTCCCTACTGTCATGACTAAAATCACTTTATATCATATCCCCATATTCCCATCCCTATAAGCACTTGAAAAACTAGAAATTTCCCTTTATAATATTACACTGTTTGTTAAAAATAAAAAAACTAGTTTCAAAGAAAGGAGTGAGAGTATGTATAGCAAACTACTTGAAGCCGATCATCGCTCTGATAACCCAGATGTATTGAAGGAAGAGCTTGAGGATTTGGAGTTTCAGGTGTTTCGTATGCAGGATAATTTAAAAGAAATCGCTAAAAAGAGCAAGGTATTAGGTGTTGACCATACAAAAGATGAAAAATTGGTTATTGTTTATACACCTGAAGACGATAAATCATGTAAAATCATGTTATGTGATTGCGAAACTTCTTATAAAGGACAATGGGATTTCTCCATTCAAGCCTCTTATACAGATAAAAAAACGATTCATATCGGGGATATTAGAGGACCTGCAAACAAAGGATATGGTTCGATTTGTATGGATTACTTAAAAGAGCTAGCCATCGAACAAAACATTCCTAAAATTACTGGAGATATTGCGGAGCGAGATTGGGATCACGTGGAGAGACTTATTCACTTTTACAAAAAGAACAATTTTTATGTTGACATTAATCCCGGTGAAAAATCAGGTGTAATTAAATGGATATCTACTGACTAGGCAATGGATCATTTTGAATCAGTTCACGTCTTCAACTGAGTCAAAATGATCTATTTTTATAAGATAAAAACATTTTTTATCACTTTCTTATATTTCCCCTTCCCAAAAGTGAAACCTTCCGATATCATTGTTCGTATTACATCTATCACTAAAAGTGATGATTTTTTCTTAAGAGGAGGAATTAAGACAACATGTTCAAGAAATTATTTTCTGCAATTCTAGTACTATCATTACTTTCCACTCCTGTTGGCGGCTTTTTGACCGGAGAACAAATGACAACAGTTCAAGCTAAAGGTTACAAATCCGGAAAAAAATCATTTAACTCTAATTCAAATACGAATAGTCCATCCTTATTCAAAAAAGATGATTCACAACAAAAATCTACAACAACGACAAAAAATAATTCAACAACTAAGCCTTCCACTGGCGGAATTATGAAAGGTTTACTTTTAGGTGGACTAGCTGGATTGTTACTTGGAGGCTTATTAAGCAACCTCGGAATTCTTGGGTCCATTATCGGTTTACTTATTAATGTATTAGCTATATTTGCTGTTATTTTCATCATCCGAAAAATCTTTACTCATTTCAGAAACAAACGTAAAGATAAGGAAGAAACAGCATGGGGCAAATAAAAGTTTCTGAACAAGACATTATTAATGCGTTATGCTTACACATTGCTCATAAAAGACAAATCAAACCTCAAGAAGTTGAGATAGAGTTAATGTATGATGACGATTATGGCTATTCTGCTGAATCGTATGTGAATGACCGCAAACAAGTTTTAATTACCGCTAATATAATAGAAGCACTTCGCTTTTGGCTTGAAACAGAAATGAATATTGACCCATTTTCGGCAGCTATCGAGCTTGTCTTAGATGACGAAGAGGGAATACTCGCCTATATTAAATAAAATAAAAACAGAGTCGCTTCATGACTCTGTTTTATTTATGTCCATTAGATCGGTTATACTGTTTATAATAAAACTTCTACATTGAAAGGAGCTTACCAATTATGAGATCTCCAAAGGTACTTGTGCTCGGATCAGTTATTACAGATATTGTTTTAATCGTCTATCTTCTCACATTAATTGATGAGATCGGAATTGGACTTGTTATTCTATTATCCGTTCTACTATTAGGAGGCACATTTATTACCTACAAATTTATGTCGCGGATATAATTTTGTAGGTTTTTTCCGGTATTTATTTTCTACGCTCGCTAAGATTCATAATACCCGACCTATATTATTAAATAGTCATTCTTGATTGAACATAATAATAAAGTAGGTTTGCAGTATGTTCTAAAGAAGTTGTATGCGTCCTTTCAAAAGCATGTGAAGCATCAATACCAGGACCTATCAATCCATGGACAAGATCATGACCAGAGCGAATAGCGGCTGATGCATCTGATCCATAGTATGGATAGATATCCACCTTATATTCAATTTTATGTTGCTTAGCAAGATCAACTAATTTCTTCCTCAATCCATAATGGTAGGGTCCACTTGAGTCTTTGGCACAAATCGACACTGTATATTCGTCTGTTGCCTGACCATCCCCTATTGCTCCCATATCGACCGCTAAATACTCAACTGTTTCAGTTGGGATATTCGAGTTACCGCCATAACCTATTTCTTCATTATTAGAAATAAGGAAATGGGTCGTATATGGCAGTTCTATAGACTCGGTTGAGAGTTTCCTAATCAGGTTTAATAACAAAGCAACACTTGCCTTATCATCTAAATGGCGAGATTTAATAAAACCGCTTGGCGTAATCTCAACTCTAGGATCGAATGAAATAAAGTCTCCTACTTCAATCCCTAAATCTCTCACATCTTGTTCACTATGTACCTTTTCATCCAATCTTACTTCCATATTCTTCTGATTTCTCTCAAGCTTCCCAGCTTCCTTGTACACATGAACAGAAGTTTGATGCATTAAAATAGTGCCGGTATATATTTGACCACTTGATGTTTCAATCTGACAGTATTCACCTTCAATTGAGTTGTAGTTAAACCCACCGATAAGGTCGATCATTAACCTTCCACTTGATTTTATATCCTTTACGATAGCTCCTAATGTATCAACATGGCCGGTAAGCATCCGTTGCTGACTAGCGTCTTTACCTGGAATTGAAACGAGTAAACCACCTTTATGATTTTTTTTCATCTCCACACGAAAATCCTTAAGGTAAGACTCCACAAATGAAATAACTTTATCTGTATTCCCCGATGGGCTTGGGATTTCAACTAACTTTTTTATCAAGTGAAGTGTCTCATTCATAATTAAATCTCCTTTTCTGTTTAGCAACCTTTTTATATTGTATCGTAGTATATAAAAAGAACAAATTTACCCTTAAACTCTTAATTATCATAAACAATTATAATGTAGGATGGAAAATTCTACATATAATTTTTACTGAATATATGCATTCATGATTTTTACCGGTTAATTCTTCCATTTAAAGGAAATATTATAATTAGTTTTAAACATCTAAAAGGAGAGGTAAAATCATGGACTTACATCATAATATGGAATTTAAATTAAGCGGAACCTTTATACCGAATATTAGCAATTCCGACAGTTTAAAGATTATTGAAATCTCTGATGGAAGTGTTGTCATCCAAATGAATAAATCTAAAAGGAGAGGTGTGTTTCCATTAGAAAGTTTTCAGTATTGGATAAAACGCAAATCTCTAATTGCTATTCATGAAGAAGAGAAAAAGACTTCTTAATTTTAAAAAGGACCTGAAGGTTTTCAGGTCCTCAGTGCGTAGACAAAGTGAAATTGCTAACCCTTCAGACTGATTGCTAACGCTTGCCTTTCGAGGCACGAAGCCTTGAGAGGAGCGGAGTTACCGGGGGTGGTAATGAGCACCGCAGCAAGGTGAGTAACACCAAAAGTGCAAGCGCCTTGAAAAGCCCCGACAAGCATAAGACGCAAATGAATAGAAGACGTTTTTTGTCTTCAATTCATTTGCGTCTTAAGACCTCGAGGGGCTAGGCGCTGTAGCTAGACTCAGAAGAAAGCGAGCGTTTGTCAACAGTCTGAGGACCTGAAATTTTTCAGGTCCTTCTTGCATGATTAGCTTATAACCAAGAAGCACCAACAATAATTAACAGGATAAATAATACAACGATCAACGCAAATCCTTTTCCATATCCATATCCACCATAACCGTAACCACAGTTACCGTACCCATAACCATAACCGTACATCATAACTCCTCCTTTTATATTGTAATTAAATCAACATCAAATTAGTAACCAACGTAAGCAGAGCCTACAATAATTAGTAGGATGAATAACACAACGATTAAAGCAAAGCCACCACCGTAGCCATAACCTGGAGTTGCACCACTCATTAACAACACCTCCCTTTCGTTGTACTATTACACTATGATATTAGGTACTTGTCTGTAAGGGCATATGCACAGTTCCTATAAAAAAGTTATTATTTTTCTGTGACCTACTTATCATCACACTCACTTTGTTTGCTAATTTGTAAGAAATCGTTTATGAATGAAGAAGGAAATCAATGCTACAATGGTAAACATGAAATAAAATTTAATGAGGATGATTTGATGAAAAATATTACACTACTATTAGTTAGCATTCTTTGCATGCTTCCTATAATAGTTTCTGCACACACAACTATTTCAAGCTCAACTCCTACAGAAGGACAAATTATTACAGAGGAATTAACAGAATTAAAAGTAGAATTTGCAGGAGAAATTGAAAAACGAAGTACTCTAATATTAAAGAAAGATAACAATGAAATGGCATTAAGCACAATAACAGTTGATGAAAAGAGCCTAATCGGAACATTGTCGACTCCCCTTTCTAACGGTAATTATGTTTTAACCTGGAGCATAGCAGCCAAGGATGGCCATGTTATGACTGGGGATATCCCTTTTTCGGTCGAACTAGCTGAAACAGAAGAAGCTCCGTCACGAAATGAAGGTGAAACGGAAAATGAAGCCATTGTTGAAGATACAGAGGCAGATGATGAACCAATGGTTGCGGACCAACAAGAAAACACATTAAAATCTAGCGAAACATCCAATAACTCTTCAAATTTTGCTACCATTTCAGTGATTGTTTTAATTATTTTATTAAGTGGTGGAATATGGATACTGTTTCGCAAAAAGAGGTAATATATGAATCAATTAATTCCAATAACTGAATATGGCTCATATATGCTTTTTTCTTATTTAGTTGGATACATTTTCTTACAGTTTGTCCCACAAAAACATAAACCAGTTATTCAATTATCAAAACAGAGCTTATTATTAAGTGTATTAGGCATTATTATTCTCACATTTCTACCTGTGATTCAAGTCATCTCTTTTTTTTCACCCGAAGGATTATTCAGCTTGACTGCTTACTCAATTTTGACTGAATTTCAAGTTGGAATTGCTTGGCTATATGGAAGTTTTTTTGCGGTGTTATTGTGGATGACTATCTACGTTGAAGGTTCAAAATATATTCAATCCTTTTTCATGCTGCTCATGATTATATCGGTCGGCTATGCAAGTCACGCTTCAACACTTGATGCTTGGCCAGGATTACTTTCACATTCTGTCCACTTTCTAACCATATCGATTTGGTTCGGGATCCTATTGCATGTTGGTTGGTTGGCAAAAAGTACGGAAAATTGGCATGCCTTTCTTAAGTGGTTCACACCTTTATCAATAGGATTAGTTGTTATCTTGATGGTAACGGGAATGAGCTTAATGTTTTTCGTTATTGAGCCACGTGATTATACAAATTCATGGGTATTGACTTACGGACAAATGCTCTTACTTAAGCATATAAGCGTCATTCCAATTCTTGCTTTTGGTTTAATTAACGGATTTCTTTCAAGGAAAGCAAAGCAAGATGATCAATTTAATCCAATAAAATGGGTTCAAGCAGAAAGCATTATGTTAATGATTGTGTTTTTCATAACCGGTGTTTTAGGTACACTTCCACCACCACACCAAGTTAACGCGACATTAATTCAAGAAGGACCTGCATTTTGGATAGAAGGTTTATTAAATCAAAAAATTGAAGCTCCCTTAACAGTCCAGCTCGTTTCAGAATTTCAATCGATACTACTATTACTGATTGGCCTCCTATTTTTGATTATGATGGTTATTAGTTTTTATAAAAGAATTTCACCACTGATTGCATTGTGTTTTGGTTTTGTATTCATTATATCTACTTACCTAGGTCTAATGTTTTCGGTTGTGATTCGTTAAGAAAAGCGCAAGGCGACAAGCATAAGGGGAGTAACAGAAGGTTGTCCTTCATGTGCCCTCGAGCCCATTGCGCCGGAGCTAGACCCTAAAACTGAGTTGAAAATTATGTACTTTCTTAACTTAACTTACCTTAAGAACAGAAAAAGCGAATCAATCATTATATGACTGGTTCGCTTTTTTCACCTATTTTTATGATCCGACAACCTTCTTTTGTTCTGGTCTAGCCACCGTAATACCTGTCGTTTCTTCGAAATTGTATAAGCTAGTTGGCAGGTCAGTGAAGCGCTCAAGCTCATTATAAGCAGGAATTCCATGGTAGGACATATCAAGTCCTTCCTCTTCCTCTTCTTCTGTTGCACGTAATCCAACTGTTACTTCAGCAATTTTTGCGATAGCTGCTCCACCAACTAATCCCCAGATCGCAACAACAACCGCCCCTAAAAGCTGGACCCCTAATAGAGATACTTGGCCTGTCGTAAAGAAACCCGCTGATGTATCAAACAAACCAACAGCAATTGTACCGAATAATCCATTAAACCCATGAACTGCTACCGCACCAACCGGATCATCAATTTTTAAATTATCAATTAAAAGTGTTGCATAAATTACGATGACTCCACTAATTCCACCAATTAAGATGGCACTCCACTGATCAACAAAAGCACATCCAGCCGTAATTGCTACTAAACCTGATAAAACTCCATTGATCGTCATACTCGGATCAGCTTTTCCAAACTTGTTCATTGTTAATAATAATGTGACAGTACCACCACTTGCTCCTGCTAGCATCGTGTTAATTGCGATGGATGCTAACGAAGCATTTGAGGCATCTAATGTACTACCGCTGTTAAAAGCAAACCAACCAAACCATAGGATAAACGCACCACTTGAAGCTAATGGAATATTACTTGGCGCGAACACATTTACACTTCCATCCGAATTAAACCTTCCTTTTCTAGCACCTAACATTTTCGCCATGGCTAATGCTGCAAATCCACCAACAGAATGAATCGCTGCTGACCCAGCAAAATCCTTCATTCCTAACTGCGCTAACCATCCATCTCCATTCCAAATCCAATGACCTGATAACGGATAAATAATTAATGTAATTAGTGCTGCTGTAAGAATATATGCTTTGAAATTCATCCTTTCCGCCACAGCACCAGAAATAATCGAAATACATGCTACGGCAAAGCCCATTTGAAATAGGACAAACGCTTCACTGGGTAGCTCAAGTCCGAGTGAGATTTCTTGAGGACTACCAAACAAGCTCGTTCCAATAAAACCAAAAGCACTATCTCCAAACATTACAGCAAACCCAATTATCCAGAACGCTAATGCCCCAATTGTTAAATCAACGAAAATCTTCATCGTTACATTGACTGCATTCTTTGTGCGAACCAATCCTGCTTCTAACAAGCTGAAGCCACCTTCCATAAACAGAACCATCGCTGCTGCTATTACAATCCAAACTGTATTTAAATGTATAAGCTCCATATTTATTTTCCCTCCCCTACTGAAACATCTCTGACTGTTAAATCATCAATTGAAACATCGAGTTCCCCATTTCGTATGTTATACGCCTCTAGAATAGGATATACATAGATCTTTCCATCACCATCTTCTCCTGTTTGCGCATTTGCAATAATCGTTTTAATGGTCGGCTCCACCATATGGTCTGATAAAACTATTTCAAGTTTAATTTTTGGATGCAGCGTTACATTGTAATTTTTCCCACGATATACGCCCTTTGTATCCCTTTGCTTTCCTCTTCCTACTACTTGTGACACAGTAAATCCGGTAATACCTATATTCTTTAACCCTTTGATTGTCTCAGTTATCTTTTGTGGCCTAATAATCGCTTCAATTTTCTTCATCTATTACCACCCTATTCACGTTAGATTTTCTAACATTAATATGTTATAGAATATAACATAGAATAGATTGAGTCAATACTTTAAATAATAAAAGTTTTCAGGAAAATTAATGAAAACAAAACACCTCAATCATTGAATAGGATCGGCCGAATTTGCTTATCCTAACAATGAAGGAGGTGTTTTATTATGGCACAAGATGTATTATGTGAAGTTAGTAGCTGTATTCATAACATCAACAACGAAAATAAATGTGGTGCAACTCAAATTTATGTAGTGAATCATAAAGAAAGAAACGCTTCTTCAAGTAGTGATACAGATTGCAAAACATTTGAACCAACTGATGTATAAATTCAATGAATGGAGGCAACCAAGTCCGTGGTTGTCTCTTCTCATATTTATTATTGAAAATAATTATCATTATTATTCATTATTCTATAAATTTTTCAATATAAAACCGATTGTGTTTTTCAGAGAGGCTGTTTCTGTTTTAGCAATGCCTACATTACAAAAAACAGGACCCTCGAGATTGAAAGTCCTGTTTCTTCATTATCTTATTTGGCCGTCACCTGACATTAAGAATTTTACTGTTGTTAATGCAGGCAACCCCATTGGACCACGTGCATGTAATTTTTGAGTTGAAATTCCAATCTCTGCCCCAAACCCAAGTGCGCCACCATCGGTAAATCGAGTGGAGGCATTATGATAAAGTGCTGAGGCATCAACCAAATTCATAAACGTTTTAGCCGTATTTTTGTTTTCTGTTACGATTGCTTCTGAATGTTTTGTTCCATATATTTCAATATGTTCAATCGCTTCATCAATACTCTTCACTGTTTTGATAGCTAGATCTAAACTTAAATATTCATTTGCCCAATCTGCTTCGTTTGCTAATATTGAGTTTGGAATATAGGATATAGCCGTCTCGTCACCATGAACAGTAATAGCTTGTTCGTTTAACGTTTTAACAAGCTGATTTTTGTTCTTTTCAAGCCAATCTTTATGAATAATAGCTGTTTCCAATGCATTACACACAGCTGGACGGTCCGTTTTAGCATTAACAAGTATGTTTAATGCCTTCTCAACATCTGCTTCAACATCAATATATAAATGACAGTTTCCAACACCTGTTTCTAATACAGGAACTGTCGCGTTGTTAACCACGGCGCTTATAAGAGATGCGCCACCTCGAGGAATCAACACATCAATATGTTCCTTCATTGTAAACAGCTGCTGTGTTGCTTCACGGTCAGTGCTCGCAATAAATTGAACAGCATCACTCGGAATTTTTGTCTCATTTAATGCTTCGTGCATAACCTCTACGATCGCTTTGTTTGATGATAAAGCAGATGATCCGCCTTTTAATACGATGGCATTTCCTGATTTAAGCGCTAGTCCAGTCGCGTCTACTGTAACATTCGGACGTGCTTCATAGATCATGCCAATAACACCTAATGGAACGGTCACCTTTTCCACTAGCAATCCATTATCAAGTGTCCAGCTTGATAAAATATTCCCAGTTGGATCTTCCAATTTTGCAACTTGACGGAGCCCATTAGCAAAGTCAAAAATACGCTCCTTTGATAAGGCAAGACGATCCATATAGGCAGCTTCATAGCCTTTTTCTTTACCTACTTGTAGATCACGCTCATTTGCACATAGGATACGTTGTGTATTTTTCTCTAACGTATCAGCTAAAATGTGCAGTGCTTCATTTTTTTCATCAGTTTTTAAAAGACTTAGTTTCTTTGCTGCTTTTTTTGCTGCAATTGCTTGGGCTTCTACTGTATATAGTTCTTTTGTGACAGACATGCAATTCCTCCTTTTTATACTCCAACAGGTAATGATAATTCAAGCTCACATACTAAATCATCGAAATGCACAACCTCTTGCTTTTGAACATCGCCACCTGACATGTTCTTCATCTTTACTAAATCCTCAGTCGAATAATTAACAACACCTAAACCAACTCTTTCCCCTTCATGATCTAGAATTCGAATCACTGCACCCTTTTCAAACTGACCATTGACTCTCTCAATATCGGATGAATAAATGCTATGCTTATGATCAGCAATGGACGTTTTCACTCTTTGATTAATGACCACCTCACCTTCTGGACCTGAGTGGAAGGCAATCCATTGTTTCTTTCTATTTAAATTAATCGTCTCATTTGTTACTTCAAAATACGTACCTTTTGCTTTTCCTCGAACAGCATCGGCAAGAATATTAGCAATGGTAGCTTTACCAAGGAAAGTTGAAATCCCAGATGCCATCGCTATTTTTACGGCATCAATCTTAGATCTCATTCCCCCTGTCCCAACATTACTGCCTGAATCACCAGCACCCTCTTCAATTTCAGGGGTTATTTCATATACTTTTTCAAGAAGTTTTGCCTGTTCGTTTTTACGTGGATCTGAGTCATATAATCCATCGATATCAGAAAGGATAATTAATTGATCTGCTTCAACTAGTCCAGCTACTTTTGCAGATAATGTATCATTGTCTCCAAATTTCAAGCGATCGACGGTTACGGTATCGTTTTCGTTGACAATTGGGATAATACCTCGCTCCAATAGGACATTCAACGTGTTCCGTACATTGTTGTAGCGCGTTTCATCAGAAAAGTCACTGCGCGTAATTAGGATCTGTGAGGCTACATATCCATGTGATAAGAAAATTTCAGAGTATGCTTCAATTAATAACCCTTGCCCAATTGATGCTGCCGCTTGTTTTTCAGGTAAAGATGTTGGCCGGTTTATACAACCTAATTTGCGATATCCTGCTGCTACGGCTCCAGAGGAAACGAATACAATTTCATGCCCTTCATCTTTTAATAATGCAATCTCATCTGCCAATTTCTCCAGTTTTCGTCGACTAATTTCACCATGTCGACTTGTTAATGAACTGCTTCCTACCTTAATTACAACCCGTTTCTTCCCGTTTTCTAGGGTCGTCATTTTATCACTCCTGAATCATATTTATCTCCAATTTTTAAATTTCCCGTCTTTTACTTTGAGCTTACTAGAAGACTTTCTTGAATTTGTTCACTGATTTCCTTTGAGCGTTTTGCTGCATGTTCAACAGCTTTTGCAATGGCCTTGCCGCCACCATTATCGTCAAGTGCTTGTAACCCTGAAGCTGTTGTACCGTTTGGCGAAGTTACTTTTTCTCTTAATATTGTTGGTGTTTCATCTTGTTCTTGAACCATTTTCGCTGCACCTTTAATTGTTTGTGCAATAATTTTCCTTGTTATTTCCACATCTAATCCTGCCTGTGCACCTTGCTTCTCCATATGCTCCATTAAATAATAGAAATAGGCTGGCCCACTACCTGCAAGACCCGTGAAAATATCCATATCCGGTTCATCGATTGTGTAAACCTCACCGATGCATCCTAATAATTGTTTAGTTAAACGTATATTGTTTTCTGATGTTTCATGACCTGGGGATATGGCAGTAGCTGATTCACCAATTGCACTTGATGTATTCGGCATTACTCGAACTACTTGCTGGCCATTATGAAGATTTTGTTTAAGATATGTTGTTGTAATGCCTGCTAATACTGATAGTATGAGATGGTTTGGTTTGATATATTGTTTGATTCCCGCTAGTGCTTGATCCACATCTTTTGGCTTCATCGCAAGAATAATGATATCTATTTGATCAAACTGTAAATCTTCCAGTTTACTCACTTTAATCCTATAATTGGATTTTAAAGCCGATAAACGTTTTTCATTTGAACGATTTGTAGCAATGATTTGACTAGTTGGGAATTTTAAAGATTTTACAAAACCCGAAATCATTGCCTCTGCCATTGAACCTGCGCCTATAAACGCAACTTTTTTATCATGTAGCATCTCATCTCTCCAATTTCGTTCGTATTTTTGTTCGTATTTTTCCTCACGTTTTAATACTAACACGATGATTTTTATAATCAAAGGTGTAATGGATATGTTTGGAGTATTTCTTCCAATTAGTTAGTGTAAGCGATACCATTTCTACATATATTCTTTTAAAAGCGCCTCAGACGGTCTTAACGCTTCTCATCCCCTAATTTCAAGTTTTTTAGTTGTTTATACAATTCTCCTGCTAAAGGTTGTCTATCATTTGATTACGACAATCACTATTATTTTTCAAGAAAAGTTCTTCAAAAATTTTGTATACTTTATTTAAAATGAATTGAAAGCCTTTCATTTTTTCTTTAACTGTTATACAATTCCAAATATGTACTATGTCATGAATGTTTCGTAGGAGCGAAAGGAGTTTTAAATGTGAAAAAATACTTACTAGCATTATTGGTCGGGTTACTTTCTCTATCACTTGCTGCTTGTAACAATGATGAAGAAAAAGCTGAGGAGTCGGCAACAAAAGAAAAAGCAACAGAAGAAGCAACAAAAGAAGAGGCAGCAGCAATTGATCCTGAGGAAATGCAAAAAAAGCTAGAAGCTCAAAAGGTAGAGGCTAATAAAGTGGTAGCCATTGTTAACGGACAAGAAATTAAAGGTAACGAATATAATGACGCATTAAGTATTTCACAAATGCAGTTTACTAGCATGGGACAAGACCCAACAACTGAGGATATGGCAAAGCAATTAAAGGAATATACGCTTAATAGTCTAGTTGGACAAACCTTGCTCATGCAAGAAATTGACAAAAAAGGGTATAAAGCTAATGAAGATGATATTAATAAACAGTTAGATACTATAAAAAAGCAATATGAAACTAACGAAGCCTTTGAAGAAGCATTAAAGGCTAATAACCTAACACTAGACGAACTAAAAGGTCAAATCGCTGATACTGTTAAATACGATCAATACGTTAAAAATGATTTAAAAGTAGAAGCAGTGACAGATGAAGAAATAAAAGAATACTATGATTCAATGGCAGGTCAAGCTGAAGAATCGGCTGAAACTCCAAAATACGAGGATATAAAAGAAACATTAAAAACAAATTTAGAAACTCAAAAAACACAAGAAAAATTAGCAGCTAAAGTTGAAGAGCTTCGTGAATCTTCTGAAGTTGAGTTAAAATTATAGTTATAACAGAAAAAACGCTTGTGCTACCATGGACGAGCGTTTTTTCTATTACTACTTGCTATTTATCCCTTTAGAACAAAGGTTACTCCCTTTGTTTTCTTCCACTAAACGGTCGAGATCTATTAAAATCATAGATAGTTACAACCTTTTTTCAAACTTCTTTGTATATAATATTCTAAAATGTACACAATATATATATAGGACTTGTAGCTCAACGTGTAGAGCAGTCAACAGTTACAACGTAAACTGTTGGACATCTTGTGGGTTCAAATCCCACCAAGTCCTTATTCAATATATATCTTCCATGTTCGATTTATCCCACTTTACCTAACCGATATATAGCTAGTTGTTTAAGGTAATTTCTCCTTCACTCGGCTGTTCAAGACCCGTGATCAACTTAAATAATGTATCCAGATCCACTTTTTTCTAAAAAGCTGATAAATTCTCCTTCGAAAAGATCTAGATTCATATTATTTAAGATTCACTTCATCTGAACAGATTCATTTTCATATTGTGTTAATTGTAGGATAGCTTCACTCATCAGTTGGCCACATCAATTCATGGTAGGCCATATCCCAGAACATGTATTCAAATCGAGTTGTATTTAGAAAAATTTCTTCTAGCTTACATAGCTCTGTTTCTGGTTTCCCCTCTGCAAGATCATCCATCAAGTCAATACACCATGTGGCTAGCTGACCAAATTCAGATGATGCATACATCGTAATCCACTCTCCGTAAAACTCATGATCACTTGCTCCATTTTGTTTTGATAATTCCTTCCCTATTTCCCAGTAGCTCCACATACATGGCAAAAGAGCAGAAACTAATTCAGCAAGTGTACCGTTTTGACTGACATGTAACATATAATGTGTATAAGCAAGAGTTGTTGGTGAAGGCTTAGCCTCTTCTAACTCTTGAGCTGTGATGCCGAATCGTTTTGCATATTGACGATGAAGCTCCATTTCTTCATTCAATGTTGAATGAAGCAGAGCTGCAAATCTTCCCATTGTATGTAGATCTGTTGCTTTTACAGCACCTAACGCAAATACTTTTGCATATTCAATTAGATACAAATAATCTTGCACCATATAAAATCGGAATTTTTCTTTTTCAAGCGTTCCTTCACCCATCCCTTGCACAAAGGGGTGGGCATGATTTCTTTCCCAAATAGGAAGTACTTTTTCATATAATCTTTGACTAAATTTCATCTATTTCAACCTCCTTTATGATTTCAATCTTTCACAGTATGACTCCATTCATAGATAAAACTTAAAATCGATTTCGTGAACGTAACAAGTTCTTCAATGGAAAGACGTTCATTGACAGAATGTGCATGGTGTAATTTACCTGGTCCGTATATTGCC
This sequence comes from Bacillus sp. (in: firmicutes), assembly GCA_031180405.1. Classification (GTDB taxonomy): domain Bacteria; phylum Bacillota; class Bacilli; order Bacillales; family Bacillaceae; genus Metabacillus. The sequence goes on along the minus strand of JAPSLU010000005.1, from coordinate 35,724 downwards.
GTCGGTATTCCCGCTTCTCCTAACCATCCTCCATCTGTAACAGTTGGTGATACACCGACAACGGCTTGCTTGTGAGAAGCTGATTCATGTGAAGCAGCTAACAATTTAACCGCAGTGTGATTGGGATCAACCTCTAAAGAAGGAAAAATTTCTCCTCTATCAACGATCATCGACTTTCCTCCCCATTCGAAGGTTGGTGGGTGTTTTCGAAGCCATGGATCACCATTCGCAACATGAAGAATATGTTCCTCTATTTCTTTTATAATTTCCTCATGCGATTCGTTTGGATAATAGTGAACAGTAATCCATAACCGACATTCATCAGCGATAAAGGCTGCGTGTCGACCACCTTCAATCACAGCTGGATTAATCGTGTTTGTACCGGGTGAAAACCCTGGATAACTCTTTGTTACAGCCCAATGCCGTTCCAACTCTTGAAGCCCTTGAATAATTTTTGTCATTTTTTCAATGGCACTTGCTGCAAAAAGATTTCCACCCGCATGAATCATTTGACGTCTAGTTGCATCGTGGTAGGTTTGTGAGCTTTTCACAGTTATCCACCCGGTAATCACACCACCTTGTCCTTGAATATGCAAGTCACTTGTATCAACAACAACAGCAAAATCTGCTTTATATCCTCTGTTACAGCATTCTAGTGTTCCTGCTTCTCCTACCTCTTCTCCAATAACAGATTGAAAAATAAGATCTCCCGGCAGTTCAATTCCTTCCTCATGTAATAGTTGAATCGCAAACAGTGCCCCAGCCAAACCACCTTTCATGTCTGCAGCCCCACGACCAATAATGTATTGATTTTTCACAATTGGAATAAATGGATCTGACTCCCACTGCTCATCCTCATGTACCTCTGCTACATCGATATGCCCATTAATAATTAAGCTTTTGTAAGAATCACTCTGACTTCCCTTTCGAACTCCGACTACATTCGGATCATTTGGATAAACATCCCACATATCTATCAAAAAATTTCTTTGTTTTAGAAAATCCGCAATAAACTGTTGGGCAACACTAGTATTTCTAGCAGGTGGAGCAGGCGTTTTAAATTTAATAAGCTTTTTGACTAGCGAGATTAATTCCTCTTGACGGTCTTGAACGGATTCAACTAAATCTACAATTGATTTTGACATCTTCACTCCTCCTTCATAATACATGCTGATAAAATGAACAAATTGAAAGCGGCTGGAGCAACCTAGGCCTAATTAGGCGATTTGGAATAGAAGGCGTTCTTTGTTGCAATTCTAAATTGACTTATAACCTCGAGGGACCAGGCGCACATCAAAAAAGCCACTTCTATGAAAAGAAGTGGCTCGAATCGCATAAGGTTTTGTTAACAATGATCAGTGTATCTGCCAAACAATTACCAAATTTATGTACTCAAACACCTCTTCCCTCCGCTAGTATTATCTAGATCAGGTAATAAGGGTCAAGGCATTTGCCTCTCTCAGCTTCTATAGCTCCCCTAGTGGTGAAATCTATTTAATTATGAATTTAGATTATTCTCATTATTTTTAACATAATAGATTACATTTAGCAACTCTATATTATTATTGTTAAGCAGATACTTCGTTTTTTATGCTTTGCTTTTGGTCAATTACGTGAAAAAGAAAACCAAATAACGACGCTAAAATTTGTTGAAACAACATCCCTAATACAACAGGTACAGCGACAGCAGGTGGAAAGTATTGAACAGCTATTACAGCTCCTGCGCTGATATTACGCATTCCACCAGTAAACAACATCACAATCTGAGTCTCACGGTCCCGCTTTAGCAAAATCCCTAATATCCATGCGATAAAATACCCTAAACAAGCAAGAAGAAAGACTGTAAACGCGATCATAAGAAGCCTTACATTAAATACCTTTATGTACGGTGAGATAACCGCACCATTTATCATGACGACAGAAGCTAGAGCCAACTTCGAAAACGGAGCTAAGGTTTTTCCTGCCTTTGCACTCCTTCCTTTTGTCAGATGATTTGTCATCATTCCTAAAAGAGATGGTATAACCACCATGAAAAATAATCCATACATGATATCTAACACATTAATTTGTACCTTTTGACCAACGAAGTACGAAAGAGTAAACGGAACAAGAAAAGGCGATAACATTGTATCAAATAGTATGATGGATAAAGCTAGTCCTATATTCCCTTTATAAATCGTCACCCAAATAAAACTTGTTATACCTGTTGGGATAACAGAGGCTAATACTAAACCTGTTATCGTCATGTGGTCATTAGCATAAACGCTCTGACCCACTATCCAGGCAATTGATGGCATAACTAAATGCAGTAATAAAATGATCACAAATAACGGTAGTGGTTTTTTGATCACTCCTTTTAAGGATGAAAAATTTGAACCAAGACTACCCGTTAACGTCATAAACGCAAACAACCATGGAATCAAGAAGGTTATTTCTATAAGATTTTCGGCAAGCAATACACCTGCCAGGACACTGATTGGCGTAATAACAGGCATCCATTTTTCTAGCTGCCGATTAATGGTTTGAAGCACGAAGCATTCTCCTACCCTTGAAAGATATCTTGATAAATTGAAAAAAAACTATATATGAACAATTGTACCAGAAATTAGTAAACTTTTGTATTAAGTGATTCCTTATTTTTCCTACTTCAAAATGCGATGATTTACGTAATTTTTCGGCAAAATAAATATAATTAACAATCATACTGGAGGTGAGGATTAATGAAAAAAACATTTTTATTTTGCTTATTTTTTCTATCACTAACTTATAAACATACATATGGAACCACAGTAAATCAGTCATCACTTCATCCGATTAGCTTTCAGCCCGAGTTACCAAGCTGGGAGGAAGTGCAGGAAATCATTCCAATAAAATCGACATTCACCGTTATAGATGTTGATACAGGAAAGAAATTCAGTGTCCAAAGAAGAGCTGGTAGTGGTCATGCTGATGTACAGCCATTATCGAAAAGTGACACCGAAATCATGAAAGACATCTATAGTGGTCATTGGAGTTGGAGAAGGAGGGCTGTGCTTATTCAAGTAAACGATCGTTTAATACCTGCTTCCATGCACGGAATGCCACACGGGGCCGGTGCAATTCAAAATGGATTTCCTGGTCATTTTTGCATTCACTTTTCCGAAAGCAAAACGCATCGTTCTAATAAAGTTGACCTTTCACATCATGTGATGATTTTGAAAGCAGCGGGAAAATTTGATGAATATATTAATGGTCTTCAACCTGATGAATTTCTAGAAATTTTTCTTATCGTAATAAAAAACCATGATATGGACCTTTTGAAAAAAATCATCGTGACTAATCAACAAACATTAGAGAATTCTATTCAGAGCTTTCAAGACATTCAAGGAATGCAGTGGACGATAAAACCTTGCCCAGTAAATGATCTATATACATTGACCGTAAAACAGCCTGTTGAAATGAAAATTTTGTTAAAGAATGTAGGTCCTGTAACGGTGAATCATACTTTTACGTTAGTGAGAACTTCTCCGGTTTCTTCATGGAGAGTCATGATTGATCCGTTTTTATACTCCATACATCATGATGATGAAGAAGACGAGCGAAAGTAGGTGGAACTTGATGAAATTAATGTTAGTCTTATTCATGATGATGATGCAACCAACAGATCAATCAGACAATTTATCCATCACATTCGAAGGAACAGAAATTGCATCATTACACCGGTCTGAATTGGCTCTGCCTCTTTTATATCATGATTTTATTGATCGTAATAAGTTTGAACAATTTACAGATTCACTAGAGCCGCAAGTGTATGAACAACCAATTAATGCTTCCTTTGATGAGGGTGGTCAACTATTAAGCGAAAGAATGGGTCACAAGCTTAATCGGAAAAAATGGGATGAAAAATTCTATACAAGTTTCTTCTCAAAAGGGCCAGCAACTGTTGAGATACCAACTGAAACCCTTTATCCAAAGGTAGATAGTGAATTACTGTCATCGATTAAAGATAAAATCGTTGGTCAATATTCAACATTTTTTAATAGTAATAATTCAGAACGGACTCATAATATTAGACTAGCTTCAAACGCTATAAATAATTATGTCGTATTTCCTGGAGAGGTTTTTTCGTTTAATTCAGTTGTTGGAAAAAGAACCGTTGAAAAGGGATATTTACCAGCGCCAATTATCGTAAGAGGAGAATTATCGGAAGGAATTGGTGGTGGTATTTGCCAGGTCTCATCGACTCTTTTTAATGCAGTAGATAAAGTAGGGGTAAAAATAATCGAGCGGTACTCCCACAGTCGAAAGGTGCCGTATGTTCCTCCAAATCGCGACGCAACTGTAAGTTGGTATGGACCAGACTTTACGTTTGAAAATGAATATAACCAACCTTTACTTATTCGATCAAAAGTATATGGGGGACAACTCAATATAACGATTTATTCATCTGATACCATACAATTTAATGAAAATAAGGATCAGGTCTATAAAAAAACCAAGAACTGATCCCTTTTTCTTATTTTCTAAAAGCCTTTAGACCTTCATTTAATGATTTGGTTTGATTGTAAACATCTTTATAAAGAGTAAATAATTGACTGTATTTTTCCACATTTTCAGGAATTGGTTCATAAATTTTTTCTGGTTGGATAAAGATATCGGCAATTTCCTCTAATGTATTAGCCCACCCTGCTCCATATGCTGCAAGAATGGCTGCACCAATACCAGGTCCTTGTTCACTTTTCAGTTTAATAATTTTTGCATTGAATACGTCAGCTTGTATTTGCAGCCACGTATCATTTTTTGCTCCGCCCCCTATTGAGATCACTGTATTAATTTCTTTTCCACTTTCACGGAAAATATCGATTGATTCATTTAATGAGAATGTAATCCCCTCAATAACCGCACGAGCGAAATCTTTCTTCGAGTGAGAACCTTCCATTCCGATAAAGCTTGCACGAATAGTAGGGTCAGCATGTGGAGTTCTTTCTCCAACTAAATAAGGGGTGAACAGTAATCCATTTGAACCTACTGCTACTTGATCAATACCGTCAAGTAATGCCTCAAACGATTCATTTTCTGCAAAAACGTCTTTAAACCAGCTTAAGCTATATCCAGCTGCAAGTGTTACCCCCATTGTATAAAACGCGTCCTCTTTTCCATGATTAAAATAATGGACCTTACCTGAAAAATCTCGATCATTTCGTTCTTCATAGGAAAGCACAACACCCGAAGTACCTACACTGCACAGGGTATTCCCTTCGGCTAATATACCAGATCCAATTGCACCACATGCATTATCTGCACCACCAGCAAAAACCTTCGTTTCGGAAGAAAGTCCAGTTTGTTGTGCAAACTCCTCGTTAATCTGCCCAACACAATCATGTGATTCAACTAATGGAGGACAGAAATCAACATCCAGGTCAAATAAATGACAAATCTCTTTACTCCATGTCTTTTCCCCAACATTTAATAGCAACGTTCCAGCTGCATCTGAATATTCACTATGTATGTTCCCTGTCATGCGATAGCGGAGATAATCCTTCGGAAGCATAAATACAGAAGCTTTCTCAAAAATTTGCGGTTCATTTTCTTTTACCCATAAAATTTTCGGCAAAGTGAAGCCTTCTAATGCAGGGTTTTTTGTAATTTCAAGCAAGCGCTCAGTCCCAACAACATCATAGATTTGCTGACATTGCTTAGTTGTTCTTACATCATTCCATAAAATTGCATTTCTTAATACATGATTTGATTCATCTAAAAGTACAAGACCATGCATCTGACCCGAAAAACTAATTCCTTCTATATCGGCAACATTACCTTGAAATTGTTGAACAAGCTCAGCAAGACCTTCACGTGTTTTTTCTACCCATTGCTCTGGCTCTTGTTCACTATAACCAGACTTTTCATGAATAAGCGGATATGATTTTGATACTTCTTGTGTGATTGTTCCCTGCTGATCCATCAAAATAACTTTTACCGCACTAGTACCTAAGTCGACCCCAATTACATATTTCATACTATCTCCCCCACATATAAAAAAGTCCTAAAGAGCATAAAACCTGGGTTTTCATGGTATACTCTCCATAAGTAAACCCTTTCAATATACAATTATATAAATTTATATCACTAGTACATACAACGAATGAAACTATCTGAATTATATCATTAGACCGAAAGTTTGTCTATCGAATAAACTAAGTTTGTATTATAATTAACATAAGAAGAAAATCAGTGAAAATAGGTGAAGCAATTGAAGTCTATTACGTGGAATCAACAAGTTGTAAAAAAAAATAATACATCACTAGTCTTTCAAACCATTACACAACAAGAACCCATTTCAAGAGCAGATATTGCTGGGCAATCAGGATTAAATAAAGCAACTGTTTCCTCCCTTGTGAATGAACTTTTAGAGAAAGAGTTAGTCTATGAATCTGGCCCTGGTGAATCTAGCGGTGGACGCAGGCCTGTCCTCCTTCATTTTAATTCCACAGCTGGATATTCAATTGGTATTGATCTTGGTGTTAATTATGTTCTTGGAGTTGTAACAGACCTTAAGGGAAATATTGTTATGGAGGAGCACGTAAAAGTGAAAAACACCGCTTTTACAGAAGTAATGGAACAAATCAAAAAAATCATTAAACATTTAATCAAAAGTCTCCCAAAAACACCTTATGGCATTGTAGGAATTGGAATTGGTATACCTGGTATTGTTGATAAGCAAGGAAAAGTATTACTTGCACCTAATCTAGGTTGGAAAAATCGCGAGATGAAACAATTAATAGAAGAGGAATTCCATGTCCCTGTTGTGATCGTCAATGAAGCAAATGCAGGGGCATATGGTGAAAAACAATTTGGAGTTGGACAGAACTTTAAAGATATTGTTTATGTAAGTGCTGGTATCGGTATCGGTGTAGGCCTGATACTAAACAATGAATTATATCAAGGACTAAATGGATTTTCAGGTGAGATGGGCCATATGGTCATTGAGACAAACGGCATTCCTTGTAGATGCGGTAGCAAAGGATGCTGGGAAACCTATGCTTCAGAACATGCACTCCTTAACAGAGCAGTATCAGAGACTACTTTAGAAGAATTAATTGCACTTGCACAAAATAATGACAAAAATGCAAAAGCACTTTTTAAAGAAATCGGCACATATATTGGTTATGGAATCAATAATATTATCAATACTTTTAACCCTGAACAAATTATTATCGGAAACCGATTAGCGATGGCAGAAGAATGGATTAAACAACCTATTTTAGATATCGTTTATTCTCAGTCACTCTTTTTCCAACAACAAGACTTACAAATAAATTTTTCTGAGCACTCAACTCATTCTGCCGCACTAGGTGTTGCAGCAATCACTACGGAAAGCTTTATACATCGTGAATTACAAGAATAATGAAGCAACTATACACTCTAAAAGGGATATGAATCCTTAACATTCATATCCTTTTTATTTCTAGCAGACATCAGGCTTTTTTCTGCCACTGGACTTATATAGTACTGTTTCCGCCAAGTTACAGTTACTTATAGCAACAAAGTTTACGAAAAAATAAAAATCCAGTTCCCAATTGGAAACCGGATTGTTATGAAAAATTAAGTGCCGCGATTGCCGCATCATAAAATTATAGAGTTTTAAACCACCACTCCTACAAGTGGGTGTTCGCAGAAGCTTTCATATCGTCCTCTACATAATGGAGGCATGATATTCCGACCTCAATGTAAAACTCCCTATTTCAGCTTAAAGGTTAAAACTTTATAAAGGATGCGTACAGCGCAGCTTGTATTGTTATAATACTAGAAATGATAGATGAATGCAATAGGAAGTTCTTCCATTACAATAAGTTCTTTTAAAAATTCATCATAACGCCCCTATTAATTGATCCATCAGAGCCTCTGATGGGATCAATTTCTCCCCACCACCCTGTACAAAAGACGCTTTACCTCCGCCTTTTCCATTAATAGATGGTAATACTGCTTTTAAAAGCTGATTCATATTAACTTCCATATCTTCACTTCGTGCACAAACTACCTGGAGTCTATCTTTTTGCTCACTAATAAAAATTACAATAAGGTTCGCATGTCTTGTCACGAGTTCCCTCGCCATATTTTGCAAATCATTAATTAATCTATCCTTAAAGATTGAGCGGATAACAAGATGTTCCTTTATAGGTGTTGCAGTTGTGAGGAATTCTTTTGCTTCATATTGAATGAGCTTGGTTGTTAATTCCTCTATCTTTCTTTCTAGTTTTTTCGTGTGTTCCAATAGACGGTCTGTAGCACCATTTAGTTGATCTTGTGGTGCACTAAGTTGAGATGTTAATGTTTGTATAACCTCTTGCTTTTGCTGAAGTTGCTTGATAACCCTTTTCCCACAAACAAAATGAACACGAACAAATTGCTTTTGTTTTTCAATATGTAAGATTTTGATCACACTTACCTCACCTGTAGACTTTGGATGAGTACCACCACAACCGTTATAATCTATTTCAGGAATAATCACAAGGCGGATCTTCTCTTTAACTGCCAAGTTTTTTCTAAGAGGATAGTTTGCTATTTCTTCTTTGTTGTCCACCCATTTTGTTTCTATAGGTCGGTTTTCAAGAATGAGTTGATTTGTCATTGCTTCTGCCTTGAATATTTTTTCATTTGGGATTGATTGGGTATCCAAGTCAATTGTACTGACTTCTTTCCCCAGATGAAAACTGACTGTTTTAAAGCCAAAATTATCCTCAAAAACTGCTGTTAATAAATGCTGACCGGCATGCTGCTGCATATGATCAAAACGGCGCTCCCAGTCTATTTCACCTACAATTTTCTCTACATCTGTAAGAGGTTCATCAAGATAGTGGTGTATCTCTCCATCGACTTCCTCTACATCAATAACATTTATGCCGTTTATTGTACCTGAATCATGAGGTTGTCCTCCACCAGAAGGATAAAAAGCCGTTTCCTTTAATACTACATAATATCGACCTTTTCCATCCTTATTTTGCTTTATCAGTTTGGTTGAAAAAGATATTTGGTATGGATTTTCATAAAATAGCTTATGGGTCATGTACTTGTCACTCACTTTTAATAAGAATTATTTCCAGTCTATATAGCATAGCACCATTTTCCTTTAATAAAAACAATCTCATTTAGAAAAACTATGTTTAAAGGGAGGTTATGTGATGGCAAACCGTAACAAATTACTTGTCCCAGAGGCTAGAGAACAGGTTAATCAATTAAAAGCTAAAGTTGCTAGTACCTCGTCACCTGAAGAGGCAAAATTCGAAATAGCGAATGAGCTTGGAATTCCTTTGCATGAAGGTTTTAATGGAGATTTAACGTCTAAGCAAGCAGGCAAAATTGGTGGGAAGCTTGGTGGAAATATGGTACGTGAAATGATTAAATTAGCAGAGCAACAGTTGAAGCAGCCATGAAAAGAGCAAGCGCCTTGGTCAGTCTCGGACATTAAGACGCAAATGAATTGAAGGCGTTTTTGTCATCAATTCATTTGTGGCTAAAGAGGAGCTGGATGCCTTAGCGCTTATCCACAGTTTTAAGAATTTTATTAATTTCCAAGTAATGAAAAAGGATGAAATTTTCGTGTGAATTTCATCCTTTAAAATGCTTTATTTAAAAATAACATCATTCCAGCGTAATTCATTTTTAAATGCATGTTTATTTGTCTCATTATTAATAAATACACACTCGACCCCGACTAGTTCTGCCCAATCTCTTAACTGATCAGGTGTTACTTTATAGGAATAAACAGTATGGTGAGCACCACCAGCAATAATCCAATTTTCAGTTCCTTCACTTAAAGATGGCTGTGGAGTCCAAAGAACTCTAGCTACTGGTAAGTTAGGCATATCAATTTCAGGTTGTACAGCATCTACTTCATTTACGACTAAACGGAAACGATGACCAAGGTCAACTAAAGATGCATTTAGGGCCGCTCCGCTTTTACCGTCAAATATTAATCGAGCAGGATCTTCTTTTCCACCAATTCCTAATGGATAGACAGCAATTTTAGGTTTTGTTGCTGATATTGTTGGGCAAATTTCAAGCATATGTGAACCTAAAACAAGCTCATTTCCTGGCTCAAAATGATACGTATAATCCTCCATAAAGGATGTATCTTCATTGTCAGCAATGATTTTTAATGTACGAAGAAGTGCAGCAGTTTTCCAATCTCCTTCACCAGCAAACCCATAGCCTTGTGCCATTAAGCGTTGAACAGCTAGACCTGGTAATTGCTTCATACCATGTAAATCTTCAAAAGTTGTCGTAAATGCTGTATAGTTTCCTTCTTCTAGGAATGCTTTCATACCAAGTTCAATTCTTGCTTGATAACGAATTGCATCACGAACTGGACCATCTACTTGTCCTTCTGCAACAATATCGTATTCTCTTCCGTACTCTTCCATTAATTGATCGATTTCTTGTTCTGAAATATCATTCATTCGTTGAACTAAATCACCTACACCATAACCATTGACCGTCCAACCTAGTTTGATTTGCGCTTCTACTTTGTCGCCTTCTGTTACTGCTACACGACGCATGTTGTCCCCAAAACGAGCAACCTTTAGGTACTGACTCTCTAAGAAAGCAACCGCAGTACGCATCCAGCTGCCAATTGTACTTCTCACTTCACTGTTTTCCCAATGGCCTACAACTACTTTTCGCTTTACATTTAATCTTGTTGCCATAAAGCCAAATTCACGATCTCCATGTGCTGATTGATTTGTGTTCATAAAATCCATATCGATGCTATCCCATGGAATATCACGATTAAATTGTGTATGTAGGTGCAGCATTGGCTTTTGTAAAGCTGAAAGACCTGCAATCCACATTTTCGCAGGGGAGAATGTATGCATCCATGTAATGATACCAGCACAGTTTTCATTAGCATTTGCTTCTAAACAGAGTTGACGAATTGAATTAGCATCTTTTAAAACTGACTTAAATACTAGTTTATAAGACAGGGAAGGATCACGATCTATACCTTCTGTAATTACTTTTGAATTAGCTTCAACTTCTCGAATTGTTTCTTCCCCATATAAGTCTTGACTACCTGTTACAAACCAAAATTCGTATTGTTTTACTGTTAACATGTTATTGTCCTCCTTTAAAATCAAACATCTATTAAAATACTAGATTATTGTTTTACTTCCTTATTACTCTTTTGACCATAGTAAGCATTTGCCCCGTGTTTACGAAGATAATGCTTATCTAATAAAAATTGATCAATCGGATCAACCGCTGGATTCAATTGGTATGTGTGAAGAGCCATTTTTGCTACTTCTTCTAATACAACAGCATTATGAACTGCTTGCATGGCGTCTTTTCCCCAACAGAATGGAGCATGACCTGATACAAGGACTCCTGGCATTGCAATAGGATCAATTCCACCCGTTTCAAATGCTTCGATGATCACATTTCCTGTTTCTACTTCATATCCACGTTTAATTTCTGCCTCTGTTAAGCTTCTCGTACATGGAATTTCCCCATAGTAATAATCTGCATGAGTTGTTCCTAATGCTGGTATGGAGCGACCAGCTTGGGCCCAGCTTGTTGCCCACGGTGAATGAGTATGAACAACTCCACCTAGATTAGGAAACGCTTTGTATAAGGCTATATGTGTCGCTGTATCCGAAGATGGTCTTAAATTACCTTCCACAGTTTCACCTTCAAGATCCACAACAACTAAATCCTCTAGTTTTAACTCATCATAGGGCACACCGCTCGGCTTGATAACAACCAGTCCTTGTTCACGATCAATTCCACTTACATTTCCCCATGTGAAGGTAACCATATTGTACTTAGGTAATAGTAGATTAGCATCGAGCACTTGCTTTTTTAATGCTTCTAGCATCTTTTACAACTCTCCCTTCTTTTCAAAAGGAGTGGAGCTTTTCTCTCCACCCAGTGATAGATTCCGTACAATTATTGAGTAACCTCAGTTTTTGTTTTAGACGAAATAGCATGTTTAATCTTCTTTAAATTTTTCATCACATTGTTCTCGCCACGACCAAAATAGTCATATAACCGTGCGTATTCAGCAAATAATTGATCGTAAACAGCTGCATTTTCTTTAATAGGTTGATAGATATGATCTTTTAAACGCGCCATTTCATTTGCAGCATCTTTTATGTCATCATAGCCACCGCGCTCCTTCCCCGCTGCAACCGCTCCAAACATCGCAGATCCTAGTGCCGGTGTTTGGGATGAAGCCGATATACGAATGTCCATATTTAGCACATCAGAGTAAATTTGCATCATTAAAGCATTTTTCTCAGCAATTCCACCACATGCATATACTTCATGGATTGGGACCCCGCTATTTCTAAATGCCTCTACAATTGTGCGAGTACCATAGGCAGTTGCTTCTATTAATGCACGATAAATTTCTTCTGGCTTTGTGAGTAATGTAGCTCCTAGTAAAACACCTGTAAGATCAGCATCAACAAGTGTTGAACGATTTCCGTTCCACCAGTCCAACGCAATTAAACCGCTTTCACCAACTTCAAGCTGTGCAGCTTTTTCCGTTAAAAGTTGGTGAATGTCTATCCCCTTTTCTTCTGCTTCCTCATAATAGCTTGAAGGCACACAGTTTTCCGTAAACCATTCAAAGTGATCTCCTACACATGATTGACCTGCCTCATAGCCCATTAATCCAGGGATTACTCCATCTTCTACAACACCACACATACCTGGAACAACCTTTTCTTCATCCCCTAGTAAAATGTGGCATGTTGATGTACCCATAATCATTAAGAGTTTCCCTGGTTCAGTGATACCAACTGCTGGAACTGCCACATGAGCATCAACGTTTGCAATCGCGATGGCTGTACCTGGTTTTAAACCTATTTTTTTTGCAGCCTGTTCAGTCAATTCACCTGCTTTTGATCCTATTGGAAAGATGTTGTTCGACAATTTCTCTTCTATAACGTTTTCCATGCGAGGATCTAATGCTTTAAAAAATTCTTTAGATGGGTATCCTTTTTGTTTGTGCCAGATAGCTTTGTAACCTGCTGTACAACTATTTCGTTTTAAATCACCAGTTAGCTGATAAATGACCCAATCTGTAGCTTCGACAAATTGATCTGTCGCCTCATAAATTTCTGGTGCTTCGTTTAAAATTTGCCAAAGCTTTGGAACAAGCCATTCAGATGAAATTTTCCCACCGTAACGTTTAAGGAATTCCTCACCTCTAGCTTCTGCGATCTCGTTTAAACGATTCGCTTCATCCTGTGCAGCATGATGCTTCCAAAGCTTAACAAAGCTATGTGGATGCTGCTTAAATTCCTCTGTTAAACATAATGGTGTTCCATGCTGATTAATTGGTAACACCGTACAAGCTGTAAAATCAATACCTAATCCAATAACATCCTCTGGTGGAACATTTGCTTGTTGAAGTACATCAGGAATTGTTGTTTCAAGTACTTCAATATAGTCTGTAGGATGCTGTAATGCCCAATCATTCTCAAGTTTCGTTACACCATCAGGTAAAAACTCATCCATGACACCATGTGTGTATGGTTTAACGGCCGTTGCTATTTCTTTGCCAGTTCCGATTTCTACAAGTACAGCTCTTCCAGATTGTGTTCCATAGTCAACACCAATTGAATAATTAGCCATTTGTATCACCTCTGTTATTGTTTCATCATCCGTACAAGTTAGTGTATATTACATATTGAACAGTAGTAGATTACGCTTACATTTAACATTTTTTAATTTCTCTTTTAAACTCATACGCATAACTTTAACTATAGTTTAGCATTTACCGTGGTTTTTTCAATACATTTTTTCAAAATTATCTATGTATTTGTCCTTCTTACTACAACTTATGCTGACAAGTTAGATGGAAGAACAAAAGCACATGCGCCTTAATCAACCTCAGGCAATAAGTTTCAGACGTTCTTTGCTTCAATTCAATTGAGAGTAGACCCTAGATTAGCTAGGGATTTTACTTTTTTGCAGAAAGTAAGACTGCTGGAGCTTGATGCCGAAGTGCTTATCCACAACAGTTCAATTTAATAGATTCCTAAGAACCACACAAAAAAAACAGACTCCAGCGATTGGAATCTGTTTTTCTTTATCATTTAAATTGCATGAACTCCTGAATATCTGTAAAGGTCGCATTTGGAATATGATGTGTTTGTGGCTTCCTTTTTCGATGATTAAACCATATACATTTCCATCCTGCTTCAAACGGGGGAACAATATCATTTTCCCATGTATCTCCAATGTATAGGCACTTACTTGGATCGAGCTTCAATCGCAAGTGAACATATTCAAACACTCGTTTATCTGGTTTTGCAATGCCTATACCATCTGAAATAAAAATACGTTCATTAGGTATGAGTTGATCAACTTGTAGGGCTTTTAATTTATTCATTTGATGATCGACAGGTCCGTTGCTAATCACCCCGACGACTTTCCCCTTATCTTGTAGAGACTTTACTAATGATAGGATCTCTTGAAAAGGCTCAATAACAGATTGTTCATACTCGTATCGTTCTTGAATAGCTTTTGCTTGTTCCTTTGAAATGGTAATTCCAAACTCTTTAAAAGCACATGTAAGTCTTTCAACACGGAGCTGCTCTAGACTAATGCATCCTTTTACATGAACCTTCCACAGCACATCACTATAGTGCCGAACACGCTTATAAAATAGTTCAAATTGTGAATCAGTTAACCCAACTTGCTGTTGCTCTAACGCCTTTTGAAAGGGTAATAATTGATCATATAATGTATCATCTAAATCAAAAAAAATTGCTTCGGCTTCGTGTAAATTATGCATAATGGTGGACTCCTATATGTTCATTCCAAAATTTCAACATTGTGTATCTGCTTCTTAAATGATGTGCTTTTAGTAAGCTTTCACGCACAAGTTCGTCCCCGATACCTAACTCATTTGGCTTTACAGCCCCACCAAGCTTTGCTAAGAGTTCTGCAATATAGGTTGGATCTGGCAATGAATGTAAGACCGATAGAATTTCATTTTGGTTTTCAAGTACGTTCTCTATCTTTTCCTTTTCCTCAATACCAAGCCCTTCTAACCGCTGTTGGTTCGAAACAAGCTCTAAAAAACTCTTTTTATATAAATCTAGAATCACTTGTGTAGAAACCCCTACCTTTGCACCATGAAGAACCTGCGGCTTTCCATTCTGAAGAAAATCCATCTCCCAAAAATGAGATATATGATGCTCTCCACCTGAGGCAGGTGATGAATGTCCCACAATTAACATGGCAAAGCCTGATTGGATAAGTGCTTCAATTAAGACTTGAATTCCCTTGCTATCTCCTTGTGAAATCTCGTCTGCACTTTTTTCACACTCTTGTAACGCTTCCTCTGTAAGGCTTGCAGAAAGTGGGCAATACGCCTCTCCTGCTATTAAGTGTGAAAACTTCCAATCTGCCAGCGATGTATATTTTCCAATCATGTCACCAAAACCTGCTGCAATCATATCCTTTGGGGCTTTTTGTAAAATGGAGATATCTGCAAATAACGCAATCGGTGATTGCATTTGGTATGTTGTTTTCATGCCCTTTATGACAACAGGGGCTCCCATTGAATTAAAACCGTCTACCGACGGTGCAGTTGGTACAGAGATAAATGGTTTCCCCATCTTAAAGCTAGAAAACCTTGAGATATCATGTATCGTTCCTGCTCCAACAGCAATGACAACATCAGCATCCTGTGGTATACCTAGCATTGCTTCAATTAAAGTAACCTCATCTGCCACCACATCACCCTGGTCATTTGGTTGAATGATCGCTAAAGAATGAACTATTTTAGACTGTTCTAGTAGAGAGGAAAGCTTTTTCCCAGCTATTTGAAATGTTGTTTGGTCTGCTACAACTGCTATCTTTTGAAAGTCTTTCTCTTTTATATAGGAAACAGCTTCTTTCAATGCATTATGGCTTATCACCACTTTTTCCATTAACACTTCATAGTGCTGATTTCCACATGAACATACTTTTGATTGTTCCTTTAATTCTTTTAACGTAATCACAATTATTCCCCCTTAGTTTGAATAGTTAAACCTCATTTTTAGCTTAGATTAAATAACCTGTGAATTAGTCTCTGTTGAAATAGCCTTTGTGGAGTTTCGAATCACTAATTCGGGCTCATACATTTTTTGGCTGTTTTCAACTACCTCACTCTCTCGGTTCTCTACAGTCGCAACGATCCATTTCGCTGCTTCCACTCCCATCTCCGTTTTTGGATGTGTTACTGAAGTAATTTTCGTCTCAGAAGCTTCCGTTAAATAAGAGTCATCATAGCCCACAATTGAGATGTCTTCAGGTACTTTTAGTTCTAGCTCTCTTAGTAAATTTAGGACATTGATGGCTATTTCGTCATTGTAACAGATGATTCCTGTCGGTCGCTTCTCTTCTAAAATTAGCACATCCTTTAGTTTTTTTAATAATATCTTGTCTTTCTCTTCTGTTGTATACGTAATAATCATTTCAGGAAAAAAAGATATTTCATTTTCCCTAAATGCTCTAATAAACCCTTGCATACGGTTTAACCCTTGAATATCATCACTTTTGAACAAACCAATCACTTTTTGATGACCAAGTTTAATAAGGTGCTCCGTCGCGATAAACCCACCTTTTTCATCATTTAATATAAGATGTGGTGGATTTAACTGTGGATAGTATTGGTTGATCATTAAATATGGTATATTGTTTTGTTCCATTTGTAAGTAGTAATGTAGATTTGGGTTATAACCGCTACTGCGAGTTGGCTCTACGATCAAGCCGTCAATACTTCGATTTAACATTGATTCTAAACATTGTCTTTCTTTCTCAGGGTTATTGTCGGTACAAGCAAATGTTAATGAGTAGCCATGATCAGTTAAATAGGATTCAATTCCCTTTATAATCGAAGGGAAGATATAATCTGTAATATAGGTTGTGATGACACCTATATTTTTACCAGTTGGAACTGGACGTTCCGTTTTATTCTGCCGCTGCGAGACAAAAGTACCTGCTCCTTGCTCTCTGGTAAGCCATCCTTCATGGACGAGGTCTCCGACAGCCTGCCTAACTGTATGTCTACTAACCTCAAACATTTTCACAAGTTCATTTTCTGAATAGATCTTCTCCCCTGGAGACACTTTCTCATCTGTGATCCATTCTTTAATTTTTTGCTTCACCATGCTGACTTTCGTTTGTTGCGCCATTCTGTCACCACTTTCAACTTGTATGTTTCCGTCCTAACTTATTCGTACAACTAAATTGATTATACACTATGAGATCACATTGATAAAATGTCTATCTTATTTTTTATTAGACAAAAAATTAAAAAGATCGTCGATATATCTTTTAAGATATATCAGCGATCTTTTAGTTAGGCTGTTTTCGTAAACTTTGTTGCTTTTAAATTAATATTAGGTTGGTTGATTGTAACGAGAGATCTCTTACTTTCCTTAGATCGTTGAGCCTCCTCGACGCAAGCGCTGTATAAGTCTCGTCCCGCTACTCCCACGGGAGCCTCGCATATCCGTCTCCAATCAACCTAGCTAAAATTAAGAATTTTTATTTTTATTATAAATATCAAAAGCAACTGCAGCTAGTAATACCAACCCCTTAATTGCTTGCTGCCAGTCAATACCAAGTCCAATTAAAGACATACCGTTATTCATAACACCCATAACTAGGCCACCTATTATGGCACCTGGTACAGTACCAATACCACCATATGCTGATGCTCCACCGATAAAACAAGCTGCGATTGCATCAAGCTCAAATAGATTCCCAGCTTTAGGTGTAGCAGCATTTAAACGTGCAGCAAAGATTAATCCTGAAAGAGCAGATAAAACACCCATGTTTACGAAGACCCAGAATGTTACTCGCTTCGTCTTTACACCTGATAATTGTGCTGCCTTTTCATTTCCACCAATTGCATAAATATGTCTACCAACCGTCGTTTTTCTCATTACAAACGTATAAGCTAAAATTAAAATAGCTAGGATAATTAAAATATTCGGTAATCCTTCATAAATAGCAAGAACATAAGAGAAGATATTAATAACCGCGACTAATGCAATAAGCTTTATTATGAATAACCCTTTCGGTTGAACATCAAAGTTATACTTAATTTGGTTTCTTCTAGCTTTTAATTCATTAAATACATATATAACGGAAATAAATACGCCAATTAGTATTGTTAATAAATGGACACTGCTTCCACCCATAAAATCAGGGATAAAACCAGAACTAATCTTTTTAAAAGACTCTGGAAATGGTGCGATTGATTTCCCCTCTAGCACAACTAAAGTTAATCCTCGAAATAAGAGCATGCCTGCTAATGTCACAATAAAGGCTGGAATTTTTACATAAGCAATCCAAAACCCTTGCCAAGCTCCAATAATTGCTCCAAGTAATAGCGAAATTATGACCGCTAAATAGGAAGGCATTGAGTAATCAACCATTAATATCGCTGCAATTGCCCCAACGAATGCAGCAATCGAACCAACTGAAAGATCAATATGTCCCGTGATTATGACCAATACCATTCCAATTGCTAAAACTAAGATATAACTATTTTGTAAGATCAAGTTTGTAATATTTAAGGGTTTTAAAAGGATCCCTTCAGTTAAAATTTGAAAAAGTAACATGATTAAAAGTAACGCAATAATCATGCTGTATTGTCTCATATTATTTTTTATCATTTGCTGTAATACTTGTCCATACGATCTATTATCAGCTTGTTTATTAAACTTATTCCCTGTCACTGGCTGCATTTGAATACTCCCCCCTAGCCTTACTCTTTGTCATATATTTCATGACATATTCTTGCGTAGCTTCCTCACGGTTAATTTCACCAGTTATCCTACCTTCACTCATCGCATAAATCCGATCGCACATCCCAAGTATTTCCGGTAGCTCTGATGAAATGATTAGGACTCCTTTACCCTCGTTTGCCAGCTGATTTATAATCGTGTAAATTTCAAATTTTGCACCAACGTCTATCCCACGAGTCGGTTCATCTAAAATCAATATATCTGGTTCGGAAAAAATCCACTTGCTTAATACTACCTTTTGCTGATTCCCTCCACTTAAATTACCAGTCTTTTGGAAAACACTAGGTGTTTTAATTTTCATTTTTTCACGGAATTTTTGCGCTTCAATAACCTCTTGATTTTCGTTAATGACACGACCTTTTGTAATCTTCTTCAAGCTAGCAAGTGAAATATTTTGTTTAATGTCATCCATTAATATTAAGCCATTACCTTTTCGATCTTCCGTTACATAAGCAATTCCATTGTTAATTGCTTGGGTTACATTGTTCAGCTGTATTTCCTTTTCATCTTTATATAATTGTCCGGATATTTTTTTACCAAAGGACCTACCAAATATACTCATGGCAAGCTCTGTACGCCCGGCACCCATTAACCCTGCAATCCCTACAATCTCACCTTTACGGATGTGTATATTCACATCATCAATTACTTTTCGATCACTATGAGTTGGGTGAAAAACATTCCAATTCTTCACTTCAAATATTATTTCCCCTATTTCTGGATTCCTTTTCGGAAAACGATTTGTTAAATCTCTTCCTACCATTCCCTTAATGATACGGTCTTCGTCCACTTTATCTTTCACCATATCTAATGTTTCAATCGTCTGTCCATCACGTAAAATGGTGACAGAGTCTGCCACTTTTTTGATTTCATTTAACTTGTGCGTAATAATAATTGCCGAGATGCCTTGCTTTTTAAATTCTAGTAATAGTTCCAATAAGTTCTCACTATCATCTTCATTTAACGCCGCTGTAGGTTCATCTAAAATTAGTAATTTTACTCTTTTAGATAAAGCTTTTGCAATTTCAACTAATTGCTGCTTTCCAACCCCGATGTCAGTAATCAATGTTTTAGGTGATTCTATTAATCCTACTTTCATCAATAACTTTTGGGTTTTAATTGTTGTTTCATTCCAATCGATAATTCCTTTTTTAGCATTTTCATTTCCTAAAAAAATATTTTCTTCAATTGATAGATCGGGTATCAATGCTAATTCCTGATGAATGATAACGATCCCAAGCTCTTCACTCTGTTTAATATCTTTAAATTGACAAACCTCATTTTGAAACAATATATCCCCACTATATGTTCCATGAGGATACACTCCACTTAACACCTTCATAAGTGTTGACTTTCCAGCTCCATTTTCACCAGCTAAAGCGTGGATTTCGCCCTTTTTTATTTTCAAATTAACATTCTCAAGTGCCTTAACTCCCGGAAATTCCTTTGTAATATTCCTCATTTCTAGGATGATTTCAGACATTTTACACCACATCCTCATTATGTGATAAGGCTGACTCCAAATAATTGAAGTCTGCCTCATTCATATTCATTTAGATTATTATTGTAGTTCGTCTTCTGAATAGTACCCGCTATCTACTAATGTCTCTTTATAATTGTTTACATCAACAGAAACTGGCTCAAGTAAAAAT
Organism: Bacillus sp. (in: firmicutes); assembly: GCA_031180405.1. GTDB lineage: Bacteria > Bacillota > Bacilli > Bacillales > Bacillaceae > Metabacillus. Next base: position 15,278 of record JAPSLU010000005.1, on the reverse strand, counting down.
GATGGTATAACTTTTACTCCATTGTCATAGGTTTCTGTATCATTTACTTCTGCTTCTTCACCTTTTAATACTGCTTCAGCCATTGCTACAGCCTTTTTGGCTAGCTCACGAGTATCTTTGAATACTGTTTGTGTTTGCTCACCAGAAATAATCGATTTTATTGAAGCTAATTCTGCATCTTGCCCAGTAATAACAGGCATCGGCTTATCTCCTGAACCATATCCAACGCCTTTTAGAGAAGATATGATCCCAATACTAATTCCGTCATATGGTGATAAAACAGCATCTACTTTTTCACTCGAATAGTAAGCGCTTAATAAGTTATCCATTCTAGACTGTGCGACTGAACCATCCCATCTTAATGTTGCACCTTGATCAAATTCTGTTTGACCGCTTTGAACAACCAACTTTCCAGAATCAATATATGGTTTTAATATAGACATAGCACCATCAAAAAAGAAATAAGCATTATTGTCATCAGGAGATCCTGCAAATAATTCAATATTAAAAGGACCTTTTCCATCTTTTAATCCTAATTTTTCTTCAATATACGAACCTTGTAAAACCCCAACCTTGAAGTTATCAAATGTTGCATAATAGCTTACATGCTCAGAGTTTTTAATTAAGCGATCATAGGAAATAACTTTTATCCCTTGGTCATTTGCTTTTTCTAACACATTCGTTAATGCTTCTCCATCAATTGAAGCAATAACCAATACGTCTACCCCTTTTGTAATCATGTTTTCAATTTGCGAGATTTGATTTTCTACAACATCTTCCGCGTATTGTAAATCTGTGTCATAACCTAATGCTTCAAATTCTTTCACCATATTTTCTCCGTCATTAACCCATCTTTCCGATGATTTTGTCGGCATAGCAATTCCGACAGTCCCTTTTTCATCACCACTTGCTTTTTCATTTCCACCACAAGCCGCTAATGAAAAGACAATCGATAAGACCAGAAATATACCAAGTAACTTTTTCATTTACTTCTCCCCCTATTACACTTATTTTATCTTTTGGCTTTTGCCGTGTTTAGAATATATCACGCTTACATTTTCTAGTCTTTTCAAAAAAGTAACTATTTTTATAAATTCTTAACTTTTTTAAAAACGCTTACATTTCATTGAATTAGGGAGCTTTTTTTATACTTTAAATGATCTTAGTAGCATTTTATAGGTTAATAAACAAAAAAACAGGCTATGCCTGTTTCGAAAATAAACTGTTTTCCATACACTTTGTTAATTCGATACTAGTCCTGCGTTTTTTCTATATTTATTTGGTGATACACCAACTACCTTTTTAAAAGCTGTACTAAAATAATGCTGTGTATCATATCCAACCGATTCAGCAATTTCAACAATTGGCAAATTTGTTGAATTTAACAATTGTATTGCCTTTTTAACCCTCAAATTTGTTACTAAACTAACAAAAGACATACCTAAATCCTTCTTAATCGATCTACTTAAATAAACAGAAGAAACTTGTAAGATATTGGCAACGTTCTCCAGTGTAATTGTTGGTTCTGTATAATGTTCTTCTATATATTTTTTTGCTCTACGGACAATAGGAGATATTGATACTTCTCCAAAAATAGAACTCTTACAATCTTCATATACTTTTTGAATATCTTCTTTATCAGTTTGTTTCATATATATCGTAATGCTCATTTTTAAATATTCTTTTAATAATTGCTCCATTCTTTCAAAAAGAGTAGTCGGTATAGAATCCCATAGAATTAAGACCATTAAACCACTTTGGTCAGCAAAAATAAGATTGGGATAGACCTCCAAGAGCTCTGTTACAATATTTTTAATTAAAAATTCATAAATATGTTTTTCTTTTTCTGTCATTAATGGCTTATTAGCTAAATATTCTGGTACATAGATTATGGCAATTTGATGAGGATTTTTCGTTGGTAATTTTAAGATCTCTAGCTGGCTAATAATCTCCTCTTCTTTTATACGTCCTTCTATCCATTCTCTACAAAACTGCTCGCGAAGCATCATCATATTCCGAGAAATTTGATTGGATGCCATCTCTAAGTATTCACTTACTTTCACATGTTCTTCTAGCTCCTGAACGATACCCATTAAAACTTTCTTTAATTGATCAGGCTCCACAGGCTTTAATATATAATCTGTTACATTTAAACGAACTGCTTCTTGTGCATATGTAAATTCATCGTGACCACTTATAATTAAAATTTTACACTGTGGAAGTCGGTGTTTTATCTGTTTTATTAATGTCAGACCATCCATAATCGGCATATTCAAATCAGCTAACAGAACATGTATAGACCCATTTAGAGCAAGTTCTAATGCTTCTTCTCCATCCTCAGCCTCTGCGATAACTTCCATTTGCAAAGAAGCCCAATCAATTGAATCTCTGATTCCTTCACGAATAACAGGTTCATCATCTGCAATAAGCACTTTCCATCTATTATTTTTCACGCTTTCTCCCCCCAAACAACACTTCATTATCTTTGAACAGGTAGATAGATGGTAATAGTTGTTCCTTCACCTAATTGGCTATCAATCTTAAGACCATATTTCTCTCCATAGGTTAATTTAATTCTTGCTTGAACATTCATCATGCCATATCCAATATCTATTTCTTTTCCTTTTCTGTCTTTATTATCGTAAAGAGTATTCAACTTTTCTCTAAGTTCTTCAAGCTTTTCTGCCGTAATTCCCTTTCCGTCATCTTTCACAGTCATAACTAGCTGACCTTGTTCCTCAATAACTTTAATCCTTATATTTCCAGGTCCCCTTCTTTCTTTAATCCCGTGGTAAATTGCATTCTCGACCATTGGTTGCAGAATTAACTTTAAAATCTTCATTTCTCTGACAAAAGGATCCATTTCAATCGTAAAGTTAAGCTTTTCTCGATATCTTGCTTTTTGGATACTTAAATAGCTTTCTATATGCATCATTTCCTCTGTTAATAGAATGATATCGTTTCCTTTATTAAGTCCAATTCGAAATAATTTTGAAAGGGCGGATACAACATCTGCGACATCATTATTTTTCTGTTTCCTTGCCATCCAACTTATTGTATCTAACGTATTGTACAAAAAATGTGGTTTTATATGTGCTTGTAAACTTCGCAGCTCTGCTTCACGCTTCTGACGTTCTTGATGTTCAGTAAGTTGTAATAACTCGTTAATCTTTACAATCATATGATTAAAGCTTCTTCCGAGCATTCCTATTTCATCTTGCCTTCTCCCCTTATAGCGAGTAGTCAGATCCCCAGTCTGGACCTTCTCCATCACTGACATAAGCTTTAATATGGGCTTTGACATTGAATTAGAGAGATAGTAAGAAGAAGTAATTCCTATTAAACACACAAAAAACACAAAGCAAACAACATATATATTAATCGCTCTGACCTCTGAAACTGACTCTTCTGTTGAAAAAATTCCAACAGTCGTCCAATTTGTAAAAGGCTGTTTTTGATAAATAAATTGAAGTTTATTTCCATTAACGACCTCAGAAAAAAAACCTGAATTTTCTTGGGCTTTTAATATTTTATTTGGTAATTGAATACCTAAAGGCTGTGCGGGTGAATAAATTCCTTTCCCATTTTCATCTATGACCATTAAATATCCAGACTTACCCAGTCTAACATCCCTAGTTGCTTCTGCTATTACTCTAAGCTTTAAATCTAGTAATATAACTCCTTTTACTTCTTGAGTCTCAGGTTCTAATAAAGCACGAACAACAGTTACAACTTCACTATTCTTGTAATTAACATGACTTGTAATTTGCCGATCTTTTGGGTGACCAAGAATTTTAAAAATACCCTTATTTTGAACGGCTTCTTTATACCAAGATTCGTTAGTCAAATTGACATCTGACCTTGAGTAGAGTTCATTACTTATATAATCACCTTTATTGTTTACAACTAAAATACCTGCAATTTCTGGATAAAGAGTTGAAAGCCCTTGCATAAATTGCCGTATAGAGTACATATTCTCTTCTGACTGGTGATTACTTTTACCTAAAAACAGATCTACTTCACGATCCATTGATAAAAGATACGTTACTTTTTGCATATTATCAGCATAGGTTTCTAAAGATCTATTAACTTGACCTAACAATTGAAGAGTATGCTCTGATGCTTGTTTGTCTAGTATTCGTTCAACGGTATAACCAGTTACTATGCTTAACCCGATTGATGGTAGTATGCTAATTAATAGTAATAATGCAATGATTTTATGCCTTATAGAAAGATGATTTAATTTCAAAAGTATTTGTTTCATAAAAATCTTCCTCACCAATCTTAATCCGCATAATAATCTTCGAGATTCTCTTTTGTAACAATTGACACACCCGTATTCACAACTTCTGGTAATGATTGTTTTCCTTGGTTATGCTGAAAAAGAAATTGCAAAGACCAGTAGCCCATATTCCAAGTCCCTTGTGCTAACGTTGCAGATATTTGTCCTTCTTTTATTTTGTCTAATGTTTGTTTGTCTGTATCAAAGCTAATAATTTTTATTTTTTCTTGATAGTCTAAAGACTGAACTGCCTCTGCAACTCCAACTCCCCCATTTGCTTCTGTAGCAAAAATCCCCTTGATATTTGGGGCAGCATTTAGAATTTCCTTTGTTACTTGCTTAGATTCAACCTGACTTCCTTTTCCGTCTTTTATAGCCACTACTTTTATACTAGGATATTCTTTCTCTATCGTCTCTACAAAACCATTTGTTCTTTCTTTATGGTTAAGTTGTTCGGGCAAGCTAATGACTGCAACATTCCCTTCTCCATCGATGAACTCTGCCATTTTGTGAGCACTTGTTACACCAGAATGATAATTGTCCGTTCCCAAAAAAGTATATGCATCACTTTCTGGGGCATCTGAATCAAATAAAACAACCGGAATTCCCGCTTCAATTGCTTTATTTATCGTCATATTTAACATGTCTGGATTTATTGCACTTATCGCAATTCCTGATGGTTTCTTTGCTATAACCTGCTCCAAAACAGTAATTTGCTCATGAACATCATATTGCGTTGCACCTCGATACTCAACTGAAACATTTAATTCATTCGCAGCATCTTCAAACCCTTTAATGGCACTTTTCCAATAATCAATCCCTGCTTGAAATGTTACCATTACATATTTTTCAGTAACTTCACTTTGTAAGCGATTACTTTTTTGATTAAATGGGGAGATAGGATTTTCCTTTAAATGAAAGAAATAAATATAAAAAGAGAAGAGAGAAAATAGAATGATATAAACATATAATAACTTCTTCAATCGTTTTCACCTCTTGATGAAAATGTTAATTAATAACAATAATTTATTATACATATGTACGCACAATTTTGCATCAAATTTTAAAATACGAGAAAAAACTGGAATGTTCTTAGTGTGATATTTTTCACTCAAACACGAAAATAGAGCTTTTGATGATTTGTTGCATCAAAAGACTAGTTTGTTTTAATCTAGTCTTCAATTTTTATTGTCTCACATTATACCAACCATCGTTATTCTGTAAATACAAAATTTTCGTAGGCTTTACGTTGCTTGTAAAAATCAATACAACCTAAAAACTCATTCACTATGTGCTCCATTTCTTCTAAATCTCTACGTTTAACAACTTGATCTAATTGATTCCACCGAACTGACTTAACAAAATAGTAATTTTTTATAGGGGAAAACACCACTTTTGAATGTGGAAACTCTTCAAACATAAATTCAATCTGACCTCTTCTTCTATAGGCATGGTGAATGATTTTCATATGAAATGAATCCCCCTCATTTTAATGGAATTTATTTGAAAACCTCAACAAATAACAACTAATTTTAGTATTAGTATGGCTGACGGTGTCGGAATTTGTCAAATTATAGATTGATAGGGGAAGTTAAGTTTACTAAAGAACAAAAGGGAAAACTCCTTGATCAGCCTGGGAAAAAAAGAAATTTAATTCCCTAAATTCCAAACAGGCTTATGACCTCGAGAGACAAGGCATCTTACTTTATTGAAAAAAACAAGACTACTGGAGCTGGATGTCGGCTCTAATCCACAGTTCCAGAATTTAATAACCTTCTATACCATAAAAAAGAGCTTAGAAATTAATAATTTTCTAAACTCTAAAGTATCCACGGTTAAGATAATACTAGTTTGATTCGTTCTAAAGCCCAATCAAGTTCCTTTTTTGTGATCACCAGTGGTGGCGCAAAGCGGATTACAGTGTCATGTGTTTCTTTGCATAGCAAGCCTTTTTCTTTTAGCTTTTCACAATAACCACGCGCTGGTTGTGTAAGTTCTACTCCAATAAATAATCCTCTTCCTCTCACTTCTATTATATTTGTGCTTTTGATTTCTTTTAATTTATCCATGAAATAGGTACCTAATTCTAAAGAGCGTTCTACTAGCTTTTCTTCTTCGATTACGTCTAGTGAAGCGATCGATACCGCACAGGCTAAAGGGTTACCTCCAAAAGTGGATCCGTGTGAGCCTGGGTTAAACACAGAGAGGACATCACGATTCGCTACAACACATGAAATTGGAAATACACCACCGCCGAGTGCTTTTCCCAAAATATACATGTCCGGCGTTACGTTATCCCAGTCACATGCAAATAATCTACCTGTACGACCTAAACCTGCTTGAATTTCATCCGCTACAAATAATACATTATTTGCTTTACACAAGTCATATGCTTCTTTTATAAATCCAGTTGGAGGAATGTTAATCCCTGCCTCACCTTGAATTGGTTCAAAAAGAAAACCAGCTGTATTTGAGGTAATCGCTGCTTTTAATGCATCAAGGTCACCATAAGGAATAAGCTTAATTCCCGGTAACATCGGTCCAAAGTCCTTTCTATATTCTTTATCAGATGAAAGAGAAACAGCAGTCATCGTTCGTCCATGAAAATTTCCTTCACAAGCAATGATTTCAGCTTTATCGTTAGAAATCCCTTTCACCTGATAACCCCATCGTCTTATCGCTTTAACGGCCGTTTCTACTGCTTCTGCACCTGTGTTCATTGGCAGTGCCATTTCTTTTTTTGTCATCGTTGTAATCCGTTCATACCATGGACCAAGCTGGTCATTGTGAAATGCACGTGATGTTAAGGTCACCCGATCCGCCTGATCTTTTAAAGCTTGAATAATTTTCGGATGGCGATGTCCCTGGTTCACAGCAGAATAGGCACTCAACATATCCATATAGCGATTTCCCTCTGGATCCTCTACCCAAACTCCTTCCGCTTTTGAAATGACTATTGGTAATGGGTGATAGTTATTGGCCCCATAATGTTCCGTTTGGTCAATGAGTTGTTCTGATACTGATTTCATACTCATTCCTCCTCACTTTTATAGAAGCTTTTCCCCAAATAAGGAGCCCATTAACGCAACAGCAACTTCTGCTGTTTTGTTTTTTTCATCTAATATTGGATTCACCTCTACGAATTCAGCTGACGTAATAATCTTTGATTCTTCTAAAATTTCCATAGCTAAGTGGCTTTCACGATAACTAATTCCACCTAAAACAGGGGTACCGACACCAGGTGCATCGCTTGGATCTAAGCCATCTAGATCAAGTGAAAGATGAACACCGTCCGTTTTATCTTTCAAGTAAGCGATCGCACCCTCCATTACCTTTGTCATTCCAATACGGTCAATTTCATGCATCGTGTACACTTTGATCCCTTTTTCACGGATTAAAACCTTTTCTCCGTCATCCAATGAACGCGCTCCGATAATGACGACATTTTCTGCCTTTATTTTTTCTGTATAGGCTGCAATTGTTGTTAAATCTGGATGCCCGATTCCAAGGCTAACCGCTAGTGGCATACCATGTATATTTCCTGAAGGTGATGTTTCACCAGTATTTAAATCCCCGTGTGCATCATACCAAATCACACCTAAATTTTTATAATGCTTTGAAATTCCTGCAAGCGTGCCAATTGCAATACTGTGGTCGCCGCCAAACACAAGCGGAAAAGAACCTTTTTTCACGACTTCATCAACTGCTTCTGCAAGCTTGCTACTTGCCTTTGATACTGCACCTAAATATTTCAAGTTGCTCCCAACAGAGGCTTCTTCCTCCTTGCCAGGTCTTCCAATCTGAATATCCCCTTTATCATGAATCTCATAATCTAGCATTTCTAAACGTTCTACTACACCTGCATAACGAATAGCACTTGGTCCCATATCTACACCACGTCTTGATTGCCCTAAATCCATAGGAGCACCAATAACCGTAATATGCTTTTTCATGAAAAACTCCCCCTTTTTTCAATTGTATCTTAGAGGTGAATGGTGACTCAACTTGACATATTTTTGTATATTCATTCATATGTATACACTTTTTGCTATATTAATATTTCATATTCATGGGATATTACCTTTTTCACAAATAAAATACTAAACATTATGTTATTTCAATATAAAACAAAGGGAACAAAACACTTGATGATTTTTTTGGTAATAACAAAAATATATTTTACTGTTTTTTGTCCATGATTTTCATCATAGTCAAGAGTTTACTTATCTTAGAGTTATATAAAGAATACATCTGGAGTGTCAATCTTTGGAACAAGAAGCGAAAACAGTTGAAAAATAGCTCTTAAAAAAGATACACTTTCCTACTTCTGAGCTTCTAGGAGTTTTCTATGTAGCTCGCTTTTCTTTGGAGATGAATGACTAATTTGGGCTAGGTGGTGTGACCCTTTAGTGGAGGCTTTATTTTCGATTAGTGGAATTTGATTTCGATTTTAAGATCTTATTTTCTATTCTTGAGACTTATTCTCGATTTTGTACCTTTTATTTTCGATTAGACCAATTTCACCAAAATTTTCGGACACCTGCTTCAAAACAAAAAACAGAGGCCAAACATTCTGTTAGCCTCTGCACCTTATTACTTTTTAAAAATCCCAAATGGTTTACCAACCGGTAAAACTACTTGACCGAAATGTGTATTTAAGACAACTGCCGCTGATCCATAGAAAGATAGCAAAGCGATGATTAATTCAGAAATAGCTGCTAGCATATGAGTTGCTTCGTGCATAATGCCAAATGTGCTTAAAGATAACCCAATGAATAAGAAATCGATAAAGACAAAAATAAAGAACAATACTTTATGAGTCTCCATCGCACCAATTGTCATATAAATACTAAAAATTAAATAACCGACAAATGCAACACCAAGCTGTTTTGGATCTGCATTTACCGCTAATTTCTCACCAAATGCCCCTAATTGGATAAGCCAAGACATTCCGACACCAAACCAGAACAAACCAAACGCTCCAAATGCTGTTGTACCAAAAATATTATTGTGTTTTGCGTCTTGGATGCAGGCAAACAGTTGAGCTAGCCCACCTAAAAAGAATGCCCAAGGCAAAATAAAGGATAATCCTTCTGTTAAACCCAGCTTCTGTGATGAAGCAACTAGGGTTACCATCGCTAATCCGAATAATCCTAATGCTGATGGATCTGCTGTTGTAATTTTTACTTGATGACTATTCATAACTACCTCCTAAAAAGACATACTTATTTAAAATACAGAATGGAGGTATAAGTGTCAATCTGTTTTCCAAAAGTCTAATTATTGAAAAAATATTTATTTAATGGCTTTACAATATTATTAAGCAATCACCATAGTTTACTTCCAAACACAAAAAGATGGAACATCTCTGTTCCATCTCCCGTTCACCTTTGAAATTGGACACGATGCAGGTTTGCAAAGATGCCTCCTTGTTCAATTAATTCATCATGCTTACCTTGCTCGGCAATTCCATCCTCTGTGACGACAACAATTCGATCTGCGTTGCGTATGGTTGCAAGACGATGGGCAATGACAAGTGTCGTTCGATTTTTCGATAGTTCCGCTAAAGCTTGTTGAATAATTAACTCTGTCTCCGTATCTAATGCAGATGTTGCTTCATCTAAAATTAAGATAGGGGGATTTTTCAAGAACATTCTCGCTATCGCTATTCTTTGCTTTTGTCCACCAGATAGCTTTAAACCACGCTCTCCGATTTGAGTTTCATAGCCAAATGGAAGAGATTCGATAAAGCTTTCTAAGTGTGCACGTCTAGCGGCGTCTTCAATTTCTTCTTTTGTTGCCTCTAATTTTCCGTAGGCAATGTTCTCTCGTAATGTTCCAGTAAATAAGAAAACATCTTGTTGCACAATTCCGATTTGTGAACGAAGTGAATGCTTCGTCATGTCACGTATATCGATACCATCAATCTTAATTGCTCCTCCGTCAACATCGTAAAAACGAGGAATGAGTGTACAGATTGTTGTTTTTCCTGCACCAGAAGGTCCAACAAAAGCAATCGTCTCTCCAGCTGAAATTGATAAGTTAATCTCATTTAATACACGCTTGTGTTCATCATAGCCAAAAGTAACATCCTTAAAGGTAATGTCTCCGCGAAGTGATTGAACTTCAACAGCATCTTTTACATCCTCTACATCCGGGTCCATATCAAGGAGCTCAGTAAATCGCTTAAATCCAGCCATTCCCTTAGGGTAAAGCTCCATTAGAGCACTAATTTTATCGATTGGTTTAAAAAGAACGTTAATATATAGAACAAATCCAACTAGCTCTCCGTAGGATAACTGTCCTGTATAACTCAGCCAAGCTCCTACAACTAAGACAGCTAGTGTCACAAATCTTGTCATCATGTAAATACCCGATAAACTAAAGGACATCACCTTGTAGCCACCAAGCTTCGCTTTACGGAATTTCAAGTTATTTACAGAAAAACGTTTATTTTCAAAGTCTTCATTAGTAAAAGATTGGACAACACGAACACCTGAAACACTGTCTTCCACCCTTGCATTCACATCAGCAATTTCGCCGTACATTGTCTTCCATGCATGATTCATTTTCAAGTTACTCACGACTATTAGCCAGCCTAAAAAAGGTAAAATCACTAAAGCGACTAATGCTAGCTTGGCATTCACAGTAAACATGATCCAGAACGCACCAACGAAGGTCATTATAGAAATAAATAAATCCTCTGGTCCATGGTGAGCAAGTTCTCCAATATCCATCAAATCATTTGTAATTCGACTCATGATGTTTCCTGTTTTTGTATTATCAAAAAACTTAAATGATTGCTTTTGAACATGTTGAAACAACTGTTTTCTCATATCAGTTTCAATATTGATTCCAAGCTTATGTCCCCAATAGTTAACAATAAATTGCAAAAATGTACTAAAAATATAAAGAACTAATAAAGCAATACTGACAGATACGATCGCAGACCAATTTTCAGTTGGTAATAATGAATCAATAAACCATTGAACCGCGAGCGGAAAGGCTAATTCTAATATGGCAACGATAATTGCACTGCTAAAGTCAATAATGAATAGCTTTTTATGAGGTATATAATACGAATAAAACCGCTTTAGCATCTTCCTATTCCCCTTTTCAATCTCATATAAATACTATTATATTAGCATGACAGAATAAATAGATAGAATATTTTTGAAAAATTATTCATTTAGTTAAATAAATCTCAATTTTGATAGAAAGATATTTCAAAAAGTTGTTGAGCATAATAAATAAGCGATATAATGAAGATAGTATAGATTGAAAGGAGCAATTCATTTGCCAAAATTAATCGGTTATATTGGTACATACACAAAAGGAGACTCTAAAGGAGTTTACAGCTTTACATTGGACACTGATGCTGCAAAGCTTGGAGATGTTAAGCCTGTAGCAGAATTGGACAACCCTACATATTTGAATCTTAGCCAAGATAATAAAAATCTTTATGCCGTTGTAAAAGAAGGAGATCAAGGTGGAGTCGCTTCATTCTCGATCAACCCTGAAACTGGTGATCTATTTGAAATTAATCGCCAGTTACTAGATGGCGCTTCACCATGTCATGTGAGTGTAGACAGTAAAAATCACCAAGTTTTAACGGCTAACTACCATAAAGGAACAATTGAGTCATTTTTAGTTAATGAAGATGGTAGCGTGAATCCTGTCGTTTCTGTTATTGAGCATACAGGTAAAGGTCCACATGAGAGACAAGATAAACCTCACACACACTATTCCGGCTTCACACCTGATGAGAAATATGTGGTGGCTATAGACTTGGGTGTTGATAAAGTGATTACATATAAAATTGATAATGGGAAATTAGCAGAAGCTCATACATTGCTTGTAAAAGCAGGTAGTGGCCCAAGACATATCACATTCCATCCAAATGGAAAATTTGCGTATGTTATGACAGAGCTAAGCAACGAAGTGATTACATTAAGTTACAATTCGGATACAGGTGTATTTACAGAGCTTCAATACATTCCAACGATTCCAGAAGACTTTACAGAAAACAGTCAAGGTAGTGCGATACATATTTCTAATGACGGCCGTTTTGTTTATGCTGGCAATCGCGGACATGATAGTATTGCAGTTTACGGTGTAAATCAGGATAGTGGTGAGCTAACATTCATTGAATATACGTCAACTGAAGGAAGCTGGCCACGTGATTTCGCGTTAGATCCCACTGAAAAATTCATTGTAGCATCAAATCAAGAAAGCAGTAATCTTGTTCTATACGCAAGAGATCCACAAACCGGGAAGCTAACTTTATTAGATTCTAAGGTTTCTGTTCCTGATCCAGTTTGTGTGAAGTTTTTAAGCGTATAAAACTTCACAGATATTTTTAAGTGCACTTTTTATTCTAAAGTCCTTCATTTTTCTAATGAAGGACTTTACTATTTTCCTTACAGTAAATTGTGAAGGACAGTTCTAAATTTTCACTGGAGCACCCGTTCTTGCTGATGTAAGAGCAGCTACCGTCACTTCCTGTGATTTATATGCATCTTGATAGGTAGATAAAATAGGAGACGTATCTCCTGTACGAATAGCATGAATGAATGCTTCGTTTTCTTTTACATAAGGATCTACTGTTTCTTTTATAGATAATTTGGTCCCTTGTTTGGAAATATCTAAATTATCAAATCCAATATGTAAAATTCCTTTATTCGTATAATAATCCAAGCCAACATTTGAGACTCCATCAGGAAGGATACATGTATTAGAAAGATTTGCGATGACGCCGTTTTGGAATTTTAATGTGACTGTTCCTACATCATGTACAGATACATGTTCATACTGCTCTGCTGCTATCGATCGATTTGCATAAGCTGCAAAGACCTCCTCAACTTCTCCTACAGTGTATCGAAGTAAATCTACTAAATGTGTTGTTTGTTCAATGAACTGTCCACCTGATGTTTGTTGATTTCTCCACCATGGAACAGCTGGCATTGATCCCATCCAGCCACCAGTAATCATGCCAAGCTTTTGATCTTCTAGCTCTGTTTTTAATGTTTTGATTGTATTACGATATCTAAAATGATAGCCTACTGATGTAATAATCGGATTTTCGTTTAGTTTTAAAAGGATTTGTTTTGGTATTTCTAGATTCGCACTTAAAGGTTTTTCCACTAAAAACGGTATCTTTCTTGAAATTAATTCGAGTTCAATCTCCGTATGTGCAAACGGAGGCACGCAAATGTACACGGCATGTAATTTTTCTTCATCTAGCATCTCCTTAAAATCAGCATAACCTTTAGCTTGATCATACTCTTTGGCATAGTTCTCTGCCTTTACTTTACTTGTCCCACAGATTGCTTTTATTCTTACCCCTTCCATTTTCTGAAGAATTTTTGCATGCACACCACTAAACCATCCCGTTCCAATTATCCCAACATTAATCATCTATCCATCCCCTTTTCTAGTTTTAAATCAACCTATATCACTAGTTTATACCATTTTTGTAACCACTTACAATTTTATTCTATTAAATAATTTTTTCGTACAAAAAGGACAAACCTCGTGATATGAGATTTGTCCTTAATTATATGAAACCCCTTAGTTTTGATGACTCAATTCAGCTTGTTTCAAAAACTTGCTCGAATTTTCATTCTCCTCTAACCATAAAATACTCGTTACTCCCCTTGGATAATACTTACTTCCCGCAATTTCACCAGAAATGATTTGATCACTCCAGCTCCATATAGATAGAGTTGGATGAGTTAGCCATTCGACATGGGCAGCGTCTGCTTTTGCTCCTTGTTCATCCCACTTCCAGCCTAGTAATTTACGAGTAATAAACTGACTTAAATAGATTTTACTCAGCCATGAGTTGTTGCTTGTAGATGAGATTTTCCAGCCACCATCTTCAAATAAACAAACTCCTTCAACTAAAACGGTTTTTAAATGTTTTTCTAGGGTTTGAATATAGCTGCCAAAACGGCCATTTGGATCAAGTGCTTCTTGACAATTCGTGTAGTATGGGAAGATAAGCCCTTCGATTGCAGGGATGATTTTAGAGTCATTATTTTCCCCTACAACAGCTGGGATATAGCCTTCTTCTGTTACGAAACCAACAATACTCGCTGCACATTTTTCAGCTTGATCACCTGATTGCCTAGCAAGTTCCTCTTGACCGTGTTCTGCAAAGATTTTTTCTAAAGCTACATAAGAAGCCCAGCACTTACCCGCCATATAAATATTATTTCTTGCCTGACCAAGAGAAACATCTAAGCTGTCATATGTTGTAATTTCAGCCCCACCCATGACACGAGTTGAGTCTAATGCCATAATTCCATTTCGTTCTTCTGGATTTGGGTGATCTCGATTTAGCATACTCTCAAAGCATTTAATGAAGATGTCCATATTATCCTGAAGCCATTTTGTGTCGTTTGTTTGTTCAACATAAACAGCTGCACATAATATCCAGTTAACAAGCTGTTCATGAGTCATATGTGAAAAGCACCCATCTAATCCATAAAGCTCATAAGAAGAGTAGTGTGGACGAGAGATCGTATTCGCTACACCCATATCATGCGTGAAACTGATTCCACCTGGGTATTCTGTTTCATCATTTGGAAAGCGGACCTTGTCTTCATAGCTAAATCTCTTCACAAACATATCCAGCTCATTCTTAACTGTCCAAGGATTCATTTTCATTTCAAAGAATAATTGATCAACGGTTAAATCAAAGGTGTTCATCATCCGGTATTCCCCTTCATTCACCACCCAGAATGGCTCTCCTTCCGCTTCAAGAAATTGTGTTGACCCATAATAACTTCTAATGGAATGTGCCATCATAAAACGTTGATCCTCTGATAAATGTGTAGCTTGATCGACCAATTGGTTGGCTTTTTCAGCACGTCCAATGATTTTTGTTGCATTGGCTAATGAATAGGCTGCTACTTCCTCAATATTTTCAAAATACTTTGTGTAATAATAGGAAGCATCTAGTCCAGCGGTGACATAGCCTGAACGATGAAAG
>JAPSLU010000139.1 GCA_031180405.1 Bacillus sp. (in: firmicutes) | reverse complement strand
CCTCAGGGACCTCAAGGTGAAACTGGACCTCAAGGGCCTCAAGGTGAAACCGGACCTCAGGGACCTCAAGGTGAAACTGGACCTCAAGGACCTCAGGGTATTCAGGGACCTCAAGGACCTCAGGGTATTCAGGGACCTCAGGGTATTCAGGGACCTCAAGGGCCTCAAGGTGAAACCGGAACTCAAGGTCCTCAAGGTGAAACTGGACCTCAAGGACCTCAAGGTGAAACCGGACCTCAGGGACCTCAAGGTGAAACTGGACCTCAGGGGCCTCAAGGTGAAATCGGACCTCAAGGACCTCAAGGTGAAACTGGACCTCAGGGACCTCAAGGTGAAACTGGACCTCAGGGACCTCAAGGTGAAACTGGACCTCAAGGACCTCAAGGTGAAACCGGGCCTCAAGGACCTCAAGGTATTCAGGGGCCCCAAGGACCTCAGGGTATTCAGGGACCTCAAGGAATTCAAGGACCTCAGGGACCTCAAGGTAACGGAAGCCGTTATACGTTTACACAAGCACCAAGTGCAACACCAATCACCATTACTTCTGCTGAGACAACTGTCCTAACTCTTCCAACTATCACAACAGATTCTGACGATACCATTAAATTAGATTCCATGGTACAACTTGACGTTACTACAACCGGAAACCAATTCTCCTTCCAAGTCATCTATACTCTAAGAAGAAATAATGCAGCGATTGCCTCCATTACTGTGGAACAAACTCTCGATAAACCATCAGGCTCCCTTTTGCAAAGATACCACCCAAATCTTACATGGACAGATCAGCCCGGGGAAGGATTTCACCAGTATAAACTTACTCTACAAGTACTATCTATGTCGCCTAATGTTACCTCTATAGTTGCTAGTACTCGCTCTTTAAATGCAATTATCTTTGACCAACAGTTGTAAAAGATATTAAAAAAACAGAAAAGATGTACCGACAGATAAACAAGCTTTCCCATTTAAAATAGAAAAAAGTCTATACTAGAACAAAAATAAACGAGCAAATAACTCCTGTTTTCACTAATTTTATTATGATGTTTTATTCAGAAGGGTGACCTAAAAGCATGTTTTTTGATGCTTTTAGGTCACCCTCATTTTAATTTTTTTAAATTCATTTACTGGGACAAAGAAAAATGTCAGGATTAATTATGTCTAGAAGTCATTGAAAAAGAATTTTCTACACCACTAATATATTTTTCTATTTATATCTCTTAGTTTATATGGACGATAATTCGACCTCTATTGCCCCATCTTTTTCTTAATAAGCTCATAGTTGCTTTTTAACCGTTCGTCAGCTGGAAGCATCTGTACTGCTATTTTTGCAAAATCATAGGCTTTGTCAATCATCCCTAAACCATAACAACCTATTGCCCCCAAATCATAAAGTGTATAATCCCATGCAAAAGCCTCATTTATATATGAGACTGGCCTTTCTTTTACTGCTAATGCTGCTTCTACCATATGATATACTCTTGGCCAATCCTTTTCTAAATAAGCAAGCTGTGCCATCTCAACATACGGTTCTCTTAGATAAGGCGCCTCAGCAATCGCCTTGTATAGCCATTTACTAGCTTCGTTATAATTGCCTTGTTCCCTATGTGCCCTTGCAATATATCTCATAGAAGCACATCGTTCGTCATTCCACTGGGCGCTTGGCAATTCCAAGTGTTGTTTTAAGGTTTCAATACACTTTTCCCACATACCATGATATAAATACTCCCGACCAAGATAATGTTTGTTCCTATCATTATTAGGGGTTTCCTGAACGGACTTTTCTAACAATGGGAGATATGCCTCTCTAGACTTTGTAGGATCTGGAAAATGATTCAAATGAATTGTTTCTTCATATACATACACATCAGGATCAGATCCGTAGTACTCTAAAACTTCATGTACAGGGTGAACCCATCGAAATCCATATCTGCGGTGAATTTTTTCATACCAAAAAGTCACACCCCGTGAACCGTCTGGATTAAAACTCCATGTGTACATATACTTTAAACGTGTTGTATCGGGTGTCCAAGCCTTCTCTATTTTCTCTCTCCACCCTGGTTCTAGCACTTCATCCAAGTCCGTGCAAACACATATATCTATATCGTCGGGCACAAAGCTTAACGAAATATTCCTAGCTACATCGAATCTCCACGGATTTACTGTAATATTGTAAACTATAACACCTTTTGACTTTAATTCTTTTACTGTATTATCCGTAGAACCTGTATCAGCTACAATAATCAAATCAGCTTCTTTCATTGAATCTATCCATCGCTCAACAAACTGTTCCTCATCTCGACATATTGCATATACTGCAATTTTTAACTTTTTCATTTCCATAACCTTTCTTTCTTAGAAAGTTTATAGATCTTTGACATCCATTTTTTAAAAGAATCGTCCCAAGCCAATACATTATAATGGTAATCAATTATTTTACAAGTAATCTTTTCAGCTTCCCTAAGGGCTAGCAGCGCCTCAATGTTCCTGCCTAGTTGATGTAAATACATTGCCTTTTCAAAGTATGGCTCTCTCCGATATGAAAGGTGTTGGATATAATTATCCAAATTTAGAAGAGCGAGTATATAGTGATTCATAGCCTTATAGATAAGGTAGTTCATTTTGTAAAGGTAGGCCTTATCACTGTTTTCAATATTTAGTGCTTCACTAATTGCCGACAAGGCTTCTTCATACCGCTCAGCCCCGAGATATTCACTTGCTAGAAAACTCCAAGACCTCCAAATTTCTTTCCTCTCAGAAACAGATTGTTCTAAGAGCGGGAGGTAATTTGACCTATATTCTTTCTTCTCTGGTTTATGATAAACCCAAAATCCTTTTAAATACTTCCCCTTCTCATGACCATCGAATTCCAATATTTCATGGACAGGTAATTTCCATGTGTATCCATTTCTTATATGAATACGATCATGCAAATGTTCGGAAACGCTGCCATCTGCCCAATATGTTTTAAAATTATGATAACCTCTGGTGTAACCCGGTTCCCAAGTTTCAATTAAACATTCCTTCCAACCATCCATCAAATATTCATCCATATCAAGAGAAATACATAAGTCCATTTGTGGACTAACTAAAGAAAGACAAGCATTCCTAGCATCATCAAATCTCCATGGTGATACACAAATTTTATAGCTTTTTAAATTTATATCTGGATTTAGCTCCTTAAACTTATTTATCTTTTCGTTTGTCGCATCACCCGATCCAGTATCACACAGTACAATTTCATCTGCATTCTTGACAGATGATAAAAAACATTCTATGCACATTTCTTCATTTTTGTATATTCCGTATACCGCAATTTTCACCACTTTTTCCCCTTTAACTTTACTATTATTTTCTCCTGCGTTTCTTAAGTTCCTAAGCTACTTCCAATCAAGGACTAAAATGTTTGTTTTTTACATCCCTATACTGTATATTCATTTTCACCTTTATAGAACTGCTTTTAATGGTTGAGAAATCATTAATTACTAAGGCGTTATTTTGTTTTGTTTATCAATATAAACTATACATTTATGAAGAAATAGCGCTTGTTCGTCCCATGATAAGCGTGTATTCGGCAATATAAAATGGTTCGTTTAAACGCTGGCTGTAATTCCAACAATCTGTCTATATTGTTATTATTTAAGTGAGTGATGGTGCTGTAAAATAGATAATGTGATAGAAAGGCTCTCTAAATAAAAAAGGCATCCTTTTTAATGGACACCCTCTTGCTTTAGTTCGGTTTATCCTTCGGGATGAACGATATGATTAATATTCATCTTGATAAGATTTCTAGAGTTTTGTTTGCATATTTTATAATGCCATTCTGGTGTACTACTATTCCCACTGGTAGATTCTCAACAAGAGTTTGATATTGTTGCTGACTTTCTTTCAATTCTTCTTCCATCTTTTTACGCTGACTGATATCAATAACGGAACGGATTAATGTACGCTTCCCTTCGAATTGAATAATTGAATTAATAATAGATATATCAAATACATTACCATCCTTTCCATAAACACCATTTTAACGATTATTAAGCTCAAATTTTCATCAACTCATATTAGTAGCTAACCAGATCCCTTGAGATAAATTTATTTACCTAATCTTTTTTGAGTGACTCTTTTGCTTTATAAGCTATTTCAATAAGTTTATTAGATCTTTTTTGACCAGTTGAACTCATTATCATTATTTTCACTTAGGCAATTATATTTGACAACTCGGATGTACTTACACTTTCTAGCCTGTTTTCACTTAACAAATATTCTTCCTACCTCGGCTCCTACATGAATGTATGCGTCAGCAAAATTAAAAATTATGTAAGTAGTGCAAATGCTTTCAATTTAAGATATCTTAGTAGTATCGAATAAATTTCTATCAATCTATTAACTAACTAGAAATGAGAGGTGTGTCTTTTGGATTTAAGGGAAGCATACAAAATACTAGGTCTATCTGAAGAGGCTACAAATGATGAGCTCGAAAAACAATATATGTTGTGGATCAAGAGGTATCATGCACACCAACATGAACAAAATGCAGAAAAACCTTTTGATATGGACATGATCACACTTGCCTATAATACGGTTAAACACGTTAATGAATACGGTTCGACTACCAAGGTAGAAAATAGATCTTTTTCCCATCAATTTCAGCATTTTCTCCACTATTATAAATTACATATAGTTGGAGTCATCATTTTACTCATTTTTGTTGGGTCTATCATTCAGACACTTGTTAGTAATCATCAAGAGAAAAAGGAGTTAGCTAGTCTTCCTCCTGAGGACCTAGGGATTATGCTATATGGAGACTTTTTTCCACTTGGTAGTGAGGTGACTCCTGTTTCTACTAATGTGTTAGCTGCATTTCCTTCATGGAAGCGAGTAACCACTCAGTCAAATTATGCACCCACAGAAATATCAGATACGATGGATGCAGGCAATCAACAAAAAAGTGTTTTAACACTTATGTCTGACCAATCAGACGTTTATATTATGGGTGAAGCGAACTTTGAACAACTTATGAAGCTTGAAGTGTTTCAGCCACTCGGGACTACTTTGAAGGGCAAAGTGCAGGGAGAGAATCTTATTTATGGAAAGTCGCCAGCTGACGAGTCGGAACAAATTTATGGTGTCGTGATCAATGACAATACTATATTTGAAGGGCTTGAGGTAAAAGACACGAAAAAAATTGCAGCAATACGTGCTGATGCGGATAACAAAGACAATGCCTTGAACTTGTTGATCGAATTGACAAAATAAAAAGTACTCAAGACGACAAGCATAAGGTGAGTAGAAATAAAAGGTGTCTTTCCTTTCGATTCCTACTGCTCCTGAAGCAGAATACCAAAACAAAAATCCCTTATAAAGGGATTTTTGTTTGCTATTAAATTCCTATCTTCTGTTCCTTCTCACGAGCAAGTTCCAATTTCCGACCTTTTTCATTACCTAAGAAGCCACTTTTCCCACCTAGCCCAAGCGCATGTGTCGTTGAAGTATGAACTTCACGCAGAAGCTCTGGGTTTTCCATTAGTGACATGCCATAGGAAGGAATCATTTCTTTTATTTTCGGTTCCCACTCTTTTATATGTTCAGGGAAGCATTTTGTTAGAACTTCAAGCATGACCTGAACGGCTGTAGAGGCACCAGGAGAAGCACCAAGCAGAGCTGCGATTGAACCATCAGCCGCACTTACAACTTCCGTTCCAAATTGAAGGGTTCCTTTGCCGCCATCTTGAGTATCTTTGATCACTTGTACACGTTGGCCCGCTACAACTAAATCCCAATCCTCACTTTTAGCATTCGGGATAAACTCACGTAATTCTTCCATTCGTTGTTCTTTTGAAAGCATCACTTGCTCAATCAGATATTTTGTCAGTGACATGTTTTTTGCACCTGCGGCCAACATCGTTAAGATATTATCTGGTTTTACGGATGTGATCAAATCAAACATTGATCCATTTTTTAAGAATTTTGGTGTGAAGCCTGCAAACGGTCCAAAGAGCAACGATTTTTTATTATTAATAAATCGTGTGTCAAGATGTGGTACAGACATTGGAGGAGCACCTACCTTAGCTTTACCATATACCTTCGCATGGTGCTGAGCTACAACCTCCGGATTATTACATACCATAAATAGTCCACTTACCGGAAATCCACCAATATGTTTTCCTTCAGGAATACCGGATTTTTGCAGTAAATGTATGCTTCCTCCCCCGCCTCCAATAAAGACGAATTTTGCAGCATGACGCTCGACCATTCCACTATCAAGATTCTTTACTTTCAATTCCCACAAGCCGTCGCTGGTACGTTTTATATCATTAACACTATGCTTGTAATTTATCTCGACATTTCTTTTCTCTAATTGGTCAAACAACTTGCGTGTTAATGCACCAAAGTTAACATCAGTACCGGAGTCGATTTTTGTTGCAGCTATTCGTTCATTTGATGACCTGTCTTTCATAATTAGCGGAATCCATTCCATCAATTTTGATGGATCATCAGAAAATTCCATCCCTTGAAAGAGCGGATTACTTGATAGCGCTTCAAAACGTTTCTTTAAAAAAGTTACATTTTGTTCTCCTTGTACTAAGCTCATATGAGGCAAAGGCATGATAAAGTCCTGTGGATTATCTAACAGCTTGTTTTTGACAAGGTAAGACCAGAACTGCATTGATACCTGAAACTGTTCATTAATGCTTATTGCCTTACTAATATCCACTGACCCATCCGGTTTTTCAACTGTGTAGTTAAGCTCGCATAGTGCCGCATGACCAGTTCCCGCATTATTCCATTCGTTGGAACTTTCCTCTCCAGCGTTTGAAAGCTTCTCTAATACTTTTATACTCCAGTCTGGCACTAATTCTTTCAAAAGGATTCCTAAAGTCGCGCTCATAACCCCAGCGCCAATTAAGATAACGTCTGTTTTTTTCTGTACGTTGCTCATTATAACCTTCCTTATCCCCTGTATTTGCAATAAAGAGGGCACACTCCTGCTTAGATGACACAGAGCAGGAAGGCCCCATCTATGAACATATCATTAACTTTTTTGATTATTACCATATCATTATCTATTATAATTATTTATCGCTTAAAATATCTACTATTTTCTGATAATTATAATCTATTTTGAGCTGGTAAAAAAGTGAGAAGTCCTTCCATAAGGGTGTTCAGCACAAACTAAACAAAGGGTAGAAATTAACTTAGTGAACGTTTTGTGAACAAGACTTCTAATCACAATTCGCTCAGCAAGAACCGAGCGGATTGCATGGACCTGTCCGTTTATTGGATTAATTATTTAATAAACTAAGAAAATGATGACTTGTTTTTCATAAAAAAAGATTGAGTCCTTATAGATCTCAACCTTTTTTCACTCTTATTAAGATGTTATTGTTTCTGTTTCATGATTAAATTCAACTGCTTTACCCGTTCTTGCAGATGTATAAATGGCTTCAAGTATTTGCGTGACAACTAGTGCCTGTTCTGGTTTAACTAATGGCTCTGTATCATTAATAATACACTCTAGCCATTGTCTCGCCTCTATTACACCAGGGTCTTCAGCACTTGAATCAAAATAAGCAATTCCTCCACCAGTAGCAGGTTTAGTTTCAACTAGCTTACCATATTTCGTACTGTTAAACACTAAGTCACTCACACCAGCAGAAGGATTGCCTTTCATCTCAGCGCCTCCCTCTGTGCCGCATAACGATGTCATAGCTTCCCTTACATCTGTTGTATTTAAAGCCCATGAGCATTCTAAAATAATGGTTGAACCATCTTGCATCTTAATAAATCCAAATGCAGAATCCTCTACTTCAAATGTATCTGGATTCCAAGGTCCAAATGCGTTTCCTTCATGTTTATCAGCAAGTTTATGAAAAACTGAACCTGTAACAGACTGTGGCTTATAATTGTCCATACACCATAACGTTAAATCTAACGCATGTGTACCAATATCAATTAATGGTCCTCCACCTTGTTGTTCAACATCTAAAAACACACCCCATGTTGGTACAGCTCTTCTCCGAATCGCATGTGCCTTCGCAAAGTATATTTCGCCAAACTCACCCTCGCGAGATGCTTTATAAAGGACTTGTGAATCATCACGGAAACGGTTTTGGTAACCAATTGTTAGCTTTTTCCCTGTTCTATTTGCCGCTTCTACCATTTCTTGTGCTTCTTTTGAGTTAATCGCCATAGGCTTTTCACACATAACATGCTTTCCTGCTTCCAAAGCTGCTATTGTGATAAAGGAGTGCTGTAGATTTGGTGTCAGAACATGAACAACATCAATTGATTCATTTTTCAATAGTTCTTCATAGTTATTGTAAACTTTCGCATCAGGTGTTCCAAATTCTTTTGCTGCTTTCATTGCTCTTTCTTCGACAACATCACAAAAAGCTGTCATCTCACCTAGATGCCCAAGTTTTGCAAGTGCTGGCATATGCTTCTGATTAGCGATTCCACCACACCCAATAATACCGATATTCAATTTTCGGTTTGTCATGCAAATCACTCCTTATTAATCAGCTTTAATAAACCCTTGAACATATTTCTCCATAACATTTAAATCACTAGAAATACTTTCGAATTTATTCCCCACAATACCTTCATTTTCAACAATTGCATATCGAACCGTTCCCAATTCATTAATCTTTTGATATGTACTTTCGAAATCAACAATACCTGTTCCAAGATTAACAAAATCGGTTGGTTGAACGACTTCACGATAAATTTTCATCGTTTCAATTTGTTCACCCGGATTAACCGCAGAGAATACATTTACAGCGTTAACATGAGTACCTAAATCCTTTTGATGGATCATGTCACATCGTTTTCCTAATTTCTCAAGAACGCTCATTGGATCATGTCCGCCTCTTGTAACCCAAACAAGATCAAGCTCAAATTTAACTGCATTAGGATCTGTATTTTCTACTAAAATATCAAATAATGTTTTGTCTCCTACTTGCTTAAACTCATGAGCATGGTTATGGTAGTAAAAATCTAACCCAGCTGTTTTACATTTTTCAGCAATAAGATTCAATTCTTCAGCAGTTTTTAGTGCTTCATCGCGACTACTAATAAATGTCATCGGCATGACAATTGATTCACACCCAAGCTCCGCATTTTCTTGAATAATTTTGTCCCAATTTCCATCAATTAGAGACATTCCTGGTGCAACACCTTCATGGGCTGCAAAAGCACGTAATCCAAGCTCGTCAAACTTCTTTTTGATTGCCTGAAGTGTAAACGTATCTGCAAACCTTTCTCCTGTTGTAAAATTCGCGGAAATTAATTCTAGATTTTTGTACCCCATCCCTGCTACTTTTTCCAACGTTCCGAAATAATCTTCATTTAACTCCCTAAATACTGAGAATAAGTTAAGACCGATATTAATAGTCATACTTTATTCCACCCCTCTCAATTCTTTTACCTACACTTTTATTATAAAGCGTTTTCATAAATGATTCTACTGTAAAACTGACTGTTTTCCATCACTTTTATGACATAGAAAAGCGTAAGGCGGCAAGCATAAGGCTAATAGGAAATAGAAGATTGATCATCACCTTCAATCCTTTGAGCTCAAAAAGTAGAATTATAGAACGCCAACAGAAAACGTTTACATCAAATCCTACCCCTATCGCATTCTGATTCTTTTATAGTAGCTTTATGAAGTGTTTTAGAAATAAAATTGCTCACAAATATCATTAGCAATCGTTTTTCAGAGTATCATTTTCCTTTCTTTTAAGAATGAGATATGATCGTATCTAAAAAAGGTAAGAATTATTAGGAGGGATTTCTTAATGAATTTGTAATCCCAACCTACAATCGGTTAATCGAGGCTGGAGCAGAAGATGTTCATCTTTCCTTATTCGATAGAGTCGTTGATACTTCTGAATTTTACAAGAAATCAGATGGCACACCGTACGAATATCATGGTCACTGGTCATGGATTTATGTGTACAACAATGATGTGATGAAGACTATTGATGGGAAAACAATAACACTTATGGAATGGTTAGCTGAAAAGGTATTATAAAAGGAAAAGATGATTGACCATATCCCCTAGTAATCAATACGAACTAGGGGAAGTTTATTTTTTAATCTAAAAAGCCCTCTCCACATGAAGAAGGCCTTAAGCTTATAATAATACAATGGCAAAATAATCAATAAATATAAGAGCTAAAACATAAACATTCGGATTAATCTTGTTTTTTAAATGCAAACATATTTTATTTAGGCTACCCGACAAGAATGTAAAATGGGTTTAAACGACTTTTCTGAAATCAATATGTCTATCAAGTTTTCTTTTGATACGCTGAAGAGCATTATCAATTGATTTCACATGTGTGTTTAGTTCTTCAGAAATTTCTGCGTAAGAATGTCCATCCATATACAAGGTCAAAACACTTCTTTCTAAATCACTAAGTAACTCCTCTATTCTCGATTGAATTTCCTTTACCTTTTCTTTGTTAATAAGTAAAACCTCAGGACTTGTTACTGTTTCGCCAGTTATCATATCCATAAGGGTATATGTAGAATCCTCGTTACTAAGAGGCTTGTCCAAAGAAATGGAAGAATTTAGAGGACTATGTTTTTGACGAGAGGCCGTTTTAATCGCCGTTATAATCTGTCTTGTAATACAAAGTTCGGCAAAAGCATAAAAAGAAGCCATCTTATCTTGCCTATAGTCACGAATAGCTTTATATAATCCAATCATACCCTCTTGAAGTAAATCTTCTTTATCAGCACCTATTAAAAAATATGACTTTACCTTCGAACGTACCAAATGTTGATACTTATTAATTAAAAAAGATAAAGATTCACTATCACCCTCATGTGCCATCTCTATCAATACTTTATCTTCTAATGTAGAATAACGGTCAATTGGCTCTACTACGGTGTTCACGCTCACTCATATCCCTCCGTTTACTGAGTTTTTGATGTTTATTAAACTGGTAGATTTCCACTACTTAGTTAATCATCTAATGTTTTGATTTTCCCATTTTGTTATCACGTAAATATAAGTTTAATGGATAGAAAATGAAAACGTTGTCGAAATTTAAAACAGTTCACAAAAAAATTTTATGGGAAATTGTGTGGAATATAGGAGAAGTTTTTATGTGTAAGATGATAGATATCTGCGTTTTATGCTTGTATTCCATCGCTTTAAACATTTCACGCAATAGATTTGCCTTTACCAGCATTGTTATTTTGATAACAGCATGAGCAGTTAATATAGCAAGAATAAGGGCAGGTACCCCATATAAGCACCCTTCTAACATAAATCAAAAATATTGTATTGATTACACACGCGAGTGACTTTTGTTTAAAAAACTTATTATTTATAATCAACAGTAATTCATAACACTTACGAATTTGGTAAATAATAACCACGAGGTGATATTGTGGATAAAAATAAATTAAAACTCACATCTTCCGAGATAGGCACATTATGGGGAGAGTATATGAACGGCACAATGACCGATGTGGTAAATCGATATATGGTCTCCATTATTGAAGACGAGCAAATAAAAGCCATTTTTGAGAATGCTATTAAGACGTTTGGAAAACAAAAAGAACAAATCGTAGCTTTTATAGAAAACGAAGGATTTCCACTTCCAATTGGGTTTACTGATTCTGATCTCTATAAAGGTAAACCGAGATTGTTCACGGATATATTTTGCCTGAATTATTTACATATTATGACATTACATGGTTTACTAGGACACAGCACTTCATTAGGTGTTTCTGTTAGAAAAGACTTAAGG
>JAPSLU010000138.1 GCA_031180405.1 Bacillus sp. (in: firmicutes) | reverse complement strand
TAAAGTAGTTATAGAAAATTACCGCCCGTATGATAAGAAAGTAGGGGACTTTGATCTCGTAATTGATAAAGACAGGTCAAAAGCATTTCTTTATTTTGAAGCGGATCACAAAAATATGATTTCTTCAGAGTTAACAGAGGATTATTTGAGTGTAACGACTCGATATCTGGTGAACTTTGATGGATTAATTCCGCCATTTGTTAGAGAAGCACCAGCATATTTACAGCGTAATAAAAAACATTACTTGTTGACAAGTGGATTGACAAACTATGTACCGAATCCTTCTGAAGTAGCAGTTTCAGACACATTCCTCGGACCTTTTGAGACATTAGGAAACCTTCATCCTGAAGACGAGAGTAAATCTTCTTACAATAGTCAAATATCAGGTGTCTTTAAGCACCCAACAAAAAATTTATACATAGCCCTAGCTGACCGGTGGGTGCCTGATTATCCAATGACTGCTGAAAAATATGACATTCTTTCTAGAGTGATTGCAGGTCGATTTGATGATCGATATTCAGCGACAAGTGAGGAGAAACAAAAGCTTATGAATTCACCAATCCTTGGTAATGTTAACACATCAAAAGCGAATTATGTATGGTTGCCTATCCAATGGGAAAAAGGTGTTCCTGTTATTCACTGGTATGATGAATGGTGTATAGAAGATTTTGAATAGACTTGTTACATGCTAAGCTAACAATAAAACTGACTACATGGGGCCATTCTAACAATAGTTTTATAGACCAATCTCAATAACCAAAGAGGTTTTAGTAGGTTAAGATAGGCATTATCTACTGCCTGCCGTTATTAATGGTTCTAACACTCTCGGAATAGTAAATTAAAAGAGTTTTATTAGAAGGGGTTTAAGAGTCTAATAAACAGCTGACTAGCAAATGAAAGTAAAGGGTGTCGAGATTTCTCGGCACCCTTTACTTTTGTTTGTACACATCACTTATTCACAGCGATAACATGTTAGTGTTTGCTGTGAGTCTCTGTAATTCTGTACTAGCATATTAAGGTCATAACACTCTATATACTAGTTAACATTTTTTTATTAGTTGCCCTTTCGTACACCTCGTTTTACCCAATAGTACAATTTATTTTATCTTTTTTGTTGATTAGAATAAAAGGGCACGAATAAGATAAAAATCCTAACTCAAGCCATTAGATTTTAAAGGAATCTTTAATTGGAAAAGTAAGATAAAAAAATACTTGTTTATTTAAAACTTAAAAGGAGCCAATGTCTAAATGGAAATATTAAAAAACAAACTTGTTCTTTTTGCACCTATTCTTGTAGCTGTAATTGTGTTAATTTTCGGTTCTATTATGATTCCATCTATTAATCCAACACCTGAAAATCTGCCAATTGCTATCGTGAATGAAGATGAGGGAGTTGATATTCCTACTCAAGGAACACTCAATTTTGGAGTAGATATTGTTGAAGAAATAATAGAAACTTCTGAAGGAGATTCTGATCAAGACGGTAGGATTAATTGGGTCCAAGTTGACAGCTATGATCAGGTAAGCGAAGGCTTAGATAATAATGAATATTATGCAGCACTTATCTTTCCAAAAGAATTTAGTGAAAACCAAGCATCACTTCAATCACCAGAACCAGTATCACCAGAAATTAATATCGTTGTTAATGAGGGAGCATATCCTACAGCAGTTAGTACTTCTACTAAAATATTAAATGATGTTGTAGATAACCTTAATGAAACAATTAAAATTCAATTATTAGAAGGCTTTGAGAAACAAGGGGCAACCCTTAACCCTAAACAAGCTGAAGCTGTTGCTGCACCTATCGTTAAAGAAATTACTTATGTAAATGAACTAGGCGATGATTCGGCTAATGGCAATGCACCTGTTTTAATGTTTCAACCATTTTGGGTATCGACTATTGTAGGATCAGCTCTTTTTACATTAGGAATGGGTAAAATAAATTTCATGAAGAGAACAACAAGACTTACATCTCTTCTCATTCAATTATGCTATGGAGCAGTCCTTTCAGCGATAGTTGGCTTTGGCTTACCTAGGTATGTAGAAGCACTTGGTATTGAAGTTCCAAAATATTTGGATATGGCTCTATTTATCATGGTGGCTTACATGTGCATGTTTTTAATGCAATCAGCAGTTATGTCATGGGTAGGAATAAAAGGGGATATTATCTTTATTGTTATTTTATTTTTTGGAGGACCACTTTTATCCTTACCTCCAGAATTTATGTCTCCATTTTATCGAGACTGGATTTACCCTTGGTTACCTGTTCGCTTTGTGGTTGAAGGTTTAAGAGAAATATTCTACTTTGGTAATGGGTTTAGCATAAACAATTCCTTAAATGTATTGATATGGATTGGAGCTGTGAGCCTAGTTGTATTCTTAAGTTCCGTTCTAAAAGTGAGTGTCAAGAAAAATCAACAACAATTTGAATTAAAAAACATAGCTTAATTAAGTACAAATGTTTCTAAAACTATATTTGTTATTAATGATGAATAACAATAAAAGCTAAGGCTGCCCTGAAGAAATTTGTGGGGCAGCCTTAGCTTCGCTTGTTATACGAGATCCTCAAACGTTTATACAAGTAGGGGGTAAACAGCTTACTTTACAGATTCTAGCTTCCACGGGTACGGAGGTTCTAGTCCGGCTACCGTAATAATAAAACTATATAAAAAATGGTCATCCAGAAAATTCTGGCTGAACTTATAATACGAAGGGTAGGGTAGTTAAAGGATTCGTTTCATAGACCGCAAAGGATCATATATGAGGAATGTTTCCTCTCTGTTGTACAATAAAAACGATAACAGATAGATTTTATGAATAAATGCCTATTTAAGATATCAAAAGTATATACATTAGGATGTAAAGTACCAAAATTATAACTAAAATACAATATCAGGATAAATGTAAGTGTTATCATCGCTTTTGAGGAGGTAAACTAAATAGATTATGCACATGTTTTTGAGTTTAAATTGCAATACCCTTAGATAGAAATATTTTAGTATCCTTATTTAAAGGTGGGTCAAAGAATTCTCTCTTTTTTAGAACAAAGTTTTGTAAGCCGTTTCAATAACTAATCAATAATGTAGTATCAAAAGTAAAAATCGAAACATGGTAGTAAAGAATGGGTTTATCTCTATTATGACTGAAATTTTAAGATAGCTCATGTAAACTATAAAATGTACGGAGGAGGAAAATAAATGGGGAACAAGGAAACTAGGAAGATTGCCAAAGAACAAAGATTATTGGAAAAAGCAGAAAGAGAGAAAAAATTTAATCGAGCTAAAACGTGGCAATTGGCAATCTACCCATTATTTGGTTTAGGACATAATGCATTTATGTTTTTAATGACATTAGTATCATATTATGCTGCTGGTATTGTTGGTCTTGGAACAGTCATTGCTTCAATTGTTATAACAGGCTCAAGAATCTTTGATGGAATTACCGACCCAATAATTGGAATGATAGTAGATAAAACAAAAGGAAAGTACGGGAAGGTTAGACCAGTTGCAGCTGTTGGTTATATAACAATGACTGTATCTACTTTATTATTGTACTTTACTAATCATTTAGTACCAGATGGGTTTGGACTTATTTACTTCATTATTTTATACGCTATCTTCATCATTGGTTACACTTTGTCTGGAGTGGCTGCATATATAGGGAATAATATCCTTACTAATGATCCCCAGCAACGTCCTGTGTTTGGAGGACTAGGGATGATATATACAATGTTATTCTATGCAATTGCATCGATATATCTATCAATGTATTTAACTGGAAAGTACGGTGGGTTTAGTAATGTAGGCCTTTTTAAAGAAATGACAATATTTACTATAATATTTGCTGGTATCGCTTATGGTCTAGCAATTACAGCGATATGGTCTAAGGACCGAAAGGAATATTTTGGTTCGGGTGAGAATTCAGATAAAATTAAAGTTAAAGATTTGTGGCCAATTCTAAAAGGTAATAGACCTTTACAGATGTTTATAGTCGCAATGGCTACAGATAAATTAAGCATGCAAATTTCTGGTAACCAAATACCTAAACTAATGTTGTTCGGAATTGTAATGGGGAATTATGCTATGCTTGGAGTAACACAAGGGATTTCTATGATTCCGAATATTCTAATTCTTTTCTTTGGAATACGATATGCTATAAAATTTGGATCAAAAAGAGCTTATGTGGTGGCAACATGGGGTTGTCTAATCACTTATGGATTGTTATTCCTATTACTATGGTTAGGTGATCCAACACAAATTCGAATGGATAATATGGGCTTTATGACAATTGCCTTTTTAGTATTATTCCTAGTAGGGGGAGCAATTCGTTATATTACCTCTGGACTTGTACAACCGATGTTGGCTGATGTTATTGATTACAATACGTATAAAACTAATCAATATGCACCAGGCATTATAAGTTCTGTTTATTCATTTATAGATAAGGCAGTTTCCTCATTACAACAAACTTTTGTCGGATTATTACTTGCTTTAATCGGTTTTAAGACAGCGTTTCCAGATGTAAATACACCATACTCAGAAAGTATCTTCTGGATGACTATGTTTTTAGAATTTGGTGTATTAGCAATTGCATGGATTGCTTCACTAATCGCCATGAAATTCTATGAATTAGATAAGGATCGTATGGTAGAAATACAAGAAGTAATAAATTCTAGAAAACAAGAAATTAAAAACATAGAAGTGCAACAAAGTAGTGCAACAAACTAGTTAATAGATAAGAACACATTATTAATGGGTCCAGGCTGTCAAGAAACCTTGACAGCCTTTAGTTTTAAAAACACTTTTTATTATTAATCGAGGTAACATAATTTCAAACCTACTCTAGGATGGTGGAAACTCTAGATAAAAGGTTATTCAACCGGTGAAGGTAATTCTTGAATATGAAAATCAAATAAAGTACCCCTGTCAGATCTTTCTTTTGAAAGGCTAATCCTAACATACTCTTCAGTAATTCTTGTCTTTATTGATCTCCCTTTATTTAAAAAGACTAAAAACATACTCAGAAACTACAATGAGGATGTAGTTTTCTCCTTTCCTTAATGTAGATTTTTTAATTCTTTACAAAATGCTAAAAAAAAAACTAAATTACCATAATGATTTCGTATCTAGTGTTATGATACAGTTATTAGTCATAATATTGCTATTAAAAAAGAGTAATAATGATATTTCTAAATTCTTAATCTAAGATGATACTAATCAATAAAACAATACCCAGAAAAAAGGAAACGAATTATTATATGAGCAGTTTTCATATTAGTTTCATTTCTTTGCTAAGTGAGGTGGATAGGAATGCAGGCGACATCAGATATCAAACAATATCAATCTCTCGAAAAAGATATAAGGCTTACCAAACGGGAAAAATTAGCCTCTGCTCTTGGAGGAATGACCGGAACAATTCATACCCAAATGATCTCCATGTTTATACTATTCTTTTATACAGACGTGATGGAGATAAATCCTGCATATGTGGCTGCGTTGTTGCTGATTAGTCGCATTATTGGCGCTTCACTAATTCCAGTGTTTGGAATAGTTGTGGATAGGGTGACTACTCCATGGGGGAAGTACGTTCCTTGGTTTGTGATCTTAGGAGTTCCTATTGCTATCTTCGGTTGGCTAACTTTTACAGATTTTAATTTTGGTCCTAAAGGAACTGTGATATATGCAACGGTCACATACTTGATTTATAGTATATTAGTTTCTATTAAGGCTGCTCCATTTAATGCTGTAGCTCCTGCTATTACAAAAAGAGTAGATGATCGGATTTCTTTAGGTCAATATTCCTATTTTGCAGTGATGATGGCTGCGATTATCGTCACTGCAGTAGCCCAGCCTGCTTATAAAGCTTTAGGTGATGGCAGTGATGCAAAGGGATTTTCCATTC
The DNA here is from genome assembly GCA_031180405.1 of Bacillus sp. (in: firmicutes). Classification (GTDB taxonomy): domain Bacteria; phylum Bacillota; class Bacilli; order Bacillales; family Bacillaceae; genus Metabacillus. The sequence continues at coordinate 5,972 of JAPSLU010000138.1, read as the reverse complement.
TAATGGGATTAATTGCTATATTTTGTATAATAGCATCCATTTTCCAGGTAGTTACCTTAAAAGAAAAGTATGTTGTAACGCAAAAAAAAGGTGAAACAAGTGCAAGTATAAAAGACATGTTTAAAGCGGTGTTTACTAACAAAAACGCTGTGGTTGTGTATGTGTATATATTAGCAATTACTTTAGCTAGTGGAATACGGTCTGCAATTATGATTCACTATTTTAAATATTTTTTCCATAATGAAAGTTTAGTTGTTATATTTGGTCTTATGAGCTTAATACCGACGATCCTTGGTGTCATGATTAGCGGGAAAATAATTAAACGATTTGGTATCAAAGGAGTTATTCTTACCTGTACTGCTGTGAATGTAGCTTGTACTGCAGCTGTTATGTTCATTCCCGCCACTTCTACTGGTGTAGTTATCTTCTTTGCTACTTTAGCTATTGCTAACTTATTTATGGGTTTTGCCAACCCAGCTCAGGCTACGATGTTACCAGCTGCGATGGATTATACAGAATGGAAAACTGGAACTAACATTAATGGGTTTATGGGGTCGTTCCAAGGGGTCATGCAGACGCTTGCTATTGCTATTTCTGGTTCATTAGCAGCAGTTGCGCTCTCAGTTATTGGGTATGTACCTGGTGCTGAACAAAGTAGCGAGACAATTTTTGGCTTAAAATCACTAATGGGAATTCTTCCAGCAGTTATCTTCTTATTTACAGCATCTGTTGCATGGTTTGATATCACAGAGGAGAAACAAAATCAAATTGCGCAAGAGCTGGCAGAAAGACGAAGGAAAAATGAGGGAAGTAATATAGAGGAATAGTGTTTTGAAAAAAATGGGGGGGATTAAAGTGAACCAGGTTCGTATCGGTATTATTGGACTCGGAACAATAGGGTTCCTATATGAAAGTTTAGGGATAAAAGGATTAGCACTCTCCCATGCAATGAAATTATCAACATGGACCTATTGGGCATAATCCCCCAATTGATGATGAGCTTACTATGAAAATCTTCAAAAAGAATTACTCGTAAAAAAATGCACTTAATGTAAGATGACAAATTAAACTATTATATGTTTTATGGAAAAATTTCAAATGATTTATTAATTAATTTTTCCACAAAATAGGGAGAGATCAAATATGACAATAAAACAAGTATTCAATCCTTTTTTACCCAGCTATGAGTATGTTCCAGATCCTGAAGCACACGTGTTTGAAGACAGGCTCTATATTTTTGGAAGTCATGACCTTTTTGGGGGAGATGACTATTGCCAAGGAGACTATGTATGCTGGTCTGCTCCAGTACATGATCTATCTGACTGGAATTATGAAGGAGTAATTTATAGAAAAAATCAACATCCGTATAAAATTGGAACAGGAAATTTATATGCACCAGATGTGGCCAAAGGTCCAGATGGGCGCTACTATTTATATTATTCTGTAGCTGATTCTTCCATCATTTCAGTGGCTGTATGCGAAACGCCTGCTGGTCAGTATAAATATTATGGGGATGTACGGGATAAAAATGGTCATATTACTGGAAGTGATAAATCGGATTACTTTGAGTTTGACCCTGCAGTATTAGTAGATGATGATGGACAAATATATCTTTACTCTGGTTCTGGTCAAAAAAGTAATGAAAAGGTAGGGAATCCAGTTGTTGGTTCTTTCGTTCGCAAGCTTGATAAAGATATGATTACAGTTATAACTGAACCAAAAATTATTATGCATGCAGATGAAGATAGAACGAAGCCGAACTTTTTTGAGGGCTCATCTGTCCGTAAGATTAATGATTTATATTACTTTATTTACTTTGCTACTGATATATCTGGATTAAATTATTGTACGAGCCAATATCCTGATCGCGATTTTATATATCGTGGACGAGTGCATTCATCGGCAGATCTAGGATTAGATGGTCGAACAACAAGAAATGCAGCTAATGCAATAGGTAATAATCATGGAAGCATAGAATGTATAAACGGAAAGTACTACGTATTTAATCACCGTAATACTAATCGTAGCTTTTTTTCCAGACAAACAATAGCAGAGCCGATCATAATACAACCAGATGGCAGTATTGCACAAGTGGAGAGCACCAGTTGTGGACTTAATGATGGGCCACTAAAAGAAAAAGGGGAATATCCCGCGTATATTGCCTGCAATCTTATGAATGAAAAGATAGATGGAGTGCGTAATCCATTAAAAGGTCCATTTATAACACAAGAAGAAGGTGTCGATTTAGAGCATTCAGTACAATATGTTAGGAATATTAAAAATGGTTGTTTAATAGGATTTAAATATTTTCAAATCAACGATGTTAACAAAATTTCTGTAAAAATTCGTGGTACTGCAAAAGGAAAAATAAAAGTTCTTTTAGAAGAAGAAGGTATAAAAATCACAGAGATTTTAGTGAATAGTAATGGGAAGGAATGGATTACATCTGAAAGTGCTCTTTCTATTAATGATAATATTTTTCCTATTTACTTTATGTTTGAGGGCGAAGGATCACTTGAAATGCTCTCGTTTACTATTTCATAAGTCAAAGGTTTGGCGACTGATTTATGATCGAAAGAAAAACAGGGATAGTTAAAAAACATCCCTGTTTTTCTTTCCTTTTATTTTGACGCTCACTTCCGAGAATATCTTAAGGGCACCTTGTTATATAAGGATTATTACTAACAAATATTAAAACAATGTTAAAAACAAAAAAAATAGGGTTTATAACTTTTCCACCAAAAAAGAGAATAGAATCCAATATCGTATGAATTCTTTGCATTATATTTCTTGTAAGCGCTTTTTTATACCTTTAAGAGAGGATGATAATAATATATAAACTTCTTTCTAATCCTATGGTCTAGAATTTGACTGATCATTCAGTGTTATTAGTTTGTTTGGTAGATAAACAAAAAGGGATAAGATAGCCAAGGATATTGAGAAACACCGAACAAAAGATACAGTTGGGTTTTGCGCATTAAAATGGAATGTACCTGTTGAAATGTATTTATAATTTTTGAATAGCACACTTTCGCCTCTCCATGATGAAATCAAACGCACACACTTCAGCCTAACCAGTTCGCAATTTCTTTACCGTTTTTCGAATCAACCAGAAACATTTAGAGAAATGTCCAGGTATATTGAGGAGGAAAAAATAATGAAAAAGAAAGAAGAGAGAAGAGAGAAGATTACAAAAAGAACAGAAGGCTTTGGAAAAAGTAGAAAGAGAAAAGAGGTTTCGACGCGCAAAGAAGTGGCAATTAGTCACTTTTGGTTTTCATGGATTTGCTCATAACTCATTTATGTTTCTAATGACACTGGTATCTTACTATGCTGCGGGTATCGTAGGACTTGGTACAGTAATTGCTTCATTAATTATTACTGGTTCTAGAATATTCGATGGTATTACAGACCCAATTATTGGTTTAATTATTGATAAAACAAAAGGTAAATATGGTAAAGTTAGACCAGTTCTTGTTGTTGCCTTCCTAATTTTAGGTTTAAGTACCTCTCTAATGTTTCTTACAAACCATTTAGTACCTGATGGCTTTAGGCTTATTTATTTTATTATTTTATATATGCTCTTCATTATTGGTTACACCTTATCAGGAATAGCTGGTAATATTGGGAATAATATTCTTACAAATGACCCGAAGCAACGTCCTGTTTTAGGTGGATTAAACATGGTTTATACAATGCTATTTTATAGTATTGCGACCGTATATTTAACCATGTATTTAGCAAATAAGTATACTTATAGTCAAGTAGAACTATTTCATGAAATGACAATATTCACTCTTATAGTGGCAGTAGTTGGTTATGGACTAGCTATTCTTGGAATTTGGTCAAAGGATAGAATAGAAAATTTTGGTACTGGAAGAAATGCAACTGTCATTAAATTTAAAGACTTATGGACAATATTAAAGGGAAATCGACCATTGCAAATGTTTGTATTAGCTATGACCACAGATAAATTAAGCATGCAAATCTCTGGTAATGCTGTTGTAAACGTTATGTTATTTGGTATTGTCATTGGAAATTATGCGCTGTTGGGTGTAACACAAGGGATGGCAATGATTCCAAATTTATTAATTCTGTTTTTTGGTATTCGTTATGCAATGAAATTTGGATCGAAGAAAGGATATGTTATTGCAACCTGGGGTTGTATCATACTATATAGCCTTCTGTTCTTACTATTATGGTTAGGTGATCCTACGCAAATTCGCATGGATAATATAGGCTTTATGACAATTTCTTTCTTATTTCTATTTCTGGTTGGTGGAGCAGTTCGATACGTGTCTTCTGGTCTGGTCATACCAATGTTAGCTGACGTTGTAGATTATAACACATATAAAACAAATAGCTATGCACCTGGAATCATATCTGCTGTGTACACATTTATTGATAAAGCGGTTTCTTCATTACAACAAACTGTTGTAGGGCTACTACTAGCTTTTATTGGCTTTAAAAATGCTTTTCCAGATGTAGATACTCCATATTCCGAAGAGCTTTTTTGGATGGCGATGTTTCTGAATTTTGGAGTGCTAATGATTGCTTGGATTGCATCGCTAATAGCTATGAAATACTATCCACTTGATAAGGAGCGTATGGAAGAGATTCAATTGGAAATTGAATCAAGGAGAGAAACCGATCAGGATGATTTAAATATAATTGCAAAATAGTGATGATGTCCTGTGAAGGCTTTACCTATTACTAATTCTAGATTATTTATAGAATCTATAATATGTGATTTTTGGATAAAATGTTTTTTCTAATTTAAGCCTTAAGCCTATATTGTAATTTGTACTTTAGAAGTAACAGCCTTCCTTCATTAAAGGAAGGCTGTTACTGTATTTGAAACAAAGTTTTTTAATCAATGACATCCATTGCCAACCACTATGGGTACTTATCTATAATTTTACAGATTGTTTTTTTCTATTTTAGGTGATGGCTTTCTCCGATCTGATTTAAAGTTTTGGTATTAATTAATAGATATTAATGTTTGAAGGGTACTGCAGATTACCCAATAGTTTAGTTGCTTTCGAGGTAATTTTCAAAGGGGGAAACTCAGTTATATAAAAAGAACCAAAATACCATAATTAATTTAAATAAAATGATATCTTAATAAAGTGAGAATATGCAGGTTATTCTTCTGAAAAGGAGTAAGTTTATATGAAAATTGCCTTAATTGCCCATGACAAAAAGAAAGTTCAGATCGTTCAGTTTACCAGAGCATACTTGTCGTACTTAGAAAAGCATAAGTTATTTGCTACGGGTACAACTGGAGCATTAATACATGAAGAGACAGGTTTAGATATTCATTGTTTTCGTTCAGGTCCTCTTGGAGGTGACCAAGAAGTTGGAGCAATGGTTGCAAATAATGAGATGGATATGGTCATATTTTTCAGAGATCCACTAACTGCTCAGCCACATGAGCCAGATGTTTCAGCTTTGATGAGGTTATGTGACGTTTATAACATTCCATTAGCTACAAATATGGGAGCGGCTGAGATTCTTATTCGATCGTTAGAACGAGGAGATTTAGAGTGGCGTAATATTATTCATGAAGACAAAGATAAAGAATTGCTAAAAAAGAGTTTATTCATTGAGTCAATTCAATCGCACTTCTTTAGGTAATTGCAATTAATGAAGCTACTTAATTATTCTAACGTCTGAGTAATCATAAAATATTTAAAATAAATACTCTTAAAAGAGTAACCTACATCATTAGGAGGCTTTGTAATGAGAAAAACCATATTAATCAATAAAGATTGGAAGTTTGTAAAAGAAGATGTTGGAGAAAAGGAAGTATTTTCGGCACATGGTGAAGTAATTAATATTCCTCATACATGGAATGCTATTGATGGACAAGATGGAGGAAATGATTATTACAGGGGAACCTGTTGGTATGGGAAGACGTTTAAGAAGCCGGAAATAAACTCAGGTGATCAAGTATATTTGGAATTTAGAGG
>JAPSLU010000137.1 GCA_031180405.1 Bacillus sp. (in: firmicutes) | reverse complement strand
GTTCGGCTATTATATTGAAGTAACAAGGGCTAACCTCCACTTACTTGAAGAAGGCATTTATGAAAGAAAACAAACACTATCAAATGCAGAGCGCTTTATTACTCCAGCTCTTAAGGAAAAAGAATCACTCATTTTAGAGGCGGAAGAGAAGATTGTCGAGTTAGAATATCAACTATTTGTTGAAATTCGAGAAAAGATAAAACAATATATTCCGAGACTACAAGAATTAGCGAAACGTTTGAGTGAGCTCGATGTGTTACAATGCTTTGCGACTGTTAGTGAAAATCGGCATTATTGTAAACCTGTATTTTCGCAAAATAATGAACTCCTAATTAAGGACGGTCGTCATCCTGTTGTAGAAAAGGTGATGGATTCTCAAGAATACGTGGCAAATGATTGTTACTTTAGTCATGAGCGCCAAATGCTCCTTATTACAGGGCCGAACATGTCTGGTAAAAGTACCTATATGCGCCAAATCGCCTTAACTTCCATTTTAGCTCAAATTGGGTGTTATGTACCTGCAACAGAAGCTGTTTTACCAGTATTTGACCAAATTTTTACAAGAATTGGAGCAGCTGATGACCTTATTTCCGGTCAAAGTACATTTATGGTGGAAATGCTTGAAGCGAAAAATGCGATTGCTCATGCCACATCACAAAGTCTAATACTTTTCGATGAGATTGGCAGAGGAACATCAACCTATGATGGTATGGCTCTAGCGCAAGCGATCATTGAACATATTCATGAATATATTGGAGCAAAAACTTTATTCTCCACACATTATCATGAACTTACAGTACTTGAAGAGCAATTACACTCTTTAAAAAATATACATGTAAAAGCAATTGAAGAAAATGGAAAAGTTGTATTTCTACACAAGATTGAAGAAGGCGCAGCTGATAAAAGCTACGGTATCCATGTTGCAGAGCTTGCCGAACTCCCATCTTCACTTATTGAAAGAGCAAAGGAAATATTAGCAGAATTAGAAGAGGATAGAGTAGACACAAAGCAAATTCAAATCAAAAAACCAATTATTAAGGAAGTATCATTGGCAGAATCACAGCTTTCTTTATTCCCTGAGGAACAAACAGTTCAAGTAAAAGAACCTGTAATAACAAAAAAAGAAAAAGCAGTTCTCGAACTGTTAAAATCTATTAATCTGTTAGAAATGACTCCTCTTGATGCGATGAATGAGCTTTACCATTTGCAAAAAAAAATAAAATAGGTTTGCAATCTATCACATAATATAGGTGGTGAGATTATGGGGAAAATAATACGGCTGGATGATATGCTTTCAAATAAAATTGCTGCTGGTGAAGTAGTTGAACGCCCAGCTTCTGTTGTTAAAGAATTATTGGAAAATGCCATTGATGCAAACAGTACAGTGGTTGAAATCGATATTGAGGAAGCAGGTTTGGGCAAAATACGAATTGTTGATAATGGGGATGGAATCGAACCAGATGATTGTCTTAATGCTTTTCACCGTCACGCAACTAGTAAAATTAAAGATGAGAATGATTTATTCCGTATCAGAACATTAGGTTTCAGAGGAGAGGCATTACCAAGTATCGCATCTGTATCCTTATTAGAGATGAAATCGAGCACTGGAGAAGGTGCAGGAACAAACCTTATTTTATCAGGTGGAAGAATAGAGAAGCATGAATCTACATCTAGTAGAAAAGGTACAGATATCACTGTAAGAAATTTGTTTTTTAATACACCTGCTCGTTTAAAATATATGAAAACTGTGCACACAGAGCTAGGAAATATTACAGACATCGTTAACCGAATAGCACTAGCACATCCGGGGGTTTCAATTCGATTAGTTCATAATGGAAAAAAACTTCTACACACTACTGGGAATGGGGATGTTCGCCAAGTATTAGCATCAATTTATGGCTTATCCATTGCCAAAAAAATGAAAAAACTAACGTTAGAATCACTAGATTTTGAAGTCAATGGATATGTGGCATTACCTGAAATTACCCGAGCATCACGAAATTATATTTCCACTATTATTAATGGGCGTTTTATTAAAAATTATTCTTTAGTAAAAGCTATCCAACAGGGATATCATACCCTGCTTCCAATTGGTCGTTTCCCAATTGTCTTTTTAGAGATAAAGATGGACCCATTACTAGTAGATGTTAATGTCCATCCATCAAAGCTAGAAGTTCGTCTAAGCAAAGAAACAGAATTAAATGAATTAATTACTAATGGAGTGAAAGATGTTTTTAGGCAACAAAAGCTAATTCCATCAGTAGAGACACCAAAGACAAGGATTGTGAAGCCAACTGACGAACAACAACAATTTACGTTTGATCATCAAGCAGAAGAAGTGGCCAAAACACGATCTTATAAAGACTACGGTCAAATTTCTTATATTAAGGAAGCTGATGAAACAGAATCTGAGGAAGAAATCATAAGCTTACATGATAATCACGAAAAGGATGACAAAGATCTGCATCCTTTAGAGATTAATTCTTTTAATCAAGAAAACGAACTTACACAACAAGTTCCAGAAAGTGAATCTATTCTTAATAAGGAACTAGAGTTTGAAGAAGAAACCGAAGCAGTCATTAAATTAAAAGATCGTGTACCACCCTTATACCCGATTGGACAAATGCATGGCACATATATTTTAGCGCAAAATGATCAAGGTCTTTTCATCATTGACCAACATGCAGCACAAGAACGAATTAAATATGAGTTTTATCGTGAAAAAGTTGGACAAGTTCAATCAGAGGTCCAGGAGCTCTTAGTTCCTTTAACGTTTGAATACTCAAATAATGAGGCCTTGATTATTGAAGAACATCTAGATACTCTAGCAAAGGTTGGAATTTTCTTAGAAGCATTTGGTCGAAATAGCTATATTGTCAGGTCACACCCGCAATGGTTTCCTAAAGGTGACGAAGCAAATACAATTGAAGAAATTATACAACAAGTTCTTGACGATAAAAAGATTGATATTAAAAAGCTTAGGGAAGAAGCAGCTATTATGATGAGTTGCAAAGCATCTATAAAAGCAAACCAACACCTACGAAATGATGAAATTTTTGCATTATTAGAGACCTTAAGAAATACATCTGATCCCTTTACATGTCCACACGGTCGTCCTATAATTGTCCATTATTCGACATATGAAATGGAAAAGATGTTTAAACGTGTGATGTAGAGAGGATTGCATTCTTACCTTAAGCTTGAATATTAGTAAAACGACCACTTCTATGCGGAGGTGGTCGTTTTTTGTGTGTAAATTAATTGACGTATTAAGTCGAAAGAAATATCAGAAAATTCCACATGTTTCATTGAAGATTTAGAATGAGAAAGGTATCATTAGTTTAGAGGATAAATTAAGTGGAGGAATATTTTTTATTATTCGATACTAGTTGAGGTAAATTGTAAGCGGTTTATTATTAAGTACTCTACATAGAAATGGCTATCTCATTAATATCCCCACTAATTTACCTTATCGTAAGAAGTAAACAGCCCAGACCATACGCTTGAGAGCTTTGAACTTGTCTTAAATAATCTTGAATTTAGAAGGAGGTTCATAATGAATATTATCCGTTTTGTAAACGAGCATTCAAATTCAGTTTTAGCTGCCATAACAGATCAGAACCAAGTCTATTCTTTACCCTTTAAAGATTTTCTTGAATTGATAGAAATTGCGGAACAGAAGAACCAAACACCATTGTCAATTGTGAAGGAAGTGATCACAGATTCAGTACCAATGGAAGAAGAGGTTGATGAGCTAAAGTTAACTACACCAATTGATGCTCCAGAAGTGTGGGCCGCTGGTGTAACCTATGAAAAAAGTAAACAAGCAAGAAACTATGAAGCTACTGAAGGAAAATTAGACGCAACGACTTTCTATGATAAGGTTTATGATGCTAAAAGACCCGAGATATTCTTGAAATCAACCTCAGCCCGAACTGTAGGTCCTGATGATATCGTATATCTACGCAGTGATTCAACTTGGCAAATCCCTGAACCAGAACTTGGTTTAGTTATTGATAGTAAAGGCAAAATTCTAGGTTATACAATCGGTAACGATATGAGCTGCCGTGATATAGAAGGGGAAAATCCCTTATATTTGCCTCAAGCGAAGATTTGGAAACATTCATGTTCAATTGGTCCATCAATAAGGTTAACTGAAACAGTTGGAGATCCGTATGATTTTGATATTTTTTGCCGAATTTACCGAGATAATCAATTATCGGTTGAAGGAAGTGCTAGTACAAGACAACTGAAAAGGTCCTTAGAAGAACTTATTTCCTATCTTGTATTAGATAATGATGTTTTTGATGGTACAGTTCTGTTAACAGGAACATGTATTGTACCTCCTAATGAATTTACTCTTGAGGATGGAGACATGGTTGAGATAGAGATCTCTCAAATTGGTGTATTACGTAATCAAGTGAAAACACAGTCTCCTAAACTATTGTCAGCTAACTAATATAAGAAAGGAAGTAGTGGAATTGACAGTTACAAATCATGTTCGAGCATTTAAAAATTATATTAATGGTACATGGAAAACTTCTTCATCTGAGCAACTAGTTGCAAGTTTAAATCCGGCCAATAAAAATAAAGTTGTTGGGTATGTACAAAATTCATCGATAGAGGACTTAAATGTGGCAGTTAAAGCGGCAAAACACTCTCAATTAAGTTGGAAAAAATTATCTGGAGCTGCAAGAGGTCAATATCTTTTTGACGTTGCAAATATCATTGAAAAGCGTGTTAATGAAATTGCGGAATGTGCAACAAAGGAAATGGGGAAAACAATAGCTGAAACAAAGGGGGAAACTTTACGTGGTGTTGCCATTCTTCGTTATTATGCTGGCGAAGGAATGAGGAAATCAGGTGATGTGATACCATCTACTGATAGTGAAGCACTTATGTTTACAACAAGAGTTCCTTTAGGTGTTGTAGGTATTATTACGCCTTGGAACTTCCCAATTGCTATTCCCATTTGGAAGATAGCGCCAGCCTTAATCTACGGAAATTCTGTGGTGATAAAACCCGCAACCGAAACAGCGGTAACCTGTGCAAAAATCTTAGAATGTTTTGAGGAGGCAAATTTCCCTGATGGAGTAATAAACATGGTAACAGGGTCTGGTGCTGTCATAGGACAAGGTATTGCTGAGCATCCAGATATTAACGGAATTACTTTCACGGGTTCTAACAAAGTAGGGAAAAAGATTGGTCAGGCTGCTTTAGCACGTGGTGCAAAATATCAACTAGAAATGGGTGGGAAAAACCCAGTGATTGTAGCAAATGATGCTGACCTTGACTTGGCGGTTGAAGCAACAATTAGTGGCGCATTCCGTTCAACAGGTCAAAAGTGTACAGCAACAAGCCGTGTTATAGTTCAAGAGAATATATATGAAACTTTTAAAGAAAAATTAATCGAGAAAACTAAAGAGATCACAATTGGTGAAGGTCTGGTGGATGGAACCTGGATGGGACCTTGTGCAAATGAAAATCAATTTAACACAGTTAAATCTTATATTCAAAAAGGTTTAGAGGAAAATGCGACACTACTCCTAGGAGGAAAGCAATTACTGGACGGTAACTATATAGATGGTTATTTTATAGAACCGACTATTTTTGAAAATGTGACTTCAGATATGAAAATTGCTCAAGAAGAAATCTTCGGCCCTGTTATAGCGCTTATGAAAGTTAAGACGATTCAAGAAGCTCTGGAAATAGCAAATGATGTGGAATATGGATTAAGTGCGTCTATATTTACAACAAATATAGGGCATATGCTCTCATTTATTAATGAAATGGATGCTGGTCTTATCAGAATAAACGCTGAAAGTGCAGGTGTAGAGCTTCAAGCTCCATTTGGAGGGATGAAACAATCAAGCTCTCATTCACGTGAGCAAGGTGAAGCTGCTAAGGAATTTTTCACTTCTATAAAAACGGTTTACGTAAAAGCTTAACAAATTGACAGGTGCTTACTTGATACGAAAGACAAGGAGCTGAAAAAAATGAGTGAACAATTGTCTTATATTATGGGAAAAGAAAATGAGCAGTTATACCAGGTCCAGTTCCATGCACCTGGTCCTTCTGGTTCCCTTCCTCTCACACCAGAGATGCTTTTGAATGCACCGAGTGGAGACTTATTTGGATTATCGCAAAATGTTGGGATGGGTTGGAAGGCAAGTGAGTTATTAGGAAAACAAATACTTATTTTGAGTACTCAAGGTGGCATACGTGGAGAGGATGGCCAACCAATTGCTCTGGGATACCATACTGGGCACTGGGAAGTTGGCTTATTAATGAAGGCTGCTGCGGAAGAAATTACAAGACGTGGTGGAGTACCTTTTGCAGGGTATGTAAGTGATCCTTGTGATGGAAGATCACAAGGAACTACAGGTATGTTTGATTCCCTTCCATATCGAAATGATGCTGCAATTGTGTATCGTAGATTGATACGTTCCTTACCAACTCGCAAAGGGGTTATAGGGGTCGCGACATGTGACAAGGGCTTACCCGCAACTATGCTTGCACTAGCTTCCATGCATGATTTACCATGCATTATTGTTCCAGGAGGTGTCACACTGCCTCCTACTAATGGTGAAGATGCTGCAAAGATTCAATCCATTGGTGCGCGTTATGCACAAAACGAACTTTCCTTAGAAGATGCCGCTGATTTAGGATGTAGGGCATGTGCAACTCCGGGTGGTGGATGTCAGTTTTTAGGTACTGCTGCTACATCTCAAGTTGTAGCTGAAGCATTAGGTATGTCTTTACCGCATTCTGCCCTTGCTCCATCAGGACAACCAATCTGGGAAGAAATGGCTCGTCAATCTGCTCGTGCCGTCATTTCAATGGAGGCAAAAGGGGTGAAAATGAGAGATATACTTACAGATGCTGCTATTGAAAATGCCATGATGGTTCATGCAGCTTTTGGCGGTTCAACCAATTTGTTGCTCCATATACCGGCAATCGCTCACGCAGCAAGACTAAGAATTCCAAATGTTCAAGACTGGAATAAAGTAAACAAAGAAGTCCCTCGACTTGTTAGTGTTTTACCAAACGGACCAGTTCCACATCCTACTGTCAGAGCTTTCATGGCAGGTGGTGTTCCTGAGGTAATGCTACACCTTCGAAAAATAGGGTTATTAGATCAATCTGTTATAACAGTAACTGGTGAAAAATTAGAAACTGTTTTGGATTGGTGGGAGCAATCTGAACGTCGAGATGCCATCAAAAAACAATTAAAAGCTTCAGAAGGCGTAGATCCTGATGAGGTAATTATGAGTCCTCTTCAAGCAAAAGCAAGAGGATTGACATCCACAGTTACATTCCCAACTGGAAATATTGCTCCTGAAGGCTCTGTAATCAAGTCAACGGCAATTGATCCTTCTGTTGTAGATGATGATGGGGTGTACCGTCATACTGGGATTGCGAAAGTATTCACATCAGAAAAATCAGCAATATACGCTATTAAAAAAGGAGAAATTGTTGCTGGAGATATTATGGTTGTAATTGGTCGTGGTCCTTCTGGATCCGGCATGGAGGAGACCTATCAATTAACTTCTGCATTGAAACATTTGCCTTTTGGAAAATATGTATCTCTTATTACAGATGCTAGGTTTTCGGGTGTTTCGACCGGTGCTTGTATCGGGCATGTAGGACCAGAAGCATTAGCAGGTGGACCAATCAGCAAGCTAAAAACAGGTGATAAACTTCAAATCATCATTGATCGGAACAACCTAGAGGGTAGCATTGAGTTTATCGGGGAGGGAGACAAGATCTATTCCCCGGAAGAAGGTGCTACTATACTAGCAATCAGAGAAGAACACAAAGATTTAAGGCCTGATCCAGACTTGCCAGATGATACTCGCTTATGGGCTGCCTTGCAAGCAGTAAGTGGAGGTACCTGGAGAGGAAATATCTATGATGTAGATCAAATTATTAAAGTATTGGAAGCTGGTAAGAAGGTACTTGAAAAAGGATCAATTAAAAATTAATGTTCATTAAATGAGGGGAAACAAAAAGGTTTGCCCTCATTTTGTGATGTTAGGATAATAATTAACTCAGATCAGAGAGATAACTATAATTTTATTATGTAAACTAAAAAAGTGGTCGTTCTATTAATTTTGTTCATCAGAATGTTTACATTTATGTTAAAACGGATACAATAAACTGGTGTTCATATCCTTCACATGATAAGATGATGAACGTAGAATCTATTTGGTGTGAAAGAGTGGTTGTGATTGGATAGAGAGAAACTCGTCGTCATCATTGGACCGACTGCAGTTGGTAAAACAAAGCTCAGCATTGACATTGCTCATCGTTTAAATGGTGAAATCATTAGTGGTGACTCAATGCAAATTTATAAAAGTATGGATATTGGGACAGCTAAGATTAGTCAAGATGAAATGGAGGGAGTTCCACATCATCTTATTGACATAAAAGACCCTGGTGATGATTATTCTGTAGCTGAATTTCAAGAAACAGTTAGACCCCTTATAAAAAACATAACAGCAAAAAGTAAAATGCCTATGATTGTTGGTGGGACAGGCTTATACATACAATCTGTATTATATGACTACCATTTTACTGATACACCTTCTGATCCTGAGTTTCGTCAAAGACTTGAGTTGGAACTAAGTGAAAAAGGTGAAGGGGCTATTCATCAATTATTAGCTAGTGTAGATCCTGAGTCTGCCCAAAAGATACACCCTAATAATACGAGAAGAGTCATCAGAGCTCTTGAAATTTTCCATTGCACGAATATTCCAATGCATGATCATTTAATACAACAGAAAAATGAACTGCTATATGATGTGGCTTTAATTGGTTTAACGATGGACCGGGAAGTTTTGTATAATCGAATTAATGAACGAGTAGATTTAATGGTAAAAGGCGGACTTATCGAAGAAGTGAAAGATCTTTATGATCAAGGAATCCGGGATACACAATCAATAAAAGCGATTGGCTACAAAGAAATATATGATTACTTTGATGGAAAAGTATCATATGAGGAAGCAATTAATCAGTTAAAACAAAACTCAAGAAGATACGCTAAAAGACAATTAACATGGTTCCGTAATAAAATGGATGTGAAATGGTTTGATATGACTCCACCCATTAATCACGTACAAAAGGTGGATGAAATTTTTTCATACATAGCAGGAAAGCTTAAACTTTAATCGAATTAAAAGGTATAGAGAATTGAGGAGGACGAAACATGAAGCAATCAATAAACATTCAAGATCAGGTTTTAAACCAACTACGTAAGGATGGCACATTTGTCACTGTTTTTTTACTAAATGGATTTCAATTAAGAGGACTTGTTAAAGGTTTTGACAATTTTACTGTATTATTAGAAACAGAAGGAAAACAGCAATTAATATATAAACATGCCATTTCTACATTTTCACCTCAAAAAAACATTCAAATTGAGCTAGAACAATAAAATAAAAAGGAGTTGATGAGAGTAATCATCAACTCCTTTTTATTTTGATTCAGTAGGGCATTCTTTTCACCCTTTTCCTCTGGCAAACCAATCTCAAAGAACAAAAAATTTTCATGTAGTTTCGTTACATTACATACATTTTTATATAGAAATAGTAGGTGCAGGTTGTAAACCTAAAAAAAATGAATATAAATAAAGGAATGAATATTTCTTGGGAAAGCGCAAAAAACAACAAGATTCTTGTATATTTGCACAGAATCTTTATTTAGGCCTTTTGTCACTTTGTGAAAAAGACCCTGTAAAAAATGGAACAGATTGTGAGGTGTACCTTTTTGGAACGTGATCAAGCAGTCACATATAAGACAAATGGACAGATTAATATCATATTAAATAATCAGTCAAAAGATAAGACGGAAGTCAGTTCTTCTTCATATGATATAAAAATTCCAAAGGTCGAGGTTAAGCATGCGATTCTTAAAGAAATTGAAGAAGAAATGAATTCTCTTGTTGGAATGAATGAAATGAAAAGAATGATAAAGGAAATATATGCCTGGATTTTTATTAATAAAAAACGTGAGGAGCAAGGATTAAAAGCTGGAAAACAAGCGCTCCACATGATGTTTAAGGGGAATCCTGGCACTGGAAAAACCACAGTTGCAAGGCTTGTTGGTAAATTGTTTTTGCAAATGAATGTTCTTTCTAAAGGTCATCTTATTGAAGCAGAGCGAGCGGATCTAGTGGGAGAATATATAGGTCACACCGCTCAAAAAACAAGAGATCTTATCAAAAAGGCACTTGGTGGAATATTGTTCATAGATGAAGCCTATTCACTTGCAAGAGGTGGAGAAAAGGATTTTGGGAAAGAGGCTATTGATACGTTGGTGAAGCACATGGAAGATAAGCAGCATGATTTTGTCCTGATTTTAGCTGGTTATCCAAGGGAAATGGATCACTTTTTATCACTGAATCCAGGCTTATTATCTAGATTTCCTCTAGTCGTTAATTTTCCCGATTACTCAGTCGAAGATTTAATGGAAATATCAAACCAAATGGTGGTTGAAAGAGAATATAAATTTCATCAGGATGCCGTAATCAAATTAAAAGAACACTTAATGGGAGTCAAATCAGTTACACACCCATCGAAATTTAGTAATGGACGATATGTACGGAATATCATAGAAAAATCCATACGCTCACAAGCTATGAGGTTATTGCTCACAGATAAATATCAGCGAGAAGATCTCTTGACAATTAAAAGCCAAGATTTGGTTTTTACAGAAGATAAATAATGGTAAAGTCAACAACAGGTACGGCCACAAATGCCTTCCTGTTGTTTTATTTTAAGTAATATCCTGATTGATCGTTGTTGTTATAATTTGAATTATACCAACATACAAAAGTAAGGGGAGTTCAACTCAATGTTTGCGTAATTTAGTAATGGAGGTAATGATGAAGGCGAAAATTAGTTGTTTATTTGTGTTAGTCGGAATATTATTCACGTTAACTATCTATTTTGTCAGTACTTTCCCTAGTGATAAATCCCAGGAGAGCGTTGGGGAAAATGAAACAGTAGATACATATAAAACTTTTACTTATATTATTACTGAAGTAGATGGGAATCAATACTATGGAGAATCAATTGATGGGAAGACTAAAATTTATTTTAATCGTGACCGAGTGAAATATCCGATAACAGATTCAATCAATGTGCATGATAGGATTTTAGCTTATGTAGAACCTGAAAACCATATAGATGGTATTGTAAAAGTTGAAAAGATTAAATCAAGCAAAAAATAGATGCAAAGACTAACCTATAGGTTTATATAAAAATCGCTAGCCCTTCAATTAAAAGGGCTAACGATTTTTTTGATGATTTATTTCTCATATGGAGAATATTGGCGATCTGGCATTTCATCGTTAGATGTTTGAGTATTCGTCTCTTGAAGGCTTGGTTGTTGTTGATTATTTATCGATTGATCTGAAGATTGAGTAGGATTTTTTGCATTGAAATATCCTTTTCCACTTTCTGGGTTTGAAATGATTCCCAACGTAACAAGGATCCCTAATATAGATGTGACATATGTTTCCCAACTTGTAAGATCTATCTGAAGACCTAAGTCTTTAAAAACCATATATAAAAGAGAGGCAACGGACATCCATAATCCATAATTTCTCCATTTCAATTCCATCACGCCTTTCAAAAAACATTTTTAATATGATATTCTATAGTCCATCATTATGTGAGACATTTTTATTTGAATGGTGTTTTTAAAGGCTGGGTAAAAATTGACTAAACTTTTATGTTGAATAACTATAAATAATGATCTATAGCTATAATCTTTTTAATTTTTTATGAAACTTAGTCTCAAGGGGTATAACAATACTACAAAAGTTATAAATCCATAAATCTAATAATATGTGAAGTGATATAGATTTAGCATGAAACTGAACAAATATGATCGAAAAAAGCTATAGAAACCAATTATGGAAACGCTTTCAAAAGAGGGTGGTAAATGTTAGAATAAGCATAAGAAGGAGTGATCAGG
>JAPSLU010000136.1 GCA_031180405.1 Bacillus sp. (in: firmicutes) | reverse complement strand
CGCAAAACGCGGGATCCCATCAAAAGGGCTTATGCAGACAATTGATCCAACATTTAACGCCTATAAGCTTTCAGGTATGAATGATATTTGGAATCCTGTTCATAATGTTGCAGCTGCAATCAGATACATTAAAGCGCGTTATGGAAATGTCTTTAATGTCCCTGGTATTAAATCTATGGCCAAAGGCGGTGCCTATAGAGGGTATGCAACAGGAGGCATGATTAATAGCCCAGGATTATATAACTTAGCCGAGGATGGCTGGCCAGAGTTTATAATTCCTACAGATCCAAAGAGAAGAACAGATGCCATGAAACTCTTAGCGCTTGCAGGAAAACAAATACAGGGAAATAAAAGGCCTAATCAATTACCTTCCTTGAATAGCGGATCAGATGATAATGTTTTGGTGAAATTGCTTGAGGCAACGATGGAACAAACACAGGTGCTCTTGCAATTGTTGAATAAAGACACTGACATTTATTTGGAAGGGTCGGCTGTAGCAAAAGGCATTCGAAAAGAAGTATCAAAATATCAGCAGCAAGATAAACGTATTTATTCAAGAAATATCAAAGGTAGGGTGAGATAATGGAGAGTTTTCTTTTTGATGGAAAATCAAAACCTTATCTATCCGTACTGAAAGGAAGCGAACGGCAGCCATGGGCTCCTGTGGAGAGAACGTATAGAGAAACACCTAACAGAGCAGGTGCGTTGTTAGGAAAGAAGAGAAATACAAAACCCAGACCTTTTCCTATCCCTGTTTTTTTAAAGTCTGAGAACATAAGAGACTTACAAAAAATAAAAGAAGATCTTGCTGCCTGGTTAATTCATGATGATCCAAAACCTTTAATTCCGAATGATGAGCCGGACCGCACATATTATGCTGTTGTGGACGGCTCGTTTGATCCGGAAGATCTTGTTAGATGGAGCAGAGGGACGATTCCTTTTGTTTGCCCAGATCCTTATAAATATGGTGGGGGAAAATCCGTCACATTAGGGACTAACTCAATTAATAATGAGGGGACAGCAGATGCTAATTGCATTTTTACAGTTACTTTCAAATCTGCAGCAAGTGAAATTACAATCACTCATAAAGAATCCGGTGGGTCTGTAAGGATTATATGGAACTTTGTAGCTGGTGATAAGTTAGAAATCGATCTAACCAAACGGAAAGTAATCATAAATGGCAATGTAAATATGACCGCATACTATTGGCGCAACCGTCCTTTCACTCTTCACCCTGGAAATAATTCATTGACTATTCCACCGGGAAGCGTTGCAACTACTCAGTTAAAATATAGGCCAAGGTGGAAATAGGAGGTGATATTTTGTCTGAGCTATTAATATTTGATCCTGCTGATAATTTGTTAGCAGTTCTTTCAAAACAAGCAGAGGGAGCCTGTGACTTTTGGTCTGCTCCATTCAGGGAGCTTGTTAATAATGGATCCTTCTTTGAGTTTATTGCCCAGGGTGATCATGAGGACTCTCAATATTTAGTTGCTGAGAATCAGGTAGCGTTCGAGGATAAGGATGGTTATTTTCGTCTTTTTGTCATTAAAGAACCGGATCAAACCAATGGTATAAATGGTCCTCAAATTCATTGTGTTTGTGAGCCTGCTATGAATGAGCTGAATGAGGAACTGATTGAAGATGTTAGGCCATATAATACAACTCTTGCAGATGCGCAGAGTAGGGCATTAGCCGGTACACGTTGGAAGCCAGGAATCACAGCTGTACTTGGAATTAACTCCATCAATTATTACTATATCAGCGTTAATGAAGCGATCCAGGAGAACATTAATACCTGGGGCGGGGAGATCCGGGATCGGATAGAAATTGAGGATAATAAAATTGTAGGCAGATATATTGATATACTTCCAAGACGAGGCCAAGACACGGGGAAGATTTGGGAGATCGATAAGGATATTCTCTTTTTATCTCATAAAGTGCAGTCATACCCTAAAACAGCCCTATATGGACGGGGGGCCTCATTAGAAACAGAAAATGGCGGCTTCACAAGAAAAATTACTTTTGCAGATGTTGAGTGGAAAGTCTCCAAAGGTGATCCAGTTGATAAACCAAAAGGTCAGGAATGGGTTGGAGATCCAGAAGCGCTTGCTGCATTTGGTCGATTAAATGAGGATGGAACGAAAAGGCACAGAAAAGGTAGATATGAAAATGGAGAGCAAGAGGACCCAGTAGCTTTATTATTAGAAACATGGGAAGCTCTTCAGCAGCAAAAACATCAATTTCACAATTACGAAATGGATGTTTTTTTATTGGAGCAAATATCGGGGTATGAACATGAAAAGGTCAGATTGGGTGATACCACGATTGCCATTGACCGTTCATTTGCAAATCCTATTGAGATTGAGGAAAGAGTCATTTCCTATGAGTATGATGTATCTGATCCTGATAACACAGGAAAAGTGGAATTGGGGCAGTTCATTGATCTTTACTCTGATGATGACAGGCTAGATCAATTAGAAGCCCAATTAAATGATAAAAGCGGGATATGGGACAGAGGTGGCGGCCCGGTAACGGATGACAAAATTGAAAATGTTACTCCACCAAAAACCATGAATGTGATTGCATCCGGTGGCTTCCAGAACATCCTGGTTGAATGGGATTTTGTGAGTACCATTTATATTGCTAACTATGAGGTTTATGCATCTCAAATTCAGGGATTCACGCCCGATCCTTCAAATCTTGTGTTTAGAGGAAAGACAAGCACTTATAGCCACCAGGCAGCAACAAATGAGCAGTGGTATTTCCGGGTACGAGCTTTAAATACTCATGGAGTACCAGGTGAATTATCAGATGAAGCAATGGCCCAAACAGCCAGAGTCATTTCAGATGATATTCTGTTTGGTCCTGAAATTGCTGAGAAATTGCGAGAGCTCTCAGAGACAGCTGGTATTCTTGCGGATGGTTCTGTAGGTTTAGAGCAAATAAAGCAGGATGCGTTGGATGCTATCCAAGCTGAATCAAGGCAATATACTGATGCTGAAATTTTGGCCACAGAGACAAGTATTATGTCTGAACTTGCCAATAAGACAGGTTTTGATTATGTTGATGGAAAATTGTATTTGGTGAATCAAGAATTACTTAGCAAGGTCGATAATGGCGTTTATGAAAATAAAATGCTTCTGATAGATTCAACATTAGAGAGTTTATCAATTCGGGCAGAAAGTATAGAGGCCAATGTTAATACCCTGACTGGTGAAGTTAATACAGCAAAAAGCCAGATTGCCAGTCTTGATATAAAGGCAGATGGAATTTCAACTTCTGTAAGTGAGGTTAGGGCTGATTTAGACGGCTTGCAAATTGGTGGAAGGAACTTATATAAAAATACATCGGACAAATTTGTGACAGCAAGTTGGAATAATCAATGGAATGTGTACCCAGCAAGTCCTTCCTATGAAATTCCGGTTAGTCCGGGCGAAACGATAACAGTTAGAGTGTATTATAGAAATGTTGTT
Organism: Bacillus sp. (in: firmicutes); assembly: GCA_031180405.1. Lineage (GTDB taxonomy): Bacteria > Bacillota > Bacilli > Bacillales > Bacillaceae > Metabacillus. The sequence goes on along the minus strand of JAPSLU010000136.1, from coordinate 8,540 downwards.
GGAATAGACGTAACCGTTCGTATTTTTTGGATAAAATCAGATGGTTCAATGATTGAATCAGGTAATGGCAACGTAATAAAAGTTGGCGAAGAGGGTTATTCCACAGTAACCTTAACCGCACCTGCTGATGTTGTGAGATTCAGAGTACCGTTGAGAAGGGGAAGTCTTACTGGTTCGGGTACTGCTGAATACAAAGAGTTAAAAGTAGAAAAAGGAAATAAAGCCACCGATTGGACTCCAGCACCAGAAGATCTAGACAGTCGTGTTTCTTCAGCTGAAACACGCATTGACCAGAACGCTACTCAAATAGGCCTTAAAGCATCTCAAACTTCCGTTGATAACTTAACCGGCAGAATGTCACAGGCTGAATCATCTATCAATTTGATGACCGATGAAATCTCATTAAAAGTAGACCGTGATGATGTTATAGCATCCATAAACTTGCAACCAGGTACGGTGAAAATTAAAGCAGCGTTGATTGATCTAGTTGGTGATGTGTATATTACAAATGGCCAAACTAGAATCACAAATTTAGCGGTCGGAACGGCAGCCATAGCGAATGCAGCCATTACCAATGCAAAGATTGGTACCCTTGCAGTTGGAACTGGACAAATTCAAGATGCTGCCATTACAAACGCAAAGATTGCCAATGCTTCTATTGATAATGCAAAGATCATTTCTCTTTCAGCAGATAAGTTAAATGCTGGAGCAATTCGAGGTATTGACATATGGGGTTCGAAATTTCGTTCTTCTGATGGCAATACAAATCTTGAAATTGTCGGTGCTAACGTACGATTAACCCAAAGCACTGGAAACTATGTCAACATTAATCCTGATGGTATCTTTGGATACAATTCAGGTGGTTCTGAACGTTTTAGAATGGATAAGTTGTTAGTAACAAGTGCCGCGTTAGGTACAAGTAATTCTAACGTTTATTTAGCACCTGATTCAGAAAATGAAGCTCGTGTGGTTAATGTTAACTCCATTCCTTCTGACGGTGCGGCTGATAGCTACAGTTATCGTCCGATTAGAGCATTAGGCTACAGATTTAAACCGGGAACAAACGGTTATATCGGCACAGATTTAGAACTAAGGGTTACGTCCCTGGGTTTCACACAGGAGAACGGTTCTGTTATTTACAGACCTGTTCGTGCCGAGGGATATATTGGAGACTACTTTGACTCAAATTCACAGACAGCAGGAGTAAACATATTTGTTCGTCCTGCCGCAGATGCTGAATTAAGGGTAACAACAAGAGGTTCTACTACTAACTATCGACCAGTAAGAGGTTCTAGGGCATACTTTACTGGAATAGCAACTAACACTGCATCTGGAGGAACTCACCTATACCTTGGAGCAGATGGTGAAATTCGTTGTACTTCAGTAGCTATGACAGACAATGCATCAATCACATGGCGAAATGTAGCAGCAGCTGGTTATTATGGCGACTTTATTGAAATTAGCCCGTATACCGGCTCAAATAATATGTATGTAAGGGCGAGCAATGAAGTAAGAGCAACCAAAAGTGGAACTACAGGAACTTATATCCCTATTAGGGCAAGCGAAATTTTACCACCAAGTTCCTCTAGAGAAACAAAAACGGATATTAATACCTTTGAAGAAAATGTAATCCCTATTTTAAGAGATATAAACTTTTATTCCTATTTATATAAATGGGATGAACCACAAAGGCAAAAAAGACTTGGGGTAATGATTGAAGATGTTCCAAGAATATTACACGGAGAACAAGGTGACTCCATAGAGCTATATGCATACGCATCTTATATTGGTAAAGGTGTCAAAGATTTGATTGCTGTTACAGATAATCATGCGGATGAATTGAATTGGTTAAAGATTGATAACCAATATTTAATGCAAAAAGTTAATGTTCTAGAACAAAGAATAAAAAATTTAGAAGACCGCCTTGATTCGGCATAGGAGGAAATAGAAATGAGAGTAGAAATTGAAAACGGAAAATTAGTATCAGCAATAAATTTTATGTATGACCTGAAATTAACCAGGAAACATTCCCGTTTCCGCAGGCACTTCATTCAGAAGATGACTGAAAGACTTAAAACAGTTGAGGAAGATCGCAAAGAGCTTGCTAAAGAACATTCGCATAAGGATGAAAAAGGAGAAGCAATCGTGAAAGATGGTCAATTTGACATCAAAGACATGGTTGCTTTTTCTAATGATGTAAAAGAGTTAAACTCTGAAAAGCTTGTCATTGAAGGGGGTGACAGCCGTGAAATGATTAGGACAATTAAACACGTTCTGAAGAAGTTTGAGGATGTGGAGTATGAGGCCCAGGAGTCAGAGATTTACGATTATCTATGTGAGCAATTTGGTGTGGATGAGGAAGAGGAACAAGAAATTGAAAATGGAGCTGATGAATAATGTTTGAAATTCAAATTACAGGTACTAATATCCGTTACGCTGATGGAGGGATTTCTAATGTCCATGTTCAATTCCAAGGAAAGGACCCCGAAGGCACTGTCAATTTGAATGGGTATATTCCATTGACTGGTGAGGAATATCAGGGGAACGAATCTTTAACAGCATTAAAAGAAGTTGTTAGAACTAAGCTTATTCAAAGATTGGAAGCACCAGCAGCACAGACGACTACAGCCGAATAAGGCTTTTTATTTTGCCTTCAAGGGGGGATTGTGAGTGATACAGGAGGCGGCACCAATGAATGCATACGATAAAGAAATTACTGAAATGAAAGCTGATATTAAAGCCCTTGAGGTAAGGGTGAATAAATTGGAAAGAACCTCTGACCGGCATGACCAACAAATCATTTCCATGAATGAAAAGCTTAGCAAAATTGATGAAAACACAACATGGATAAAAAGGACAATTACGGCAGCCATTATTACTGCAATTATTACCGGAATTATTGGGGGAGCGATTGCTATTTTTTATAACGTTCTAAGAGGAGGACAATGAATATGATTAACTGGAATATTCGATTTAAAAACCCTGTATTTCTAGCACAATTATTTCTAGCGTTTTTTGCACCAATCCTCGGATATTTTGGATTAACAGCGCAGGACCTCACTACTTGGGGTTCTGTTTTTAATTTGTTGGCTGGTGCAATTTCAAATCCTTATGTTTTGTTTTTAATTGTAGTTAGTGTGTGGAATGCCTTGAATGATCCAACAACAAGGGGAATCGAGGATAGTCAACAAGCAAAACGTTATCAATGGCCAAAATAAGCTGCCCTTCTGGGGTGGCTTTTCTTATGCATTGAAAGGGGTGATTGTCATGTAGGGACGAAGGACAGGAGTACAGGCAGTTAAATTTTAATGGGAATAAAAATAATATTAGAGGTGATTAAACATGGTAAAAGTATTTATTGATCCAGGACACGGCGGAACAGATCCAGGTGCAGTTGGGAACGGACTTCAGGAAAAGAACTTAACACTTCAAATTGCTACACGTATTAAAGATATTCTGACCCTTGAATATGATAATGTTTCAATCCGCATGAGCCGAACTGGTGACCAAACAGTATCTTTATCAGAGCGAACTAACGCTGCTAATGCATGGGGAGCTGAATTTTATTTATCCATCCACATCAATGCAGGCGGTGGAACAGGATATGAAGATTATGTTTATCCAGGTGTCGGTGCACCAACTACCACTTATCAAAATAACATTCATGCAGAGGTAATGAATCTGGTTGATTTCTATGATCGGGGTAAAAAGCAAGCCAACTTCCATGTTCTCAGGGAGACAAACATGCCGGCGCTTTTAACTGAAAATGGATTTATCGATAATGCCAATGATGCTGCTAAATTGAAATCAAGCACCTTCATCGAAAATCTTGCTCGTGGCCATGTTAATGGTATTGTAAAAAGCTTTAATCTTCCTAAGAAGAACGCAGCGGTTTACCACACAGTGGTATCAGGCGATACTGTTTATTCACTTAGCAGGACTTATGGAAGTACTCGTCAACAAATTAAAGATTGGAATAATCTTGATGATAACTACACGATTTATGTTGGACAAGTTCTTAGAGTGAAGTAAATTATTAAAGCCCTTCTCATAATTTGAGAAGGGCTTTTTGGATAAAATAAAGAATAGTTGTGTGGTAAATTATTTTACACGAAGCGAGTATGGCTTTTTATGTTTTTCTTTTAACTATCTACATAAATGGAAAATTCATAAATAATAGAATATGTATTTGGATTCCCTTTACTTAAAATCAATTTAGTACAATAGTTTTTTTCACGGGATAAAGAGATAGAACTAACTCAAAAGTTCTCTCGTTAACGTTGTTCCAATCTTTCTTGGTAAACTGTTCTTCAATCATAGTAAATGGTAATTGTAAAGTAATCTCTTCATTAGGTTTTAACTCTGGATTCATTACAGCGTCTCCCCCATTGAGTGCATTGAATAATTCTAAATTAATTCCATTTGAAAATCCAATTGATTCTAAGGTGAAAGGAAAGACTTCAATATTCAAATTTTTAGAGCTAATATTTTTAATATGTAATTCAGTAAGAACACACTTAAAATCCTCATGCCCTAGTGTGAATTGTTCAAATTCAGAACCCAATTGGAGAAGGTCTGTATTGTTTATTACTCTAAAACTTGTTGCTTTAATTTCAAAATGATTAAACTTCATAGGTTGTTTTAAGGGGGATTTCTCATGTGTTGGTGGTGGATATTGTTGGTTAAGACTTATAATTCTATTTCCAATAATTGTAGTAAGGATAACGATAAAAAATATTCCTATATAGATTTTAAATTTCTTGTTAATTTTGAACACACCAATCATCCTTATCTCTTAAATTGGCTGTTTTATCATTATATGATCTATAATCTTGCCATTATCTAATAAAAATATCTCATCTGATAGATTTTCAAGTAATTCCTTGTCATGACTAGAAATAATAATTATTGCACCTTCATGTCTCTTCTTTATAATAATATCTTTTACTAAATTTGTACTTTTTTCATCAAGGGCATTGAAAGGCTCATCCAAAATTATAATCTCGGGTTTTTCCATTATTGCTGCAGCTATCCCTAACTTTTGTTTCATTCCTAATGAGTATTTTTTATATCTTTTTTTATCTTCAGGATCAAGTCCAACTTCTAACATGGTTTCTTTAATAATATCTTTATCTATTTTGCCTTGAATATCTGCTAAGATTTTTAGGTTTTTAAATCCTGAGTAATTTGTAATAAACCCTGGATTTTCAATTAAGGCACCTATATTATTTGGAAAGGTAATATCTTTTTTTAAAATTTTGCCGTTTATACTGATTTCGCCTTTGGTTGGAATAATTAATCCACAAATTGCTCTCATTAACATTGTTTTTCCAGAACCATTTTTACCTTTTAGTCCATACACTTTCCCCTTTTCTAAGTGTAAGTTGACGTCACTTAAAACTATCGTTTTCGAAATGGTTTTAGATAAGTTTTTAACATCAATGAACAGAATAATCACTCCTACTCTGATTTTTGCTATCTTATCTTATGCAGTAATTGCTGTTACTTTTTTTCCAATATATCCATACTTCTAAATCTTAAATAACCAAAAATACAAGAAGAAATTGAAATTAGAATACCTAAACATATACCGGTGTTGCTAGCTATTCCCTCGGTATGGGTAATTTCTTGATTACGCAAAATCATTAAATAGTTCCCAATTAGCCAAGGTACACAAAAATATGCAGATGAAATTAAAATAGTAATGATTAGAATACAACTATACAAGGGCTTTATTATAAACGCCATTAACATTTGAAAGAGTGATAGGCCTATTGATGAAATTATCGGAAGAAAAACTGCAATAATTAAAATATGATCAGTAGAAATTCCATCGGTATTCACATTAGAAACTAGTAAGTTTATCTCCAAATTATTCTTCAATGTCAAAGTGCCTGTAAATATGCAAAAAAGAAAGATTACAATATAACCTATTGAGTAAAATAGAATAACAGTAGTTACGTTCCATATACATTTACTTAACCACCATAGTTTTCGATTCTTTGAGCGAAGTAAGATTTGCTGACCATACGAATACAAGTCCTTTAAAGGGTAAATACTAACCAAGTATATAATATAAATATTGATCAATAGCCAAATTACTGGTATTTGAAAAGGTATATCTCGTCTATTGGTATCGTATATAGCCATTCCCTTATATGTTTCTATAATATAATCGGTAAATGAAGGTTTTATTTCTATAGATCCATTTAAAATATTATTTGAGACCATACTATGGAATAAACTACATGCAAATAGGAAAATTAACACGACAGGTATATAATTTTTCCAAGAATAAAAAATTCCAATTAAAAAATCGTGTTTTATTTGTTTCAAAAAAAGGCTTCCAATTTTTTTATCTTTTTTAAAATCCATCATAAAATATTTCCTTTATTCAGTTAAAATCAGCTGAAACCAACGTTAAATTAATATAGATATTTTAGAACCAATCAAAACTTTTTATTTAAAAAGTATCATCTTTCATACCTTTGGAATAGAAAATGAATGCTGTAGTAACTCCTAGGAGTATTGTTTCAACAAAGATTATAAATATATTTCCTCTAGAAAAACTAGGTTGTAAGAAATTAATTGGTGCTAATGATATTGCGCCTAATAGATTAAAAAAGGCAAATACAAATAAATAAAGTAAAAAAGGAGTTATTAGAACAACAAATCTATGCTCCACAAAGTAACTAACAGCCAATGCGATTGTGGCGATTAGGCCACTAAAAACAAAATCAATTAGAAAAAAACATATTAAATATATGAAAGGGTGAGTATAAAATAATGTAGACCACATACTTGATGCATCGATTGTATAAAAACCACTAGATACCTCAGGAATCATAGAGGGTAGAAACATTGCAGTTAATAAAAAATTCGCTACTAAAGGAATAACTATAGCTAGACCACCTACTGTAAAAGTAGCTAAAAACTTTGAAATAAAGTAATATTTTTTATTTGTTCTAATAAACACATTATTAGTGAAACCTTCTTTTTTATCTAGGAAAAATGTATCAGCAAATGGAATTACAGCCAAAATAGGTATTAAAAGATAATACAAAAAAACATGCAAGTTATATAAATTTCCACCTATCCAAGAGGAAAAGAGCCATCCAGGATACATCATTGGCTTATTTAAAGCAAGATACTTGTCAAGATCATTAGATAATGGAATTACATAATATACGAAATGAGAAATGGTAATGATTAAACCAATTAGTATTGAATAAAACAGAGATCTATTATTAAAAGCACGTATTATTTCAATTTTTATCATATTCCTCATAAAAAAACCTCAGTTCAATTCTTAAGATTACCTGTGTAAGTTCCTTGGAAAATCTCTTTGTCATTTTATAAATCATTTTTCCCATATGATCTTTTGCGCGAAATGATACTATCTATATCATTTATGTTGGCGTTTAGTTCTCTACATCACGGAAAGGATAAACCAGAATAACATAATTTCCATAAAAATAATTTATGCTATTCTGGTCATGATTTTCACCAGTAAATTTAAGTATCAATCAATAGATTAGATACTGTCTGGACTCCAAAGAATACTTATGTAACTAGGAGAATGTGAATCAGACATCATGCCAATCTGTGCATATTTATAACCGCGTTCCTTAACCAGATTTGGCAAATATTTAGCTTGCCCTTTGCTTACATGAACAGAAGGTCCATACGTGGCATAAGCTCCAATTATGTTTGATGTATCATTTGAACCATATACGTTGGTACTGAATCCATAAGTGGAATTTTTATTGTAGACATAGCTAGATGTATAATCTAATTTAGCTCGTTTTGGTGTAAAAACATCACTGCCGTCTCCGTTATAGTTCTGTGTGAATGCTGTATCTGTATAATTTCCTGCGGCGCTAGCTGAAAACATCCCTATTGACATGATAAAAGTTAGTGCCATACCAACACAAAATAATTTTGAAACTAAAGCTTTTTTTGTTTTCATCGTAATCCTCCGTTATTTAATTTTTTTTTAAATAGATTGGTCGATATTAGTTAGATTACATCATAGACACCTCCTTTAATTAATGTTTTAAAAAATTGAAAACAAACAAAATATTACCAGTAAAAACCAACAATTACATGGTAACCAATGAAATTACAAATTTCAACATATTTTTACAGAATTGGATATTATAATATAATTGTCTATTAATAAATGAAAATATTTGTTTATTTTATACTGTTCTGGAAATAAGAGCTTGATTTTAATTTAACTGCATCGCTGGCTAAGTAAAAAAGCCCTTCTCACTCGAGAGGGGCTTTAGTATATTACATCTTTAATTTTCTCCACGGGTACTCCATAATATCTCGCCAACTTTTCAAGGTCCTCCAGGGAGGGATTAATTTTGTTACATTCGTAGTAACTGAGTTTTCTATTATAGATCCCGGTAGCTTCTGCTACTTCTTTTTGAGTCTTGTTCTTTTCGAACCTTAACATTCTTAAATTGATACCTATGCTACCATACATGTTATCACCCAATAATTATTTCGGCAAGAATTACCTGACTTTAATC